>DATLCA010000505.1:0-1132 GCA_035526605.1 Pyrinomonadaceae bacterium | reverse complement strand
GAACGCCATGAAGATCATCGTCCGCTTGTTCTTCTTCTCTTTCGCGAACTGCCGTGCGAGCTCGATGACGGCCGCCGTGCCCGATGCGTTGTCGTCCGCCCCGTGATGAATGTCGGTCGAGTTCGCCGCGAGACTTCCCGAACCGCCGTGACCAAGATGATCGTAGTGCGCGCCGATGATGATCGCTTCGTTTTTGAGCTGCGGATCGGTTCCTTCGAGAACGCCGATGACGTTGTATGCGTCGACCTGTTTCTTAACCAGATTGATCTTTATCTGCGCCGTCGCCTTCATCGTTTTGAACGGCGGCGAATTTGTTTTTTTCGTGAGCCACTCGGCGATAGCATTCATCTCGGCCTCGCCCGCAGCTCCGATCAATTGCGCTCCGTAACCGCGCAGAATTCCGACGACCGGCAGAGCGGTTTCGCCCAAGGTACGGTCGTAACTCAAACGAGCTAAGCGATCGTTCTTAAAATCATTGTCCACCGCAATCAGGATTATCGCCTTCGCGCCTTTGTCCTTCGCGATGTTCGCCTTGGTGTGAATATCGAAACGGCCGAATGCAGAATGCGGGTTTCCGGCGTCCGGCGTCGTATCGAATATGAGAACGATCTTGTCTTTGACGTCCAGATCTTTGTAATCGTCGTAGTTGGCTTCCGGTGCCACAACACCGAAACCGGCAAAGACGATCTCGGTCGACGGGATGTCGGCATTCGGTGAATACCCAAGCGGCATCCAGTTGACCCCTGCCTCCATTTTGTTTTCGCGGCCGGAACCGAACGGAACGATGCGAAGAGAATTGTCCAGTCCCAGAGTTACTCCCGAGATGTAAGGAAACGGCTGAAGAAAAGTTTTGAGTCCCGGCTTCGTTTGGAGTCCCGGCTTAAGCCGGCTCTTCTTGAATTGTTCAGCGACATATTTCGCCGCAGCGGTCGCCCCCGACTCGCCGGTTCGCCGACCCTCGAGTTTGTCCGAGGCGAGATACTCGATGTGCTTGCGGAGATTTTGTTCGAGTTCGGGTGGAGATTGCGCGAATGCACACGAAACAAAAAGAAAGATCAGGAAACCAGATAATTGCTTCTTCATGGTAAACAACAGCCTACGCAATATCCGGCAGCTTTACCGGGCCGGTATC
>DATLCA010000504.1:0-1070 GCA_035526605.1 Pyrinomonadaceae bacterium | reverse complement strand
CCCTTCTCGAGCGAGTTTGTCGAGATTCGGCGTTTGGTAATCCGGCCTGCCGTAGCAGCTCAGATCGCCCCAGCCTAAGTCGTCGGCAAGAATGAAAAGAATGTTCGGGCGTCCGGCCGCCTGGACAGGGTTTTTACAAAGGGCGCCGACTGCGGCCGCAGTGCCGACCGATCCGGCGATGAAGTCCCGGCGGGAGAGTTTAGGCTTGAATCGTTCCATCGTTCGTCCTCCGTGTCGTTGGGCAGACCGCCCGCCGTTTAGTAACGTTCGAACCTTTCTTCCCGCCGAAGGATAAAACTATCGACTGCCGGCCGTTTAGCAAGATTCTCCGGAAAGGCTATAAACGGGTGCCGCTTGATTCGGCCATCCGAATAGCGCAACTCGAGGGTATTTTGTTCGATGATGTACGTCCCCGAACCGGGAACGCCATCGTCCTGGTAAAACGATCCGTTCGGGTGAACCAGCGTTCCGAAGTACCGAAACACGCCACCGTCACGGAACTGCCCGTTCGCCGTAAATGTCAGAGTGGGTTCGCTCGCGCTTCGACGGTAGTTTCCTTCAAGCCTCAATCCATCTGCGTTCGGTACAGGTCGAAAAGTTCCTTTGCCGAGAGATGGGGGGTTGTTCAGCCGGTCACCGCTGCGCGTTATTACGTAGAGTTTTTTCGAAGGACCGCGCAGCACGTGGATCTCGCCGTCCTGCAACGTGTAGGTACCCCAGTCATTAGCGAACGACCGGGCCGTGAGGGCGGCGTCGAAGTTTAGAAGGCCCTCTGGCGGAAGCGACCAGAATGCGTTTCCATTCGGAAAAAAAGTGATGTACTCGATCCAAAAACCCGGTTCCGAATGCGGGTTGTTTATGTTGAGCGCCCGAGGGCGGACCATGCGGTAGACGCCGGTGAAACCGTCGCCGCCAACGCGCATTTTGTCTCTCGGCGGCTGCGTCGGTGCTGAGCCGGTCCGAGTCCCACTCTTCGCGCGAGATGCTTCGTATGCCGACATCAGGATCTGTGACATTTCGTCGTTAGGTTCGTTACGCAGATTTTCGAGTATCGCTGCTTGCAGCGGCCC
>DATLCA010000503.1:0-23896 GCA_035526605.1 Pyrinomonadaceae bacterium | reverse complement strand
TGCACCGCACCGACCGCGAAATCATCTGGCATAGCCGTGCTTTTATTACCCAAGTGGTACTTTGTATCACCAAGATCGTACTCCGCATTTGCCTTATCGTACTTTGCTGACGCGGCGAGGCGCTCTGCCTTTCGCGCCGATATCTGCCGCATCGTTACCGCGGAATCGATTGTCGGAATCGGGACGCCAAGGTCGACCGCGATTTGCGATGTCCATCGTCCAGTCCCCTTTTGGCCCGCCGAGTCGAGAATCAGATCGACAAGCGCCTTCCCCGACTCGGAATCTGTTTTCCGAAGCACGGTCGATGTGATCTCGACCAGAAAAGAATTCAGTTCACCCGCATTCCACTCGGCAAACAGATCGGAGATCTCGCGGTCGCTTTTTCGAAGACCGCGTTTCAGAAGATCGTATGCCTCGGCGATCAACTGCATCAAACCGTACTCGATCCCGTTATGCACCATCTTCACAAAGTGCCCGGCCGATCCGTTACCGACATGCGCCGCGCATGGTTCACCGTTCACCTTCGCAGACGCAGCTTCGAGCATCGGACGGACATGCTCGTACACTTCGGGCTTACCCCCGATCATTATGCTCGCACCGTGACGCGCTCCTTCTTCGCCGCCGGAAACACCGACGCCGAGAAATTCAATGCCTTCGGAATTCAATAAGCTTTCGCGCCGCTCCGTGTCGCCGAAGTGCGAATTGCCGCCGTCGATGACAATGTCGCCCTTCTGCAAAAGCGGCTTCAGGTCGTGGATCACCGAATCGACGATCGGGCCGGCGGGTACAAGAAGCATTATTTTTCGCGGAGTCTCGAGACCGGCGACGAATTTTTTTACATCAGCGGCAGCGGCGACGGAATAGGCGGATCCCTCTTCGACCAACAGGGTGCGCTTTCTGTCATCGAGGTCGTAGCCGATGCAAGTGAAGCCGTGCTCCGCCACATTGAGAAGAAAATTCCGACCCATTGTTCCCAGGCCGATCATGCCGAATTGTGCTTGTACCATATTGAACGATTATACGTCCCAGATATCCGCCTTCGCGACTTCGTTGTTATAGTGCTCGGGCATGTCTTCGAAAGTCCACCAAGACCCGAGGACCATCTGCGCGTAAGCCCATTGCCTGATCACCGTCCGCTCGAGGCCGAAGGCCTCTGCAAATTGTGCCACGGCACGGTCGAGACGAGATTGGACATCGGGCCTCGCCTCCTGCCACCAGTGAAAATTATTTAGGAAGACCGCGATGTCGTAACCGATGTTCCCGATGATCCCCTTCGGATCGATCGCTAGAAATGGCGAACGTGTGGCGCTGACGACATTCCCGGGATGAAAATCGCCATGCAGATAGAAATTACGATTCGGTTGCCGCGACAGTCGGTCATAAGCTTCCAGAGCCCGTTCCGCGTACCGGGCGGGAAATTTTGTTTGCCGGAACTTCCGCATTCCGCCGAACCATTCGTCAAGCGTCTTTATGCCTATCGGATCGACGGGTGGCGGCGAAATTATCGAGCGAAGTACTTCGATCGCGGGAACCACGGACGCGGGCGGGTCGTCCTTGAACATTTCAGCTAGGTTACACCCCGGCCGCGCGTGCTCCAGCAGAATGGCCGACCGGCCGGGCTCTTCGGCGATCAGTTTCACGGCACCGATCCCGTTACGGTGTCGGAGAAAAGCAGCCTCGCCAAATATTTCTACGTTCTGGTACGGCGGCGCGATCTTCAGAACGGTCAGTTCCCCATCAGCACGCTGCGCAGGCGCGACGAAATTGAATTCCCCGGCCGGAAACGGGCGTCCAACCTCGATGCACCAGTGGCGTTCGAGCTCGGCGACGATCCGTTCCAAACCATCCAGCCAAGCCCCGCCGCGTGGCCCGCAGATGGACGTGACGTGGGTTATGAGGTCGCCCGGAAGCGAATCTTTGAAGGCACTGCTCATCGAACTTGACGAGTTTAGCCGCTGTATCTGATTCTTATCAAATGTTAGACCTGCTGAGTGCCGTGAGGCCGACGATATTTCTCAAGCCGCAAAAACTGCGTGATCATCTCGGTCTCGATCTAACTGTCGCGTCCGAAACGTTCCAGCATACCGGAAGCTTTAAGTTTAGGGCCGCTTACAACCTCGCCCTCAAGGTTCCTAACAATGAGCTTCTCACAGCATCGTCCGGAAATTTCGGCCAGGCACTCGCGTACGCTTCGAAGCTGCTGGGTAAAAAATGTAAGGTCGTGATGCCGGAAACTTCGGCTCAGGTGAAGATCGATGCGGTGCGAACATATGGTGCCGCCGTCGACCTCATCGACATCCGAAAGATCAGCCGCACCGATCGCGTCGCGCAGCTCTCCGCGGAAATGCCCGACGCGTACGTGGCGAGCCCTTACGATGACGCGCTTGTTATCGAGGGCAACGCGACACTCGGGGATGAGATTTGCGCGAAAGATTTTGACATCATCGTCGCACCCATCGGCGGCGGCGGGATGATCTCCGGAATGGTGACCGCTGCTCGGCGAAACAATTCGAATGTCGAGATCGTCGGGGCGGAGCCCTTGCTCGGAAACGACGCCGCGCGGTCCTTGAGAGCGGGCGAGATAGTCCAGAACGAGGCCGAGCCGCTGACTATCGCCGATGGGGCGCGGACGATCTCGGTTGGGAAGCTGAATTGGCCGATTATAAAAGACGGCGTCGGTGAGATCGTCGAGGTCCCGGACGAAAAGATACGCGACGCCGTCCGGCTTTACTTCGGACTCGCGAATCTGAAGTGTGAGCCAACCGGTGCCCTGGCGTTGGGCGCCATTCTCGAAAATCCTTCGCGTTTTGAGGGAAGAAAAGTGTGCGTGGTTGTCAGCGGCGGAAATGTCGACGCGGAAGTGTATAAGACGATCCTGGGATAGAGTCGAATACGCACTTGCTTCAACGCCCAATGTCCACGTTCGCGGGTGGTACCGACGTCCCCGGGGCCGGCTCGGAGCTACGCGATCTTGTCTCTTACTTCTTCCACGAACGTCACGCGATTGATCTCGTGCAGAGTGGTTGCACCCGCAAAAACTTTTTTGACCGCTGACTCGCGCAGCGACGACAATCCTTCCTTCTCCGCTTGCCTGCGGATCTCGGATCCGGGCCGTCTCTCGATGATCATTTCGCGAATCGAATCGGACATATCCAGCAGCTCGTGAATAGCCGTTCGTCCCCGATAGCCGGTGTGGTTGCACGCATCGCAACCGACGTTGCGGTAGAACGCGCGAGAACTCACGTCTTCGGGGCGGAGGCCTGAGCTGAACAGCTCTTCATCGGATGGTTGGTATTGCTTCTTGCAGACGGGGCACAGCAGCCGAACCAGCCTCTGAGCCAGAACGCAGTTGAGTGCCGACACGAAGTTGTACGGCTCGACTCCCATGTTCAAGAATCGTCCGATGACGTCGATTACGTTGTTGGCGTGGACGGTCGTGAAAACGAGGTGGCCGGTGAGCGCCGACTGAATCGCGATTTGCGCGGTCTCCTCGTCACGGATTTCTCCGACCATCACTTTGTCCGGATCGTGACGAAGTATCGAGCGGAGTCCGCGCGCGAATGTCAGTCCTTTTTTCTCATTCACGGGAATCTGCATGATCCCCTGCAGCACATATTCGACCGGGTCCTCGATCGTGATGATCTTGTCCTCTTCGTTGCGGATTTCGTTCAGAGCCCCGTAGAGAGTGGTCGTTTTTCCCGAACCTGTCGGACCGGTTACGAGGACCATACCGTACGGCTCTTTGATGTACAGGCGAAATCGTTTGAGGTCCTCGGGATCGAATCCCACGACCTCCAGACTGAGGTTCTTGAATTCCTCCGAAATCTGCTCTTTGTCGAGAATACGGATAACGCAGTTTTCGCCAAAGTTGGACGGCATGATGGAAACGCGGAAGTCGACCGTGCGGCCGCGATATCGAACGCGAAAGCGTCCGTCCTGGGGAACCCGGCGCTCCGCGATATCCAATTCCGACATGACCTTGATGCGCGAGACCAGTGTCTGGTGATATGCGATGTCGATCGGATCGACCTTCGAATAAAGAGCGCCGTCGATTCGAAACTTGACCCGGACGTCCCGGTCCCCGGCCTCGATGTGAATATCCGACGCTCGCGATTCCATCGCGTTGTAGACGATAGTGTCGACGAGCTTGATGATCGGCGACATGTCCGAGTCGGTAGCCAGGCGGTCGAGATCGAGAACTTCCTCTCCCTGCTCTGTTTCCTTGACGAGCGAGATTTTGAATCCGGAAGCAGCTTCCTGCAAAACGCGCTGGGTCGCATCGCCCTTCTTGAGAACGACGTCGATCGCGCCTTGGGTCGCGATGTACGGGACGATCCTTACGTTCAGCGCATTCTCGAGCTCGTCGAGGCGCTCCAGGTTCGTGGGATCCGCCATCGCCGTATGAAGATCCATACCGTCGCGCTTCAACGGTACGAAGTGATTGCGGAGCATCATCTCCACCGGGATCTTCGCCAGCTCTTCGTAATCGATGGGGGACGGCTGATCAGCCGGCAGCAGATCGATGTACGGGAGCCGATAGCGCCGCGCGAGCTGCTTGGCTTCGACGACCTCGGGCGGCTCGTTTTCAAGAAAGTCCGAAAGCTCGATCCGCGGCGATGATTTTGCTGCAAGCGTGTTCTGTTCAGTGCTCATTTATAATTCCCTATTTCCTTCCGCCCATCGGTCCGGATGAGATGGTCTCGATGATAGGCAGATAGATCGCCAACAGGATCGCGACCACGACGCCGGCCATAAATATAAGGATCACCGGCTCGAGCAGCGTCGTCAACTGTTCCAGCTTCACCTCCGCTTCGGCATCGTAGAAGGCGGCGACTTCGTCGAGCATCTCGCGCAGGCTTCCTGACTTTTCACCGATACCAATCATGTCAAGGCCGAGGTCGGGGATCCAGTTGGCCTTCTCAAGCGCTTCCGTAAACCCGCGGCCCTCGCGGATCAGGGGCAGCACTGCCTGGCTTTTCTTGCGGAGCACCAGGTTGTTCAGAGACTGCGACGCGATGTCCCACGAATCCGGAACGGTGATTCCGCCGGACAACAGTGTCGACAAAGACCGTGCCAGCTGGGACGTCGCCATCTGCCGTATAAGTTCACCGCCAATCGGTAGCTTCAAAAGCAGCCCGTGCAAGATGAGCCTACCCGAGTCGGTACGAAGCCATACGAACATGGCCGCACCAATGATCAGTCCCAGCGGAAGCATCCACCAGATATTATTCGAGACACCGGTCGATATCGCCAAAACGACGACCGTGATCGTCGGGAGGCCGCGGTTCGCGTTTAAGTTCTTAAACAGATCGGACATCCTCGGCACGATGTACAAAGTCAAAAACGCCACCATGAACGAAGACGCGACGATCAGAAAAGCCGGATACGCCAGAGCACCCCTCAGCTTTCTTGTAAGACCGACGCTCCGTTTCAGATAATCCACATATCGTATGAGAACGTCGTCGAGGGCACCGCTCTTTTCACCGGAGAGGATAGAGGCGGTATATATTTTCGGGAAGATGCCCTGTGCCTCGAAGGCTTCGGAAAGAGGAATACCGCTTTTGATCTTGTCCTCCACATCCGCCAGGACTTCTCTCAGATTTGAGGATGGGGTCCGCGTTTTGAGCAGCGTGATCGCCTGCAGCATCGGGATGCCGGCTCGGAGCAGAGCCGAGAGCTGCTGATTGAAATGGAGAAAATCGGATTGCTTTACGCGTCCGCGTTTGTTGGACGAGACGAAAGGAAGAAACGAAGATATCGAGTCACCGTTTGAAGAAACCGCAAAGACCTTGAAACCCTCGCGCTCGAGTTGAACGCGGGCGTCGGTGGCGCCGCTGGCCTCCACAACTCTTGTAACAATGTCGCCCGAAGGCGTCCCGAGACGGCAAATAAATTCTGACATTGATTCTACGATTAATGGGGAGCGCCTTCCGAGACGCGGATCATGAAAACCGCTTCGGATTATAACACGCACGATTTCGCGAATTGTTGCAATCTATGCCGGCGAACTCATTATTTTGGTCAAAACAACTATTTGCCGGGTTGCCTCATCTCAAAAATATCTTGCAGAAGTTGTACCTGTTTTTTAGAATGTAACTCGTTCCCCTTTACAGGAGAAATGTATGGCTTTCACGGGTTTTGAGGTTTATGACCGTCGCGGTCTGCTGCGTCGGGCATTTTGCTTGCTGTCCACTTTTTTGTTCGCAACGATCGTTGTGTCCGCGCAGCAGGCAGAGCCGACACCACCCCCGGACCAGGACCCGAGCTCGCCCGTCCGCATCAAGACGGACCTCGTCACGTTCACCCTCACTGTCACCGATGTTTATGGCCGCTACGTGATGGGCCTTGGAAAGAATTCCTTTACCGTTCAAGACAACAACCAGGAACAGGAGATCACGTTCTTCAGCGACACCGATGCTCCGGTCTCGCTCGGCGTACTTTTCGATGTCTCCGGGTCGATGAGCGGCGACAAGATTCAGAAGGCTCGTAAGGCCCTTTCCCGTTTCATAAACACGAGTCATCCCAATGACGAATACTTCCTCATCGGATTCAACAGCCGCGCCCAGCTTTTGTTGGACCGGACCCGCAACGGCGACGCGGTGTTGGAAAAATTGACCCTCGTCAATCCAAAGCAGAACACTGCTCTCTATGACGCGGTTTATCTGGGTCTCGAGCGCGTCACGCGCGGCAGCCATCAGAAACGAGCGCTGCTGATAATCAGCGACGGGCAGGATAACGCTTCGCGCTATAACTTCGGCGAGGTGCGGCGGTTGATGAAGGAGTCGGACGTGATCACCTACGCGGTGGGGATCATCGACTCGAGCGATGCCGGAAGCCAGGTCGGAATGCAGGGCCAGGCGTTTCTGGACGAGCTGACTTCGGTTACAGGCGGCAAATCGTTTTATCCGACGAGCGATGTCGAGCTGGACGAGATCTTTGACCGAATCTCGATCGAACTTCGTCACCAATATTCGATCGGCTACACCCCGAAGGACTTCCAGCCCGACGGTAAATGGCGGAAGGTCAAAGTTAAGGTCAAACCCCCGCGTGGTTTGCCGCGTCTAACAGTCCGAAGCCGCGAAGGCTATTACGCTACAGCGGCCACAGATCTTCGGTAGTTTTTCTGAGTCAGATAAATGAAACGAGTTTACTTCTTTGCGTTTTTAGCTTTGATTTCGCTTTCAGTGGCGTCCGAGTTTCTGCCATCGGCATGGGCCCAACAAGCATCTCCTGTCGCCGGCTCCAAGGCAGGCGCGACCCCGACCCCCACACCGAAACCGGGCCCGACAATCAGAGAAGAAGACATCGTCGAAACCGTCGAGACCGAGCTCGTCAACCTAAACGTCCGCGTCGTCGACCGCAATAACCGGCCGATCAATAATGTTCAGGAATCGGAGTTCAAGATCTTTGAGGACAATGTCCCTCAGAAAATCGAATTTTTCTCGAAGTCCGAGGTCCCCACGAGCTATTCCCTCGTGATCGACAATTCCGGATCTCTGCGGTCGCAGATCGATGAAGTGATAGAGGCTAGCAAGATCCTCGTTGCCGCGAACAAACCCGAAGACGAAACAAGCGTTATCCGTTTCGTGAGCTCCGACAAGATCGAGATTCTTCAGGACTTCACCGGGAACAAAACCGACCTCAACGACGCACTCGACAATCTATACATAGAGGGCGGGCAGACCGCGATCATTGATGCAATCTATCTGGCTGCGGGAAAGGTTACGGATCGCGACAAGGGCGACAATAAAGTAGATCGCAAACGCCGGGCCCTCATCCTCGTGTCGGACGGCGAGGATGTCAGCAGTTATTACAGCCAACAGCAGCTTTTCGATTTGCTTCGCGAGACGGACGTTCAGATCTATGTCGTCGGGTTTGTGAAGGACCTCAGTTCGGAAAAAGGGTTCATAACCAAAAGCAAGCAAGGCAAGGCAAAGGCGTTTCTCGAAAAGCTCGCCTCAGAGACCGGCGGCAAAGCATACTTTCCGGAGGCGGTAAGTCAGTTGAACGGTATCGCGCGCGACATAGCCAGCGAGCTTCGCACTCAGTATTCGATCGGGTATCTTCCCTCGAACGACCGCGAGGACGGTACATACCGGAACATAAAGGTAACCGTTGCGGATGGGCCGAGCAGTCAGAAGCGGATCGCTCTGACCCGAACGGGCCGTACCGCGAGCGGTGCGACGACCCCGTCGGCGCCGACGAAGAAATCAAACTAATCGCATTTCAAAAACCAAAAGGCGGGAAAGAGAATTGATCTCTTTCCCGCCTTTTGGTTTTGGTCGATACCTATTCGGGAACCGAACCCGAAATCTTTTTCTTGTTTGTCTCGCCGGTTTCAATAACCGGAATTCCGTCCGCGACTTCACTGTGCGGCCTAGGGATGACGTGCACGGCCGTTACCGTTCCGACCCGGCGAGCCGCCGCTGCTCCGGCGTCGACTGCCGCCTTCACCGCCCCGACCTCGCCTCGGACGATCGCGGTGACAAGACCCGCATCCACCTTTTCATATCCGACAAGAGTGACATTGGCGGCTTTCACCATCGCGTCGGCGGCCTCGATCATCGCGACGAGGCCCATGCATTCGACCATTCCAAGTGCTTCCATAAATCGTCCCGAAGACCTAACGCAAGTATAAGGCAAGTATGAGAAAAACCAACGCGCCGATAACGACCACGACCGTTGCTATGACGAAAGAGACGGGTGAACCGGTGCGCGGCTCCCACGTGACCTCGACCGGCTGTCTATTGAACGCCCGGCGCTGTTTTCTTAGTGAAGCGGCCGACCTCAGCGGCGGCCTTGAACCCGGAAGAGCGACGACCTCGCTGTCTGATTGCGCGGCGGACTCAGCCACGCGCATCGCATCATTGGCTACCGGCACTTCGGCGACAGGCGTCCCGCAACCGTAGCAGAACATTGAGCCGTCGCGGATCTCGGCCCCGCACGCCGAGCACCCCGCGGTTTGGATAACAGTTTCCGACATCATTTCGTTCGCATCGCCAGCGCGATCTGCTTCGCGGCCGCGGAGACGTCGGTGCCGCGTTTCGGAGTTACCACCGCACCGCCGGTTTCCTTCGCTAGCCGGTCGATGATCTTCGTGATCACCTTGCCGTCAGACATCGCGATAACAAACACGCGGATATTTCCCGCCTTTAATATCTTCAGCAGATCTTCCATCTTCGTTTCGCTTGCGCGGTCCTCGCCGTCCGTGACGAGTACCAAAGCGCGCATTCGCCCCGGATCCGGCTTAGCGTTCTGCTCGAGATAATCCGCCGCGCTTTTGACCGCATCGAGAATCGCCGTTTGGCCGCCCTCGACAAACATATTCTGAGCCGCGTCATGGAGCTCGGATTTCTTGTAAGTGAAATCCTGCCGAAGAACAATCTTCGGTGTATCGACGAACGTGACGAGAAAGGCTTCGTCCTCGGCCTGGTTCTCTTCAACCACGTCCGACACGGCGGCGATGACCTTGTCCAATAACGTCCGGAACGAGCCCGAGTTATCGACGACGAGCCCGTAGCTCAACGCGTCCTTTACTACGGACTTCTGTGCAAGGGCGACGTCCTGGGCCGTGGCCGAAATGCACAATGCGGCAAGTAAGATAAGAACTGCTGCGAAGAATCTAATCATAAAAATCGTCAGGCCGAAGCGAAAATGTCTTTCTCATTTCCGAGGTCACGGGCCGATGGCGTGAGGATAGTTTTTGGCGTGATGTAAATTTTTTCCCCCTTCTCGATCGCGGCCCGAACATCCGTCTCGCTGACGAAATCCATCGGGGTCCGGCTTGCTCCATTTTCCGTCAACGACTGTGGGCGAAGCTCATGGATAATCGTCTTGACGGGTGACTCCGCGACGACGGCGGGAACCGGAGCCGGCGGCTCGGGCAACGGCGCGTCGGCGATCTTCCTACTCAGGAACTGGTCGACCATCGCCGCGATTTGATCACGATTCGGCTTTGGACTGGGGGCGACCGGCGAAGGAGCCGGTGCAGGAAGCGGCGTCGCTTTAGATTTTGGCCTGTCGGTACCAACCGGCCTCGTCTCCCATGCAACTCGTTTGACGTCCATCAAGTGGATCGGCGAGACGTTGTCGGACGTAACATTACCGCCCCATGAGCCACAGCCCAACGTCATTGATGGAGCGAGATCGGTCGAAAACCCGATCGCTCCATGTGTCGTCGGCGAATTGATGATCACGCGCGACGCAGGCATCCTTGCTCCGTATGCGATCGCCGCGTCACGGTCCTGCGTATGCATTCCCGCCGTATGCCCCATTCCTCCGAACTGCAGGATCTCGTAACATCGATCCGCACCTTGCTGCAATCCATCTACGACAAAGAAAGCGAGAGTCGGCGAGAGCTTCTCGATCGACCACGGATAATCTCTACCCACGCCGCCGCAGTCGGCCAAAAGGCATCGCGTGCCGCTCGGGACCGTGATGCCCGCGAGGTTTGCAATGTACTCCGCAGACTTCCCGACAATGCCGGCATTCAAAGTTCTTTCAGGGGTCAGCAAAACTTTCGCAACCGCGTCGGCTTCCGACGTCGTCAGGAAATGTCCGCCCTGCTGTTTGAACTGCTCCCGGACCTCGGCTTCGAGGGGCGCATCGACGACAACCGATTGCTCGGAAGCGCAGATCGTACCGTTGTCGAAGCATGTGCCGGTGAGAATGTCTCCGACCGCCTTCGCCGCGTTCGCCGATCTCTCGATGAACACGGGCACATTTCCGGGGCCAACGCCGAACGCGGGTTTACCGGACGAGTACGCCGCCCGCACGAGGCCAATCCCGCCGGTCGCGAGAATCACCGCTGTGCGCTTGTGCTTCATCAACGCTTCGGTCGCTTCGATCGTGCTGTTTTGAATGCAATAGATCGCGTCCGCCGGTAAACCGTTTTTCACTCCGGCGTCGCGCATGACCCGCGTCGTCTCAGCGATACATCTGGCCGCGGAGGGGTGCGGCGAGAGAACGATCGTGTTACGCGATTTGATGGAGATGATTATCTTGAAGATCGCCGTTGAGGTCGGATTGGTGGAAGGAATAATTGCGGCAACGACCCCGCGCGGGCTAACAATCTCGACGACCGTCCCATTGTCCGAGACGACCCCCACGGTCTTCATGCCGCGAAAATAGTTCCAAATGTCCTCGGCCGCGAACCGGTTCTTCTCGCGCTTGTCTTCGGCTTTGCCGAATCCCGTTTCTTCATGGGCGAGCAAGCCGAGCCGGGTCGATTCCGCGAGCGCGACCGTCGCCATCGCATCGCAAATAGCGTCGATCCTTGCCTGGTCGAACTGCGCCACAGTCTGAAAGGCACGGTGAGCGGCGTCAACCGCATCCCGTGCCTCTTGCTGTGCAATTAGATCTTTGTCGCCCATGTTGCCAGTGGGCAGTTAGCGGAAGGCAGCGGGCAGCCAGTTGAATTTACCTGCCTACTGCGACTGCCTACTGCCTACCTTGTTTAGTCTTATTCCCCTGCATCCCGGTGCCGGTTCCGGAGTCGTCTCCGGCTCCCAATTGTCGCCCTCCGCCTCCGCCGAGCGCCTTCTCGTCCGGGCTCAGGCCAACTTTGCCACCGCGCGGCAGCACTCGTTCAACTTCGCCGTGAGGTCTCGGAATCACGTGAACACTGATCAGCTCGCCCACCCTGCGGGCCGCGGCCGCACCGGCGTCGGTCGCCGCCTTCACGGCGCCGACGTCGCCGCGCACGAAGATCGTCACGTAGCCTGCGCCGATGTATTCTTTTCCTATCAGTTGAACATTCGCGGCCTTGACCATCGCATCCGCTGCCTCGACGGCGCCCACGAATCCCTTAGTCTCGACCATTCCGAGTGCTTCTAAACTCATTCTTAGTTCCTCGCTTATTGATTTGCCTTTTGAAGTTTATAACAAGACGTGAATTATGCACAAAACTATCACGCAGACAATCGATTAATCAAGCCGTAAGTATTGAATGAATCGAGTTTCATTCGATTGACAAGCATTGTTTATCGAAGCTATATTTCAAGCTTAGATCGGCGCCAGCACACTTACTGTTTCGGCGGGAAACCACACGACATGCCAACTACCTTGGGTGAAAAATTGCGACAGGCTCGCGAAGAGCGAGGTATATCTATCAGCGAGGTCGCAGAGCAAACCAGAATCTCGCCCATGTATCTGGAATCAATCGAAAACGACAACTATAAACCGCTTCCGGGCGGTATTTTTAATAAGGGGTTTGTCCGGTCGTATGCGAAGTACGTCGGCATCGACGAGCACGAAGCATTGCAGGACTACGCTCGACTGATCGCCGCAAACGACGCCGCCGTCGAAGAACAACAGCCGAGGTACCGTCCTGAAGTTCTCACAGATGATGCACGCTCAGCGTCGTCCATTGTACCGACGGTCTTGTTCGCGGGAGTCATCCTGGCGCTGATGACCGGCGGGATCTTGTTCGTCGTGAACTATATAAAAAATCAGCCCGACTTCCCCACTGTTAATTCGAACATCGCGAACACTGCATCGAACAGCAACTCGAACACCGAAGTAACTGATACCAACAGCGCACCGCCATCTGTTCCGGATCAGATCCGGATCGAGTTCCGGGCGTTATCTGAGAAGGTATCGGTGACGTCGACGGTGGACGGGAATCTTGCATACGACGAGATCACGCCCGAGGCGCCCAAGTCCTACACCGCGCAGCAGGCGTTAAAGCTTCGATACTATCGGGGCTTCGCGGACAAAGTGCAGATAACCTTGAATGGAAAACAACTGGTTTCGCCGCCCCCGCCGGCGAAAGGCAATGTCGAGATAGAAATTACGAAGGATAACGTCGCGCAGATTATGGAGTCCGGCCAGATCGCACCGGCCGGACCGACCGCACCGGCAGGAGCAGTGGTGCAGTCTACCCCGACCCCGGGACCGGGGACGACACCTCCGACAACAACGTCGACACCGGCGCCGGTAGCGGGTCGTCCGACCGCGACTCCACCGCGTCCGGCATTTACGCCGATCCCGACTCCGCGGCGCACGCCGACGCCGATAATTGTCGGCCGGCCACCGGGGACGAGGCCCTCGCCGAATTGAGACGGCCGCTTGACTGCTCGAGTTTTGAAAGCGCGATCAATTGATCGATGGTGCCTGCCGAAAGCGTGCGGGCTTTTTTGTTAATTTTGATAAGTTTTACCTTATGAACATCGACGATATAAAAGAAGGATTGACGTTCGACGACGTGCTGCTTATGCCCGCATACTCGGAGATCCTGCCGAACGAGGTTGATACGCGGACAAGATTCTCGCGCGGTATCGAACTAAATATCCCGCTGTGCTCGTCCGCGATGGACACTGTGACGGAGGCTTCCCTCGCCATCGCGCTCGCGCAACAGGGCGGGATCGGTGTGATCCACAAAAACTTTTCGATCGAGCAGCAGGCGGAAGAAGTGGACAAGGTGAAGCGGAGTGAGTCCGGGATGATCGTGGATCCGGTAACTATCATCGAAACCGCGCTCGTCTCGGAAGCTCTCGACATAATGAGCCGCTTCAGGATCAGCGGGGTGCCGGTCGTCGACGGCACCGGGCTGCTTGTCGGAATAATCACTAACCGCGATCTCCGCTTCGAGACGCGGTTCGACATCCCCGTTTCCGAAGTGATGACGCCTCAACCGCTCGTGACGGTACCGATCGGTACGACGCTGGACGAGGCAAAAGTGAAGCTGCAAAAGCACCGCATTGAAAAACTGCTTGTCGTGGACGATGACGGCCACCTTAAAGGCCTGATCACGGTCAAAGACATTCAGAAGGCGATCAATTTTCCGATCTCCGCGAAAGACGATCTCGGCCGGCTTCGTTGTGCAGCCGCAATCGGCGCAACGGGCGATTATATGGAGCGCGCCGCGGCTCTGGTAAATTCGCGCGTTGATGCGATCGTCATCGATACTGCACACGGTCACAGCTCGCGAGTCATCGATGCGGTGAAGCAAGTCAAGGCCAAATTTCCGGAGCTCGAGCTGATCGCCGGGAATGTGGCGACTGCCGAGGCCACGAAAGAATTGATCTCGGCCGGCGTCGACGCGGTCAAGATCGGGATCGGCCCGGGATCGATCTGCACCACACGGGTCGTTACTGGCGCCGGCGTGCCGCAGATCATGGCGATCTTTGAAAGTGTCAACGCGGCCAAAGGTTCGGGTGTACCCATCATCGCCGACGGCGGCGTCAAATTCTCCGGCGACGTCGCGAAAGCGATTGCCGCCGGTGCGGACTGCGTAATGATCGGTTCACTGTTCGCGGGTACTGAAGAGGCACCTGGTGAAGTAATTCTTTTTCAGGGGCGAAGTTTTAAGACTTATCGCGGGATGGGCTCCATCGGCGCGATGAAGAAAGGTTCAAGTGATCGCTATTCTCAGGAAGGGACCGTTGCGGATTCCAAGTACGTGCCGGAAGGTATCGAGGGACGCGTCGCGTACAAAGGCACGGTCGCGGAAATGGTCACGCAACTTGTTGGCGGGTTACGTTCGGGGATGGGATATACGGGGTGCAGGTCGATCGAGGAGTTACAAAACAAAGCAAAGTTCGTTCGCATCACCTCCGCCGGACTTCGCGAGTCCCACGTTCACGACGTGATAATCACGAAGGAAGCTCCCAACTACCGCCTCGAGTCCTAGGTCGGGGATAAGAGTTCGGGGTTCAGAGTTTAGAGTTCAGAGTTCAGAGTAGTTCGGGGTTCAGAGTTTAGGGTTCAGAGTTTAGGGTTCAGAGTTTAGGGTTCGGAGTTCAGAGTAGCTCGAGGGTTCAGAGTTTAGGGTTCGGCGTTTTATGCGCGACGTCAATGAGAACTGGGGTCCCGAACTCCGAACTCCGAACTCTAAACTCCAGACCTGATTTTCGCCTCATCCCTGCAGTTCGGACGTTTTTGTCTCCCACTCTTCGTACAGGCGCTGAACGCGCGATTGCTTGTCGGCTACGCTGCCGGAGATCTTTTGAAACCGCGTAAAGTCGGCGGCCACCTCGGGCAGGCCCATCTCGGCAGACAGCTTCGCGATCTCATCTTCAAGCGACGAGATCTCTGCTTCGATGGCCGCCACCCGCTTCTCGAGCCGATCAAGTTGGTTCTTACTCAAGTGTGAGAGGTGTGGAGCGGTCGACGCTGAAGCAGCCGACGCTTGTTCCCCCTCGTTCGATCCGGCTATCTGCTCGCCTTCTCCTTTTCTCCTAGTTTCCCCGTCGCCGATTCGCTTCTTCTCGGCGTCCCGCCAGTCGTGGTACTCGGTATAGTTCCCATTGAAAACTTCGACGCCCTGATCTTCAAACGCGAGGATCTGGGTGGCGATCTTGTCTAAAAAATATCGATCATGACTGACAGTCAAGATCGTGCCGTCGTATTCGTCCAGCGCGGCTTCGAGGGCTTCGCGCGAAGGGATGTCGAGATGGTTTGTCGGTTCGTCGAGGATCAAGACGTTTTTTCTCGAGTAGATCAGCTTCGAAAGCGCGAGCCGCCCTTTTTCACCACCGGAAAGATCACTCACCTGTTTGAAAACTTCTTCTCCAAAGAAGAGGAAGCGGGACAGAAAAGTTCGTAGCTCACCGTTGTCCGCCATCGGCGCTACCCGTCGCAGTTCTTGTATCACTTCGTTCCGGGGATCGAGATCGTCGAGGTTCTGCGTGTAGTAACCGATATCCGTCTTTGTGCCCCAGTGGATCTTGCCAGAGACTTCGCGAAGTTGGCCGAGGATCGTTTTGAGAAGAGTAGTCTTGCCAGTACCGTTGCCGCCGATGATCCCGAGCACCTCGCCGCGCATCAGCGAGAAATTCAACTGCGATGCCAACTCCTTTTTCCCATATCCGATAGAAAGATCTTCGACCGTCAAAACGTTGTTGCCGGTTCGCGCGACCTTCTTCAGCCCGAAGTTTCCGCCGTGTTTCTCGCTCGCCACCGCGTCGACCCGCTCAAGACGTTCGAGCATGTTGCGGCGCGATTTTGCCTGCTTGGTCTTTTGGCCCTCCAGGTTCCGCCGGATAAACTCCTGCGTCTTCGCGATCATCGCACGCTGGTTCTCATACTCGCGCAGCTGCTGTTCGCGGCGCAGCTCGCGTTCGACAAGGAATTTAGAATAGTTTCCTTTGTACGAAACCGCGCGACCGTTTTCGATCTCGAATATCCGGTCCGTCGTGCGGTCGAGGAAGTATCTATCGTGGCTGATGACGACGTATGCGCGGTCGAAATCGTGGAGGAAATTCTCGAGCCATTCGACCGCATTCACATCAAGATGATTAGTAGGCTCGTCGAGCAACAGCACGTCCGCTCCGGAGAGCAGAAGCCTCACCATTCCCAGTCTGTTCTTCTGGCCGCCCGACAACGTCTCGGCGGGATGCATCCACATGTCCGTCCCGAAACCCATCCCCATCAGGATCGACTCGGCCCGCGCGGAATACGAAAATCCATCGGCGTGTTCGAATGCGACCTGCAGCTCCGCGTACCGATCCAGCACCTCGGCGGAGTGGTCCGTCTCCATTCGCTTTTCGAGAAGCCGCATTTCGGCTTCCATGTCATGGATCTCCTTAAACGCGGACAGTGCGGCGGTATGAACCGTTTCCCCGGGGCCGAAATCGACGTGTTGCTGCAGAAGCCCGAGCTTCAACCCGTTCATCGTGACGATGTCGCCTGAGTCGGGTGCTTCCTCGGTCGTGATGAGGCGAAAGACGGTGGTCTTCCCCGCCCCGTTTCGCCCCACGAGCCCCACCTTTTCGCCCGGATTGATTTGGAGGGATACGCCGCGCAGGATCTCCGCGCCGCCGTAGGACTTCTTTACTTCTGAGAGCCGGAAAAGCATAAAAAATAGTAGCCGACAAAGCGTTGCCGGCTACTTAGTTTTACAGCGAGGGAAATCTTGTTGACGAGAAAAGTCGCGGGCCGCTGCTGTATCGCGGCCCGCAAATCTCACTTACTGGCGACCGCCCGCGTTGGCGTTCGAAGCCGGTGCGGGAGGTCGAGCCGCATTTGCCGCCGGCGAAGCGGGCCGGGCCGCGTTTGCCGCAGGTGAAGCAGGCTTGGCCGCGTTCGACCCTATGTTCGAGTTCGCGGGTGCCGTGACGTTCGCCGCAGGCGCGGCGTTGTTCGTGTTCGCTGCCGGAGCCGCATTCGAATTCGCCGTAGCCGCCGGTCGGGCTCCGCTCAACTCGTTCGGGTTCTCGACAACCTTCCTGGCGAGAAAGTTCTCGATCTTCGCCTCATTCATCGCGATCGCCTGATACGATGCGGCCAGCAGCTGCTTGCGATTGTTAACCAGCATCTCGTTGATTTGCGGGCGGACCTGCGGACTTTCGAGTGTCAGGTTCTCTTCTTTCTCGACCCGATCCTGGAGCTTGAAGATGTACCCTTTTCCGCTGATCGGCACGACATTGGTGATACGACCAACCTGAAAGCTCGGGTTCATGAAACCCTCTACCAGCTGCGGATAACTCTGCCGGAGCTCTTCCTCACTGAAGAAGCCAAGGTCGCCACCTTTGAACTTGGACGGGTCTTCGCTGTACTCACGCGCCAACGCGGCGAAGTCGGATCCCGGCTGCTGGAGTTTGCCGAGTATCTCTTTAACTTTGAGATCCCCCGATGCGGCGTCGGTCGTCGTGTCGCCCTGCCCGCTGTTCGAAGGATCGACAACGATGGCGGCCAACTGGACTCCACGCTTCTTAACGAACATTTCCGGATTACCCCTGAAGAATGCTTCGATCTCGTTATCTCTCGGCGTTTCGATGCGCCCGGTGATCTTGTCGACGAGCGCCTTGATAGCCATTCCTCGTTTAACCTGATCACGGTACGACGCTTCGCTAAGACCAGCCTGCGTCATCTGACGGTCGAATTCCTCCGCCGACAATCCGCTTCCCACCTTTTGCTTGTTGATCTCCGTGGCGACGTCTTCGTCTTTCGGCACGACGCCTTCTTTCTCGGCCTTCTGGAACATGACCTCTTGCTCGATCAGTCCCTGCAATACCTGAAGGCGGGCTCCAGCGAGCTCGAGCGGAGAAAGCTTGCTCTCCTGGCCTTGGGCCTGCTGCTTGACCGCTCTTTCCACGTCTTCCATTTTGACGACTTTGCCGTTGATCGTTGCTGCCGTTTCATTCGGATCAACATTTGTAAGCGACGTCGAAGTCGAAGAGGGCCCTCCGCCGCAGGCTCCGATCAAGACAGCCGCGGCCATCAGAACCGTCGTGGTTAAAATTCTAAAGTTTGACATTTGCACTATGGCTATTACTCCCTCGAGGTTATCGTTTTCTATCATTGCTTGACTGTGGAAGTCGTATTTTGGTATAAACTTTCTTTTTGAGTTTTTGCTAAACTCTTTTTTATCACCTCACTATTTTATTGGAGGCAATTATTATATGGCACAAAGATGCGACGTTTGCGGGAAAGGCCCGCAGTTTGGAAACAACGTTTCCCATGCGAATAACAAAACCCGCCGGCGGTTCAATCCGAATCTGCAGCCGGTCCGCGTTCAGCTGCCGACGGGCGGCAACGGCCGGATGAAGGTATGCACGCGGTGCATCAAGTCGGGCAAAGTTATCAAAGCTGCCTAGCAGTAACGACGAGTTTCTCAAAGGAACGCCGAACGCAGTCGCGTTTGGCGTTTTTAGTTGTATCGCCTGATTAAGCGGCCGCTATGCACTCGATTTCGACCTTCGCGTCTCGCGGCAAACGAGCTGCCTGGACCGTCGCCCGCGCGGGCTTATTCTCATCGAAATAGCGCCCGTAAACTTCGTTCATCGCGGCGAAGTCGCTCATATCGGCCAGGAACACCGTGGTCTTAACCACGTTTCCCAAGTTCATCCCGCCCGCTTCCAAAACGGCACTCAAATTTTTCAACACCTGTTCGGTCTGCTCACCGATGTCATTCGAGACAAATTCGCCGGTTTCCGGGTCGATCGGTATCTGCCCCGAGCAAAAAAGCATGCCGCCGGTTTTGATTGCCTGCGAATAAGGTCCGATCGCTCCCGGAGCTTTGTTTGTCGAAACTATCTCTCTCATTGAAAAATCGCCCTTTGGTGCCGAATCAGCAAAAGGCGAATAATACCAAACTAGGCTTAAAAAATAAAGTTAGGTTATGCGTTAACCCTTTCGACGGCGATGACGCCCGGAACGTTTCCGATAGCACTCAGCACCTTGTCGAGATGTTTTTTGTCGAAGACTTCGACGGTAACTTCGATCTGACCCTTATCATCGCGCGAAATGATCGCACGGGCGTCCCGGATGCCGGTTTTGATATCCGCGATCGCATTCGTGATACCGGCAAGCATTCCCGTCCGGTTCTCGGTGGTCACGAGGATGCCCACGGACTGGACCTCGCTGCTATCGGTCTTCGCCCAGTCGACCTCCACTATCCGCTCCTTGTTGACCATAAGCTGCGCGACATTCTTGCAGCGCTTGTTGTGAACGACGATTCCCTTCCCAAGTGATATGTAACCGATGATATCCTCGCCGCGGAGCGGGTTGCAGCACCGGGCCCTGGTCGTGAGCAGGTTGTCTACGCCCTTCACGATGATGGCGTCTTCGCCCAGGCCGATAAATTTCTTTACCGCTTTTACACCGTTCGAAATCCGCGTCTCTTTACGTTTCTCCGGGTCGAGCTCGGCGAACTTTTCCGCTCCAAGGAATTTCGATAGAACATTTCGCGGCAGAGTTTTTCCATAGCCGATGGACGCCAGCAGGTCCTCGGGGCGACCCAGGCCGTACTCGTTGGCGATACGTTTCATTTCAGTTTCGTTGTTTATCAGTTTCTTCGGGGCGATGCGGAATCGGTCAGCTTCCTTTTCCAGGAGCTTGCGTCCCATCTCGATCGAGTCCGCACGCTGCTGTTCCGATATCCAGTGACGGATCCGGTTCTTCGCCTTTGACGTTACGACGTAATTCAGCCAGTCCCTGGAAGGTTTGGAATTGGCGGTGGTCATGATCTCCACGACGTCGCCGTTCTGCAGTTCGTGTTTTAGCGGAACTATCCGGCCGTTTATCTTCGCACCCGTGCAAGCGTCTCCGACCTCGGAGTGGATCGCGTATGCGAAGTCGATCGGACTCGCACCCCGCGGAAGCTGGATGACTTTACCGCGCGGCGTAAAGGCGTACACATCTTTCGGAAAAAGATCGAGCTTAAGCGACTCGATAAAGTCTTCCGAGTCACCGTTGTCAGCGTTATCTTCGACCAGCGGCAGGAGAAGCTTCTCCACCGTCCTTCGAAGCTCGTCGAGATTGCCGTCGTCTTCTTTTGAACCAAGTTTGCTTTCTTTGTAGCGCCAGTGTGCCGCAACGCCTTCCTCCGCGACCTGGTGCATCTCCTCGGTTCGGATCTGTACTTCGAACGCTTGTCCCCCGTCGCCGATCACAGATGTGTGGAGCGACTGGTAAAGGTTGTCTCTTGGTATCGCTATCCAGTCCTTAAACCGCTCCGGGACCGGCGTCCAGAGATTATGAATTACGCTGAGGGCTACGTAGCAATTTTTCCGGTCGTTGGTTGTGATGACCCGAGCGGCGATCAAATCGTAGACCTGCTCGATCATCAGCTTCTGCTTCTTCAGTTTCTTCCAAAGCGAGTAAAGCCGCTTGACCCGGCCCTCCACCTGGACGAAAGGAACGTCATTCTCCTTTAGACTTACTTCGATGTCCCGCTTAATCTTTTCGAGGATGGCTTCGAGCTCGGGCCTTCGGGCGTCTACCTCTTTTGCCAGGCGTTTGTACTCGTCCGGATACAGGTTCTGAAATGAAAGGTCTTCGAGCTCGCTCCGCATTTTACCCATCCCCAGCCGGTGTGCGATGGGGGCGAAAATATCGAGAGTCTCTTGCGAGATCCGGGCTCGTTTTTCCGGCTTCAGGAACTGCATCGTCCGCATGTTGTGGAGCCGGTCGGCAAGCTTGATGAGCACAACCCGCACGTCGGTGATCATCGCGAGAACCATTTTGCGGACGTTCTCGGCCTGCTGTTTTTCTTTTGACAGGTTGCTGATGTGGGCGATCTTTGTCAGCCCGTCGACGAGAAGAGTTATTTCGTCGCCGAAGTACGACTTGATGGTATCGAGATCGACCAGCGTGTCTTCCACGACGTCATGCAGCAGGCCCGTCGAGACGCTCACCTCGTCGAGTCGCAGATCCGCAAGAATGTCGGCCACCTCGAGCGGATGTACGAGATAGGGTTCGCCCGAGGCCCGCTTCTGACCGCGATGATGGAGCGCGGAAAACAAGTAGGCCCGGCGTATCAGATCGATATCTGCGTTCGGCCGGTTCGACTCTACTTTCTCGATGACGTCTTCGATGCGGATCATGCTTCGGCTAATTCAATCTTACAGTCTAAGGCGCCGCCCACGCTATATTTTTCGCAGTGCGGGTAGATTTCCTATCGCGGAAAACAAAAGGTGATGCCTGATCTTTCGAATCAAGCACCACCCATATGCCGAACCTATCAACTGGTTATTTCTTAGTCGCGCTGGTATTCGCGTTAGTATTCGCCGCCTCTTCTTCCGCGGCTCGGCGTGCGTCCATCTCGTCTTGTATTTCTTTATCTTTGTTACTCAACTCGAGGAACTTCGCACGCCCCGCATCGGCCTGGGCTTTAAGAGAGTCACGGTCCGCGGCACGGCCTTCCATATCAGCAAGACGCATCGCCTGGGCGTCGAGACTCGCTTTATAGGAGCGAGCCGATTCGAAAACCTTAAAGAGGTCCTGGCTTTGCTTCAGCTGCTGATCTGTCAAACTCTTAACGTTCAGACTGCCGGCATTTTTAACCGCATCCGGTTCGAGAGCAACCGCCTGATCGATCAACTTCAACCCGTCCGCGACACAGCCGCGAAGCTGCTCAAGGTCCGCCGGGTTCTCCGGCTTGACCCACTGAAAAACATCCTTCCCGTCTTTCTTAACCGTCTTCTTGGTTTGTTCCGTATCGGTCACTTCGTTCGCGCAAGTGTTTTTCCGCGACGCCAGCGAGGTCAGTGCTTCTGCCCGGTTCTGAGGCTCGATATCGGTCCTATTCGACCTGTCGAGTACCCACTTATTCCAATCATCCGGACGCTGGAGATTATCAAGCAGGCTCGCCACAGCCTTGTACGAGCTCTGGTCGTTCTTGTCCACCGCGAGTGCCTTTTGATAGGCTTCGATGGCCTGTTCAGCTAACTCTTTTTTCTCACGGTTACCTATATATTGCGAGTGAAGCGTCCGGGCGAGAAAGATCTGCGCAGTTCTTCCTTCCGTGGTCGTACCCTCCGGGTCTCGAGCCGCCGCTTTTCTAAACAACTCTTCAGCCTGTGCAAACTTGCGCTCTTTGTAAGCGATAGATCCTTCAACCAAATTCTTTCGCGAAAGAATACGGTTCATGTACGAACAGTTCGCGGTCAGAAAAACCGATAATGTAACTAATGCCAATATCCCTAAACGAGAAGATCTCATTTTCGACTCCGTATCCAGCCCGGTAAAAAGAAACCGCAGGAAGGTGACCCGCGGCTTCCTCAAATGGGCCCTAATTATTATTTTGTTAGATCGTCTATCTGCAAACCGATCGGCGTCGCTCCGGCCATCTTCGCGGCGTCGATCACCCTAACGACATCCCCGTATCTCACCAGTGTCGGCGATTTGACGAAGATTGTTTTCTCAACTTCATTGGAACCCTCGCGGAACACGCCGTTCGACGTTCTTTGATTGAAGATATCGGTCAGCTTCGCGGTAAGGGCTGTCGGATCGTCGACGCTGCCGGCTGATTCGTTATTCAAAGAAATACCACGTGTTTCCCGGTTGATGGCCACAACCAGGGTAAGAGGATTCGGCTTAACGTCTTGCTGCGGCTGGTCCTTGGGCTCAGCCGGCACCTTCGCTTCGAACCTGCTCGGTTTCACCGGAGTGATGACCATAAAAATGATCAGAAGCACTAGCAAAACGTCAATAAGCGGCGTTACGTTAATTCTGGGTACGGCGCCTTCTCCGCCCGCTGTCATTCCCATATTCCTTTCTCCCGCCCCCATCTGAGAGGGCTATATCATTTGTTCTCGGAACCGCCGGCTCCCTTCTTTTTGTCTGCAACGAGTCCGATCTTATCGATGTCCTGCTTGCGGATCACATCGATAGCTTCGACAACTGTTCCATAATCGACCTCGACCCCGCTCTTGATGTAGACAATGCGCTTATCGGGAGCCTTGTCCTTCATCATGGTCTTGATTTTGTCGGCCAAGGCCGTGAGCGGAAGCTGTTCTTTGCCGATATAGAAATTATTGTTGTCGGGGATCGAGATCACAACGGACGTGTCCTTCGTGATCTCGGCATCCTCGACCGGCTCGTTCAGTTCTTTCGGAATGTTAACCGTGACCCCTTGCTGCAGCAGCGGCGTAACGATCATGAAGATGATCAGAAGCACCAGCATGACATCCACCATCGGAGTTACATTGATCTCCGAATTATATTCGCTGGTTCCACCGATTGATGCTCCCATAGCAATTATTCTCCTAGTAAAACCGGATAATCGAAATTAGCCCCTCAGAGCTTTCGTACGCTGCTTAATGAAGTAATCAACCAGCTCGGAAGCCGAGTTCTCCATTTCGACACCGAAACTGGTAACTTTGTTCGTGAAATAGTTGAAGAGCCACACAGCCGGAACCGCCACGGCGATACCGAACGCGGTCGCGACAAGCGCTTCTGCGATAGCGGCACCGACGGCACCGATACCCGCGTTCTCAGCCTGAGCGAGAGCGATAAACGCACCGATGATTCCAACTACGGTTCCGAACAGTCCGACGAACGGAGCGGTCGATCCGACCGTGGCCAGTCCCGCCAATCCGCGTTTGAGCTCGGCGGTCTTGACGGCGATTGCGCGTTCGAGAGCCCGCTTGGAAGCTTCCATCTCGTCTGCCGAGATATCGCTGTTCCCCTGATGTGCGGCGAACTCCTTCAAACCAGAAGAAACGACCAT
>DATLCA010000502.1:0-3294 GCA_035526605.1 Pyrinomonadaceae bacterium | reverse complement strand
CAGTTACGACAATTTTGCGGACATCGCGAGGGGCTGGTTTTTCGTCCAATTACCGTCACCATTTAGTGATGGAGTTTTATTGGTAGGAAACCAAAATGATGAAATTAATAAGAAGTTTTATAGTCTTAATACTGGCAGTCGCGGCTTTTTCTGGAGCCTCGGTAGACGCCCAAAATTTTGCGTCGTCGAATTCACCGCGGGCGGTCGAGGATCAGGTTCGCCGGAAGATCCTTCGGCTTCCGCGTTACGAGATATTCGACGCGATCGGTTTTCAGGTGAACGGCGACACGGTAACTTTGAACGGCAAGGTTCGCAACGCCGTGAACAAAAAGGATGCCGAGCGTTCGGTCGCTAGAATCCCGGGAGTGAACCATGTTGTCAACAACATCGAGATTCTTCCGCTCGGGAGCTTTGACGATTCAATTCGCGTCCAGCTTTACCAGACACTTGCGGGGAGCGGCGGCTTGTCCCGGTATATGTGGCCGAACAGCCCGTCGGTGCGCTTGATCGTGGATGGCGGACACGTATCTCTGGAGGGATATGTTTCGAGTCGCGGCGACTCCAACACCATGAACATTCTCGCTCACGGCATTTCGGGCGTCTTCAGCGTAACGAACAACTTGATCGTCGATAGGGAGCGGGTTCGATAGACCGGAATCGGAAACTCAATGTAACGGGCCTGACAGTGATGTCAGGCCTTTTTTGTTTGAATACCAGATATTACCCGCGCCGTCTCGCCCCTCTTCGACAGGAGGAGTTTGGTATCGAATGAGGGGTAAGCAATGAAGATTGGTTGAAGTAGCGTTAGTCCGGTTACAACAGGATCGGCGTTTTCCTGGTCGTTGCATGGATCGCTATCCCCTTCGCGGCAATGTCCGCGGCAGGCCCGGACTCAGGGCTCCGTGTCAGAACTGATGTTACCCCGACCGCTTCGCCTTCTGCTTCACCGGCAACTACGCCGAGCGCCTCACCGACCGCTTTGCCTCGCGGAATGCCTACCGCATCACCGGCCGTCGAACCCAGCGTGACGCCATCGGTCTCGCCGTCGGTGTCGCCTACGATGATGAAGTTCTAGTATCAGTTCGAGCACTTCAACAATTCCTGGCAATGTTGCCGGGAGCTTGTGTTGTTTGCGTTTTGATCGTCAATGCATCATCATTTTCGATTCTCCGGAAACCAGAATGATAGAGACTAACAAGATAAGAAACATAGCAATCATCGCGCACGTCGATCACGGCAAGACCACTTTGGTCGACGCGATGCTGCAGCAATCGGGTACATATAGGGACAACGAAGCGGTGGTCGAACGGGTCATGGATTCGATGGATCTCGAGCGCGAGCGCGGGATCACGATCATGGCGAAAAACACGTCGGTTCAGTACGGCGACTACAAGATCAACATCGTCGACACGCCGGGCCACGCCGACTTTGGCGGGGAGGTCGAGCGCGTATTGAAGATGGTCGACGGCATCGTATTGCTGGTTGACTCCTCGGAAGGCTGCCTGCCGCAGACAAGGTTCGTGCTCCGCAAGGCGCTCGAACTGAAACTGCCGGCGATCGCGTTGGTCAACAAGATCGATCGCCAGGATGCGCGGCCCGAAGAGGTCGTAAACGAGATCTATGACCTGTTTATCGACCTCGGCGCGAACGACCAGCAGATCGAATTTCCGATTCTCTATTCCATTTCGCGGGACGGAATCGCAAAGAAAGAACTTGCTGAAGAGTCGAAAAGCCTGAAGCCTCTTTTTGATCAGATCATAGACACAATCCCGGCGCCCCACGCTATAAGGCAGGATTCCCTGCAGTTGCTGGTCGCGAATATCGACTATAACCCGTTCGTCGGCCGCCTCGCGATCGGCCGCATTTTCTCTGGCGAGATCGCGAAGAATCAGGAAGTGATCGTCGCGAAGGTCGATGGCTCGACCCAGAAAACACGCGTCAAAGAGCTTTTCGTGTTCGAGGGCCTGGATCGCACATCGGTGGATAAGGCAGGCGTCGGCGAGATCGTGGCCCTTGCGGGGTTTGACGATATCAACATTGGCGAGACCATCACGCTCGTCGAAAACCCTCGGCCGCTCCCGATCATCGCGGTTGACGAACCCACCATCTCGATGATCTTCAGCGTGAACAATTCCCCGTTTTCCGGAATCGATGGAAAGTTCGTCACGTCGCGCCAGATCAAGGATCGTCTCGACCGTGAATTGCTCGGTAACGTTGCGTTGCGGATCACGCAGGACGAGATCGCTTCCGAACAATTCAAAGTGTCGGGCCGCGGCGAACTCCAGCTGGCAATTTTAATTGAAATGATGCGCCGCGAAGGTTATGAGCTGCAGGTCGCGAAGCCTGAAGTCATCACGAAAAAAGACGAAAAGACGGGCGAAACCCTTGAGCCGATCGAGCAGGTCGTTATAGATGTGCCGGAGGAATTCATCGGCGTCGTCACCGAAGCACTGGGCCGACGGAAGGGCCAGATGACGAAGATGATCAACAACGGTTCGGGACGTGTTCGGCTCGAATACGAAGTGCCGTCGCGTGGGCTGATCGGGTTCCGAGGCGAGTTTCTTACCGAGACGAAAGGTACGGGCTTGCTCAACACGCTCTTCCTTCGGTTCGATAAATGGCAGGGCGAGATGAAGGGCCGTTCGACCGGCTCGCTAGTTTCGGACCGTATGGGCGAAACGAACACTTACGCTCTTTACAATCTTCAGGAACGCGGGACGCTTTTCGTCAAACCGCAGATCAAGGTTTACGAAGGAATGATCGTGGGCGAGAACGCCCGCGCGGTCGACCTCGACGTAAACCCGATCAAGGAAAAGAAGCTTTCGAACATGCGTACGACGTCGGCCGACGAGGCGATGCGCCTTGTGCCCGTTCGCGAGATGTCGCTTGAACGCGCTTTGGAATTCATCGCGGACGACGAGCTCATCGAGGTTACGCCGAAAGCGATCAGGCTCCGGAAGCGAGTTCTTAAAGCTAACGAGCGGCCTAAGAAGTAGTCTGTTCTCAGTGATCAGTTGTCGGTTGTCAGGGCGTAGGTACTCGGATTTTTTCCGACTACCGGCCGCTGGCGACCGACAACTTTTTTGCGCTTGACACGATCCGACAATTCCCGTACTTTACCATTTGGTTAAATACATGGGAGCAGTTGCGACAGACCATCTGAGCAGAGTTTTCGGAGCACTCTCCGATCCAACGCGGCGAGCCATCCTTGACCGCCTCGCTCGAGGCGAGGCGGGCGTTCAAGAGATCGCACAGCCATTCGAGATGTCACTTCCCGCTATCTCAAAACATCTC
>DATLCA010000501.1:0-2022 GCA_035526605.1 Pyrinomonadaceae bacterium | reverse complement strand
CAGGCCGACATCTTCGTCGACATCGGGTTCGTGTCCGGATCTTTGCTGACTCACAGATACGTCTACCGGATCTATGACCGCCGCTCCGGCGCCGTGATCTCCGCAGGCGAGACGACGTCCTGGGGCTCGCTCGCGGAAAATCTCGCACGCCACATCGCCAAGAGCCTGACGGCGGCGAGGGCCGGAAAGATGGCTTGAGGGAGACAAGAGACAAGAGACAAGGGACAGGAGACAGGAGCACCTCTTTTTTCTTCTTCTTATCTTTCTTTTCTTCTCCTCTTTGTTTTAATGAATCTCTCTTTAAATTTGAAATTTCAAATTTGAAATTTCAAATATCTTCCTTCTCTCCCCTTCTGTCTCCCCGCCCCACGTCCGTTTCCCTCCTGATTAAGAACAATTAATAAATCGCCGGAATAAACTAATTGACATACGCACAAACGCGAATATAATTCGGGGCTACGTTCCCGACAATTGGTATTTCTACTGCGTGGTGCCCGACGTCGCAGCCTCTCGTCTTCCACCACATTCGACGCAACTTTTTCGGCGCCGAAGGTTCGATCGAAAACTAAATAGAAAAGGAGAACTCCCATGTCTCGACGCATAACTTCCACACGCGCAGCCCTTGCCGCCTTCATTCTTCTCGCTCTCGCAAATCTCTCTTCCGACAAATGGACAATCAGCATGAACGCCCAGGTTCGAACGGACCTCGGCGTTGACGCGTCGGCCGTCGTCAGCGTGATCATAAACGAGGTCGACGCCGACACGCCCGGGACCGACATCGCCGAATTTATCGAGTTGTATGACGGCGGCGCCGGAAATACTCCGCTTGACGGATTGGTCGTGGTGTTATTCAACGGAGGCGCCGCAAACGACGCCTCGTATGCCGCGTTCGATCTGGACGGATTCGCGACGAACGCGAACGGCTATTTCACGTTGGGCAACAGCGGCGTCAGCGGCGTCGATCTGGTATTCGCGAACGGGCTTCTGCAGAACGGCCCCGACGCCGTCGGTTTGTTCGCCGCGAATGCCGCAGATTTCCCGAGCGGGACAGCGATCAACACGACCAACATCCGCGACGCGCTGGTGTATAGCAACGCGGCGACGATCGACGCCGGCCTTCTGGTTTTGCTTAACGCCGGACAAACCCAGGTAAACGAAAACGCCGCGGGCACGGGCGCCACGTTTTCCATGCAGCGGGTCCCAAACGGTTCCGGCGGCGAGAGAAACACCGACACGTACCAGCCGATGGGGCCGACGCCGGACGGTCCGAATCTCACGACCACCGCCGCGGCCGTCTCGATCTCCGGCCGGGTCACGGACGCATCCGGGCAAGGCATCCGCAACGCAAAGATCACTCTTGAAGGGGGACCGCTCACTGAGCCGCGGCTCAACGTGACGAGCTCGTTCGGTTATTACAGCTTCGAAGGCGTGGCCGCCGGCACTTTTATGTTGACGATCAACTCCAAGCGGCACACGTTCCCGGTCCCGACCCGCGTAGTCATGGCGAACGATAACGTCCTCAACGTGGACTTCGTCGCCGAGCCCGGCCAGTGACTCCCGGGGTATTGGTGCAGGACCAAATGCGCGGCAACGACGGCCCCGCACGATAGAATGTGTGGCGCGGGCGATCTGTTACGCGACAACCGTGACAGATCGTGCGGGCACCGCATTAGATATTGCGAATACGACGACAGATATTGCGGCTACCTTGATAGATACGGTTGCTACCGTGATAGGTACGGCTAACACCGCAATTGATACGGCGAATACCGCGACACTTAAAGTCGAATACGGCGCGACTTATGGGGAATACCATGATAGGGCGCGGTCCACTCGCGGTATATTTCGTCACACGCGAGAGACTGCTTGAAAAACAACAGCCCGGGCGCTCAGCGCAAAGAGCTTGTGCGCTCGGGAGCCAGGGTTGGAAGAACGACGGCCTGTCGTTCCGTCAGCCTTTGAGCCAGCGGGTACCGACGTTGTAGGCATGTCTGCCGGCGCCCAAGTCGCGCTCAAGTCTTA
>DATLCA010000500.1:0-1270 GCA_035526605.1 Pyrinomonadaceae bacterium | reverse complement strand
CTCGTCGGTTTTGTAACCGAGGGTCATCACGACGACGAAGGCGTTAACGCCAGAGGGAATATGGTCGCCGATTCGGTCGTAGCTGTCAACGATTTTTATTACGTCGGCGTATCCGTTTTTTTCGATGGTGTTTAGCTCGGGTCGATCATCAAAAAGGGAAATATGAAAGTCCATTTTGGACATCAGTTCGCATAGAGCGAGGGCGCAGTGCCCACCGCCGACGATGTAAAGGTTGTTCTTTGGGCCGAGCATCTCGGTGTAGGTGAAGTCATTAGCGTTGCGTGAAAAGTCGGTACGAGCCACGTTTGCGGGATCAATCTTGTCAGTACCTCCTGCGACAACAGGTGGGCCCTTGTCTTCGCTCACACCGAGCTCATTGGAGTTGATCCAGAGGATCCGCGAGCTTTTAGTTTGAAGAGAATCAATCACTGATGCGACAGTAGCGACGTCGGATGGCGACAGTCGACGGAAAATAACCGTCTGTCTTCCGGAGCAGATCATGCCGCTCGCATTATCAACATCCTTCCGGTGAATCTGTTCGCGAAACCCGCCCGCTACGGCAGGCGGTACTGACAGGGCCCGTCGAGATTCCTCAACGAGATTCACTTCCATCACGCCGCCCCCGATGCTTCCCGTGATCTCGCGATCTTCGCCGATCGCCATCTTGTATCCGCGACGTCCCGGGCTGCTCCCCGAGCTCTCGGCAACGACGAGGAGCATCACATTCTCTCCCCGCTCAAGACGCGCGGCGATGAATTGCCAGAGCTCGAGTTCTTTCTGCACTCCGGGATTTTATCTCACGTTTGAAGATTTTCGAACGGGATGGGGAACCAGTTGTCAGTGGTCAGTCGTCGGTTGTCAGTCGTCAGCGGGCGGCTGGCTACCGACGACTGACCACCGACGACTGACCACCGACGACTGATCACTTATACAAATTCATCAACACACGTTCCGGCGTGAAGGGAGCGTTGAATGACGGCGAGCAGTCGCCGAAGGCTTTGATCGCGTTCCTGATCGCGAAGTACGCGCCGATGCCGTACATCAGTGGCGGCTCGCCGACCGCTTTCGAGTTGAAGACGGCAAGGTTCTCGCGAGAAGTTTCCAGCGGCAGGATGGCGATCTCTTTCGGGACAAAATAAATATCCGGAACTTTGTATGTCGAGAGCGCGTTGGACCGGAGCCGGCCGTCGGCATCATACACAACTTCTTCGATCGTCATCCATCCGAGACCCTGAACGATACCACCTTCGATCTGGCCGTAATCCACCGA
>DATLCA010000499.1:0-23974 GCA_035526605.1 Pyrinomonadaceae bacterium | reverse complement strand
CACGTGTTTCAGGAGGATCTTCGCCCCGCCGCCCTGCTTGCGATATTCGTCGGCAGCGGCGCGGATATTCCGCTCTATCAGGTTGTCGCCCAGCACGACGCATATCGGCTGGTCGTCGGCGAAATGCTCGACCAGCGAAAGTGCATCCGCGATCCCGCCCTCGCCTTCCTGATACGTGTAGTTCAGATGCTTGAGGCCGAATGCCTTCCCGTTCCCGAGCAGCCGCAGAAAGTCCCCCGCGGCGTTACCGCCGGTCACGATCATGATGTCATTGATGCCGGCATTGATGAGCGTCTTGATCGGGTAATAGATCATCGGCTCGTTGTGCACCGGCAACAAATGTTTGTTGGTAATTTTCGTCAGCGGGTGGAGCCGGCTTCCGAGGCCGCCCGCCAGTATTATCCCTTTCATCGTTTACGCTTTATATCCAACCGCGGTCCAAAACGAGGTCTCGCTGAATGTGATTCTTTCGAGGCCCGACCGCTGCATCATGTCCGCGATCTCTTTTTTTGTGAAGCGACGCTCGAGCCGCGTACCGAAACGGTCGAGAGCGTCGGTGCGCATGGTATAAAAACTATTCCGCCGATACTGCGACAGCGGAAAATTCTGAACATTTGTTCCCGTTTTCTCGAGCAGCAGAGCAGTCCTTGCCAATGGAAAATAAACACCCGCCGCCAAAAACTGGCTGAGAATGTAGCGGCCGAAATGCGGCATCCGGCTTATGACGGACCGCGAAACATCGGTCGCCTTCCAGAGCGCCCGAAACCACGCCGGCTTGTTGTCGAACCTGTAATAAAGGTAAAGCAAAAACGGCGCACCCTTTTTAAGCTTCGCGACGCAGCAGCGTATCCCCGCTTCCGTATCCGGGATGTGGTGCAACACGCCGAGGCTGTAGCCAAAGTCGCAGCTTTCATTTTCGAGCGGAATATTTTCAACATCGGCGCGGTAAAAAGAACAATTCGAGAAGCCGCTTAAATTTCGTTTCGCGACCTCTATCGCCTCGCTCGGGTCGATAAGGTGAAGACGTCCGACCCTCGGGGCAACCAGCTTCGCCCAACGCCCGCTTCCGCAGCCAAGATCGAAACCGACGGCGTTTTCCGGCAACGACGCCCACGGAAAAATGTTGAAATAGTTTTCAAACATTTGGCGCAGCTCGGATTCGTCGAGAGCCGATTGATCAAACCGCGACCACTCGTCTCCGAATCCGGCAACGACATCCTTATCTAAATTCTCCGCCATTTAGTCGATGAATCTCTGGAACCAAAGCTCGAGCATCAGCAGCGTCCATATCTGGAACGAATGATCCCGCTTCCCTTCGATATGCTCGCTGACATATTTTTCTATGGCCGCGGGTTTGGCAATGCCACGCCCAAGTGCCGCCGGCGAGAGTAACGCCTCCCGCACAAATTCCTTCATCTCGCCCCTGAACCATTTGCCGATCGGCACTCCGAAACCCATCTTCCTTCTGTAGATCACTTCGCGTGGTACGAGCCGCGCCGCAACCTTCTTCAAAAGGGATTTCGTTTCGAACCGCTGCATCTTGAGACTTTCCGGCAAGCTCGCGGCAAACTCGATAACCTTGTGATCGAGAAATGGCGAACGCGCCTCGAGCGAATTTGCCATCGAAGCGATATCGACTTTGACGAGCAGATCGTTCGGGAGGTACGTCATTTGATCGGTCAACATCGCCGCGTCGAGAACGCCCGAGCCATTCGCCGCAGTAAACCATCGATCCAGTATCGCGGAGTCATCGGTCTCACCGACGATCGCTCGAAAGTCATCGGTCAGGATATCCGCTTTCTCTTCTTTTTTGAATGACGACATCCAGCGCTCGTATCGCTGCGTCCGCGGCAGGTTTGCGGCGTTCAGAAAGCGCTTCGCGTCGCGGACCCGGCTGCGTTTCAATTCGGAAGTCGGCAGCAGTCCCACGGGCCCCTCGATCATAAGCTTTCGCACCACGGACGGGATCCGCCGGTACTGTTCCGCGATCAGCATTGCCGAATATCGCTCGTACCCCGCGAAGCTCTCGTCGCCGCCGTCGCCGTTCAGCGCGACCGTGACGTGCTTTCGTGTTTCGCGCGACACATAGTAAGTCGGGATCGCCGACGAATCCGCATAGGGCTCGCCGTAATGCTCGACGACCGTCGGCAATATCTCCATCGCGTTCGGCTTCACGACGAACTCGTTGTACTCGGCACCGACATGCTCCGCCACGCGCTTGGCGTATTTCAGCTCGCTGTAATCCTGCTCTTCGAACCCGATCGAAAACGTTTTGACAGGCCGCGAGCTTTCCTGCGCCATCAAGGCGACGACCGTGGACGAATCAACCCCGCCCGACAAAAACGCTCCCAACGGAACTTCCGATATCATCCGGAGGCGCGTGGATTCGCGCACGATCCGCGTAGTTTCTTCGATCGCCTCTTCCTCGGAGATCTTTATCTTCTTGGAAAAATCCGGAAGCCAGTAGCGCTGTGTTTCGATCCGCCCGTCTTTCCAGCGGAGCCAGTGGCCGGGCTCCAGCTTACGGATCTGTTTGAACGCGGTCTTCGGCGCAGGCACGCAAAGGTACGACATGTAATCGTTCAGCGCGTCGTGGTCGACTTCGCGCGAGACCGCGGGATGTTTGAGGAGCGCCGTGAACTCGGAACCGAAGATCAGATCGCCGTTCGGTTGATGCGAATAGAGGAGCGGTTTCTTGCCGACACGGTCCCTTGCGATAAACAGTGACTGATCTGTCTCGTCCCAGATCGCGAACGCGAACATTCCGCGCAGATGCTGAAGGCACTCGGCGCCTTGTTCATCGTATAGACGAACAACCGCTTCGGTGTCCGAGCTGGTGTAAAGTTGATGGCCCCGCTCTTCAAGGCCGCGACGCAATTCCTGGTAGTTGTAGATCTCTCCGTTGTAGACGATCCATTTTGAACCGTCAGCATTTCGTATCGGCTGCTGGCCTCCGGCAAGATCGATGATGGACAAACGACGCATCCCGAGACCGACGTTGTTCTTGAGATAGAATCCGTCCTCGTCCGGCCCGCGATGCTCGATGGCGCAGTTCATCCGCTCGAGGATTGCGCGCTCTACAGGGACCGAACCGTTATTAACTATGCCGACAATTCCACACACAATATTTCGTTTCCTAGAGATTCAGTTGAGCACCGGCCCGCAGCCGCTCGTCGAACGCCTGCTGTTTTCTCCGCAGCTCCGCTTTCCTGTCCTCGCGTCTTTCGCGCCAAAGCTCCCACCCGACCGCGATAAAGATAAAAAGAAAAACCTGGATCTGGGTCCGTTGCCGGTATGCCGTCCCGACGTTCCCCAGAAAGATCGAATACGAGAGCGTCAGCATTAGGCTGAAGAACAAAATCGGAAACGCACTTCGCAGACGGTTCCGCAACGCATACCAGATTCCGGCGACCATCAAAGGTATCATCGCCCACCAGAGCAGCACCTCGGGAAGCGTAATTGCCTGCCGCACGTTCGCCATCTGCCACGGAAAAGGTGCGAGCATCAAGTAAGCAAACCCGACCGGTATTGCCGTTAGGGCTCCGCTGGTTGTAGACACGTCCAGCTCTTCTCCGTAACCCGATTCAGCGGATTGCAAACCCAGCCGGCTCCGCTGCACACGTTCCAGCCGCCCGTAATTTTCGATATCGGAGCTGGCATTGTTGATGACACCGAAATAAGTCAGGCCGAGCCCGATGACCACCAGCAGCCCTGTTCTTCTAAAGATCGACTGACCCGTCCCGGAGACACCGATCAGAAAGCTTCCGGTGACCGCCAGGGCGACCATGTAAAAAATATAAAAGCGCAAAGACAGAATGCCGAGCAGCGACACGATCAGAATTATCACGGTCACCCAACTAAACTGTTCCTGCAGCCGCATCACCATCAGGATCGCGAGCACGAGAAGAAAAATGATCAACCCGTCTTTCATCAACTGCGATGACCAGATAATAAAAGAAGGAAAAAAAGCGATCGCGATAGCTGAGAATCGCGATACCCGTTTATTCAAAAAGATCTTGTTCGCGAGAAAGTAAACCAGCGGCGCGGTCGCCGCTCCGACCACCGCGCATAGCGACTGGGCGGCAAAGAGGCTCGGGCCGAGAGCCAGATAGATCGCGCCGACGAGGTAATTCATTCCCCAGCCCGGGAGTTGAATCGTCGTCGCCCGCTGCACGACGTAGTCATCCGCGGGCCGACTTCCCAGCCAGTACTCGGCGAGGGCCTGCCCGTTGTTGTGGTAGGTGAGCGCGTCGGGCCCGAAGAAATCGCGCATGTCCGGATAGAGCTCAATAAAGAGACCGAACACGAGGCGAACGAAGAACGCGGCGAGGAAAAGGTTCGTGATGAACCCCTTGTCCTCTGCCTGGTTTCGAAGCGAAGCGAGCGCGATCGTCGAAAACACGACCGCAACAAGAAGAGCGTTTACGCCATCCGGATACGACAAACCGACCGCCGCTAAGCCGGTGATCAAAAGCAGCATCCCTATGAGGTATGTGTGGCGCATTTAGAACTCGGCTTGTATCACCGGCGAATTACCAGGTTGTTCTCCAAAGCGAGAGCATCGAAATTCGAATTGGTAAACGTCTTTACCGCGTCGCCCGGTGTGCAGACTATTGGCTCCTGAACATTGAACGAAGTATTGAGGAGAAGCGGGATCCCGGTAAGTTTCTTGAATTCATTTATAAGATTCCAGTAGCGCGGATTCGCCTCGCGGCTGACCATCTGCGGACGTGCCGTTCCGTCGACGTGCACGACCGCCGGGATCTTGCTTTTGTAATCTTCGGCGACCTCGATAACCGTGATCATGAACGGGTCATGATGCTCGACGCCGAACACCTCCGTTCCATTTTCTTCATGCATCGAAGGAGCCAGCGGGCGAAACCACTCGCGGAGCTTCACCTTGTGATTCAATATCTCGCGCATATCCGCACGCCGCGGATCCGCAACAAAGCTTCTTGCTCCGAGTGCACGCGGGCCGAGCTCCATCCGGCCGTTGAACCACCCGACGACCGCCCCGTCGGATATCATCTTCGCCAGTTTGGGAAGAAGCACTTCGTCCGGCAGCGTTTCGTATTCCAGCCCGGCGTCGTCCAGCGCGGTTTGGCACTGTTCGTTCGTAAAGCCCGGGCCCCAGTAGGCGTGGTTCATCACAAAGCCGCGAGGGTTCCCAAGCTTCTGATGCCACACATAGTAAGCAGCGCCGAGGCTGCATCCCGCATCACCCGCCGCCGCCTGAACGTAAAAATTCTTGAATGGCGTTTCGTGAAATATGCGGCCGTTCATCACCGAGTTGAACGCCACGCCTCCGGCCATGCAGAGGTTGTCCTCGCCCGTCATCTCTTTGATCTGCTTCACGAGGTGGATAGCCGTATCCTCGAGCGCCTTCTGCGCGGAAGATGCAATATTCCAATGATGCTCGGTGAGGTCTTCGCCTTTCTGCCGGCCGGGCCCCAGCTCGCGTACGATCTCGTCGGGAAACATGTAGTGCTTCGCGAGATGATGGTCCAGCACCCGAATATTGAATTTGAAATCGCCTCCGCCATTCGTTGTCAGTACTTTCTCGCGGAAGAAATCGTAGTACGTGGGTTTGCCGTACGCGGCGAGCCCCATCACTTTCCACTCATCGCCGGTGAACATGTCGAAGCCGATATAATTCGTCACCGCGGAGTAGAACTGCCCAAGGCTGTGGGGCAGCTTGATCCGCTTCAGAACCTCGATCTTGTTTCCGCGTCCCCGGCAAAACATCGTCGTCGTGTCTTCGCCGGTTCCGTCCCAGGTGAGGACGGCGGCCGAATCGAACGGCGAAACGAAGAAAGCCGACGCGGCATGCGTTTGGTGATGCTCGAGAAAGTGAAATTTGAAATCGCTCGGGCCGAAGTGTTCGCGGAGCCGCTTCGGGTGCTTGAACATTCCCAGATAACTATCCGAAACCTGGGCCAGGCCCCGGTCCGCTCTGGTCTTGAACATGTCCCGCGAGATCATCGCCGCCTTCGCCGCCTGCATTGCTTTATGTCGCAGAATCCAAGGCTTCCAATAATGGCCGACGTGCTCGACGTCTTTGAGCGTGATCCCCGCCTGATCGAGACAAAACTGAATGGCGTGATACGGAAATCCGCTGTGATGTTTTTTGCGCGAGAACCGCTCTTCTTCGACGGCGGCAACGAGCTTGCCGTCCTTGATAAGAGAGGCGGCGGAGTCGCCCAAAGTTGTGAGGCCGAGAATGTACATAAGAAGTCAGTTATTTTACCAGACTATGCGAAGCTAGTTCGGCCGCGGCACTCTGTAGATGGTCGTCGGCCTGCTGGCCCCCGACCCAATCGAGCAGCTCTTCCAACCCATTTTCAAGTTTCACGGTCGGCTCATATCCGAGCAGGCTCTGCGCTTTAGAGATGTCCGCGATGCAATGCCTGATGTCGCCTTCGCGGAACTGGTCCGTCAATTCGGGATCGATATTTTTTCCCAAACCTTTCGCCACGACCTCGGCGATAAAACGGATGCTGGTCGCCCGTCCCGTCCCCACATTCAAAACTTGATAGTCCGCGGCGGCGGAATGGAGGGCAAGCAAATTCGCTTTGACAATGTCGTGAACGCTGACAAAATCGCGCGTCTGGTTGCCGTCCTCGTAGATCAACGGGCGCTGGTCATTCAATAATCGTGACGAAAAGATCGCACACGCGCCGGTGTAAGGGTTCGACAGGGCCTGCCGCGGGCCGTAGACGTTGAAGTAACGGAACGCGACGGTCGGGATCTTATAAGCCCGCCCGATGATCAGGCTATATTGCTCCTGAACCTGCTTCCCGACCGCGTAAACCGAAGTCGGATTCAGAGGTTTCTCTTCCGGCGTCGGAAGCGGAGCGAGCACGCTGCCGCAAGTCTCACAAACGAATTCCCATTGTTTCGCACTCAATTGCGAGTCGGACCGCAGCATCGGATAGAAAGTCTCCGCGCACCCCTCGCACCGGTACGGCCCCTCTCCGTACAGCGACATCGACGAAGCGACGACCAGCTTTTTTATCTGATCGCGACGCTTTATAAGTTCTTCCAGCAGAACCGCGGTGCCGAGATCGTTCCCGGTGACGAATCTCCGAACCTGGTACATCGACCGCCCGAGCCCGAGCTCCGCGGCCAAATGAAAAACGGCGTCGATGCCATCGAGCGCCTTCTCAACCCCATCGGCGTCGCAGACGTCACCGTGGATAAACTCCGCGTCCGGATTTAAGTGGTCGGGTACCTTTCCTCTGTGGACCTCGTCCGCAAGCGAGTCGAGAATTCGAACTTTATTCCCGTCATTTATGAGCGCATCTACAAGGTGCGAGCCGATAAAACCGGCCCCTCCCGTTACAAGTATATTCATCGTATTCCTAAGGCAGCCGGCCTCAAATTAACCGACCGCCGATCTAAAGGCCGCGACAATCTTACCGGCATTTGCCTGAAGACTGTATTTCTCCGCCGCGTCGCTCGCAGCCCGGCTCGACATCGAGCACCGCAATTTTTCGTCGTGTATCAACGTCGAGATCGCGTCCGCCCATTCGTTCCCGTTGCTCGCCAAAAAACCATTTTCGCCGTGCCTGATAACTTCCGTATTCGAGGCCATCGGGGTACCGACCGGTACAATTCCCAATGACATGTACTGGGCGGTCTTCATTATAAATTTATACGGGTTCCACGGATTGTCGTCCGGAAGCGGAACCAGCCCGATCTGTATTCGTCGCAGATCCTCGACCTCGGTTTCGCCGCTCCATCGTTTCGCTTTGTGCCGCACACCCGTCAACCCAAAGTCGTCGGATCCGATAAGGCTGATGTCGCATTCCTCGTCGTTCGAGATCCGGGCGAGCGGCTCTTCGATCATCTTCAGATTCTTGATCGTCGTTGGGCTGCCGCTCCACCCCACACAAACCGGCCGGCGCAATTGGTCCGATTCCCGGTAAACAAATTTATCGATATCGACGACACTAGGAACCTGCCACACATTCTTATTGTATTGCTCCGCAAACTCGCGGATCGGTCCGGAGTTCACCAGCACGGCCGAGCTCATGCGCACGATCTCTTTGACTTTACCAAAGAACTTTAGATAAGACAGAAGACCGTTCGCGGGACTTCGATAGGGAACGAATAACGGGTCGTCGAGCTGATAGATGATCGGTTTTTTTCGTGCGATCATCCGCTCCAGAAACGCCGGCCCGAGCAGAGCAGCCTCGCGGTAAATAAAAACCGCGTCGAAGTCGTTCACTCGTTCAAGCAACCTGATCCGCCGCCCGTAGCTGGTAAACATCTCGGCGGCCTTTCGAAGTTGATTGCCCGGGCGGTAAAGGATCTCCCGGAGCTTTTCACTTTCGAAGGGAGCAAAGTCGATAGAGACTCCCTCGGGCTCCAGAACTTTCTCCCACAGCTCAATGCTCCCGCGTTGGCCCGGAGAGTAACCCTGCTGACTTGGTACTAGCGCCAATACCTTCATTTGGCACCGAGCAGCCGTGCATAAATGCGCCGATATTTGTTCCCGCCGATCATCTCGAGGTCAAACTCTTTCATCGCGAAAGTCCGACATGTTTCTCCCACCTTGCCGAGACGATCTATCGACTGCAAGGCGTTTCTGTAACTTTCGTCCGAAAAATCATTGACCAGAACTCCAATACCATTGCCCCCGATAAGCTCGTCTATATCGCCCACGCCCCGATTCGCAATCACCGGAATCCCGCACGCAAGATATTCCGCGATCTTTGTGGGACTCGACGACTGCTTCGAATAGCAGGCCTTGATGAAGGACACGGCAAGATCCGTAGCACGGAGATAGCGCGGCACTTCCGCCGGGCTGACACTCTTGACGATAAAGTCGCTGTCTTTGAAACCCCGGGCGCGCAATTTTTCCGCAACCTGATCGTGGTTCCTGGAGGTGAGGATCATGACCAGGGTGCGCGGATCGTATTCTTTCGCCGCGGCAAAGAAGTCGAGCATTTCGTTCGTCAGGTACCATCCGCCGAACGAGCCGACGTACCCGATCACGCGCCGGTCCGTGACCCCGAGCTCGCTGCGAATCTCGCCCCGGGCGCGTCCGTTGGCGGCCGCGAATCGATCAAAATCCACGCAGCACGGAATTACCTCGACGGGGCGTCCGAGCCTGTCATGATGACCACGCCCGGTCCGGCGGATCATCGCTTTTTGCCGCGAACCTGCTCCATTATTGTTTCCGGAAGCGAGACCCGCCTCGGTTTCCGGGAAGAGAAGCTTCCGGGCCCGGTCGGTTAACACAACAAATCCATCCGACTCGTGCAAGAGCCACTGCTCTACTCGCTTCGCGGCTCGGTACATCAACCCGTTTTCGGGCCACACACCGGCGTCGGTATATTCCTCCGGGAAAAATCCTCGGATATCAAAAAGCAGTCGCGGCTTGTGGCGCGACAACTTTCTACCGAGAGCCCCCATCAAGGTAGGAACATGCACGCGCCCGTGCAGGACGTCGGGCCGCTCGCGCGCGATGAATCTTCGAACGAAAAAGGTTCCGCGCAGAATATCCCACGTCGTCGCGATCGCCGAGAAACGCTTGTGGTACGGCAGCGAGTACCAATTGATCCCGTTCGCCGCCAGCTCGGCCTTTATCGCGGCGGCGTCCGGCAGCGCGACCGGCTCGAACGTCAGGATCGATACGCTCATCGTATTTTCGGTGGCGCCTTCCGCGACCCTGTCCGGATACCTGCCGCGGTTTACCTCCCTCAGGTAAGGCAGCACCTGGGTTTGAACCAGTGGCTCGCGAATTCCGAAATACGAAATGTAAAGTGTCTTCTTTTGCCGCTCGACCAGTCGCCGGTAAAGGCGGCGGTAGCGCTCGCCGCCAACCGATTCCAGATCGAATTCGCGATTGGAGGTCGCGATCGCACGCTCGTGGACGCCGTCCAACTTGGCGACCTCTTCGAGAGCTCGATGATAAGAAGCCGCATCAAGCTCCGCGGCCACCGCGCCGACCCGGTTGGAGACGATCAATTCGTCGACGTCACCGACACCGGAATTCGCGATCACCGGCAGTCCGGAGGCCAGGTACTCGGGTATTTTGGTCGGCGATCTTGAGATGGTGGCGTAACTGCTCTGGACAAACGACAGCCCGATGTCCGACGCGGCGAGATAAGCGGGCACGTCCTGCTGATCTACCTTTTTCACGAGGAAATCTTTTTCAGTAAATCCGGCGGTAAGTAGTCTTTCGACAATTTCCGCATGGTCGCTGTGTGTCAGGAACACGGCGAAAACGCCCGGGTCGCGCTCCTTCGCAACCTTCAGAAATTCGATGATCTGCGGAGTCAGATACAGGCCGCTGAGCGAGCCGACGTGAATGATCACCTGCCGTCCGTCCAGATTTAGCTCGGCCCGGGTCCGCGACCGAAGGTCGTCGATGTCAACCGAAAACCTCTTTTTGAAATCGACGCAGCACGGGATTACTTCAATCGGCCGCTTCAATTTGTCGTACCCGTCCGCCCGGGATTCTGGAAAGAGCGTCTCGCGCGCCGCCTCCGTAAGGACGACGAAGCCGTCCGACTGTCGCATGATCCAGCGTTCGGCTCTCTTCGCCACTCGAAAAAGGAAACCTCCCTTTTTCCAAACCCCGGCGTCGGCGTATTCTTCGGGAACGAACCCGCGGATATCGAAAAGGATCTTTGGATTATGCCTGCTGAACTTTCGGACCAGCACCGCGATGAGTGCCGGAATGTGAACCCTCGCATGGAGCACATCGAAACGAGTTTTCTTGAGCAGACGGCGAACATACAACACGCCGTTCAGCACGTCGTAGGCCGTCGCCGGCAAGCTCGGACGCTTGTGATACGGGAGCGCATGCCAGTCAATTCCCGTGGCCGCCAATTCTATTTGCTTCGCCTCGAGCTCCTCTTTACTCCAATCTTTGTGAAGGTTCGGTTCGAAGGTCAGGAGCGTGATCCCGACATCGTCCTTACCGATCTCACGAAGGTACGGCAGCACCTGCGTCTGAACGAGCGGCTGGCGCAATCCGAAATAACATATGTAAAGCGTCCTGGTCATTACTGGTCAGATTTAGGAGCTGAGCCGGGCCGGTCCCTCGCGGAGATAAATCGACGAACGGGGAACTTCAAAAAGTATCCCAGATTTGCAGGGCGCATAAAAATGCTTTGAACCGCATGGCGGGCGAAATCGCCGTAATTTCCATTGTGGAAATACGACCCCGCCATCACTTTATGGAAATTCCCGTACGCCTTTTTGCGCAGGGCGAGTACCGATTCGTCCCGGGTCGAGAACGCTTTTTCGTAAAAGCGCCGCATCCCGCGCTCCATCTCGGCGACGTTGCGGTGCGCGGCCTTCGAGTGGCTTCGATAATTGACCAGCGGCTCAGGAACGAACCCAACCTTATATTTCCTCGCGACCCGGTAACAGAAATCCCAATCTTCACCGACCTTCATGCGGATATCGAATCCGCCGACATCGTCGAACGCCCGTCGGCTTACGGTTCCCGCTCCCGGGCATGGAATGACCGGGCCTTCCCAGAGCAGCAAATTATCCGCGACACCTTCCTCGCCGCCGACGAGGTGAAGCTTGATGGTCCGGTCGGTCTCGCTGTCAAACTCCCTCACGCCGCAGTGAACAAAGCCGATCTGTTCGTCGCTCGCGAATTTCGCCAGCTGCTTTTCCAAGCCCGTCGGCTCCACAATGTCGTCGGCGTCCAGAAAGGCTATGAGGTCGCCCCGCGACTCCGCGACACCTCGATTCCGCGCGGCACAAACGCCCGCATTTTCCTGCCGGACATATTTGACGCTGTTGCCGAAAGTGGCGACGACGGTCGCCGTATCGTCGGTCGATCCATCGTCGACGACGATGATTTCCATCGGTGGGCGCGTTTGTTCGAGCACACTCCGGATGGCCGTGGCGATGAACTCGCCGTAATTGTACGTCGGGATTACGACTGATACCGTTTGGGACATTAGAGGCGAACGCACGCGCGACCGTACTAAAACCGATCCAGTTTTTCCTTTTTGAAAATCATTCTATACCCATCATAAATGAAACCCAGTTTCTTTTGATCGTTCGGGTAATCCCAATACCATTTTGCGGGTAAATTCAGAATCGTTTCAAACTCCTCTCCGGTCACGCCGAGTTTTTTCGCAATGTAGCGCTTATCCTGCTCGATCGCCTCGGGGTCGTACGGTCCGGTGCTCAGCTCCGCGATCGCGTCTTCCCGGGACACAGCCCCGTTGCAGATCTGCACCGAAAGCCCGGCCCGGCGGTAATCGATCCCGAACTTCTCAAACAAATAATATGACTGGATGAATTTCGTGTAGCCGGATTCGTGATGCTTGCCGCCGTAAGACTTCCATTCGAATTTCTCTTCGAGCAGCCGGATCGCGTCGTCTTTGACGAAGGGCACGACGTTTAGCGGGTAGACGATCCGCATTCCTTTCACCAACTTGTAGTAGATCTCTTTTTTGTATCCGAAGGTCGGGAACCGCTTCAGTCTCTTCGCTCCGAATTTTTTGTGAATGTGATTGAAATACTTCTGATCTTTGACGTCGTAATGCCAGCTCTTCGGAAGAATACCCTCGGTCGCGATGTTTCCCCCGTTCAGTATGTACTTGATCCCGTACCTCACGGCGACCTGATGCATCGCGGCGGGGATCGCAACGTCGGTCGGGGTCTCGGCCTCCGGCACCGAAGCTTTCAGAAACGCGAGCTGCAGATCTTTGAACTCTTCCCAATCCAAAACATAGCTCTCGTAATCGATCCCCAACTTCCGGGTAATGTTCTTGATATTCAGGACGGCCTTGTCGGAGTTCCAGCCGTTGTCCATGTGGACGGCGAGCGGCCGCAGCCCTTTCTCCTTCGCGATCCATGCGAGATAGCTGCTGTCGGCCCCGCCGCTGACGCCGATGACGCAGTCATACTCTTTGCCCTTTCCGGCGCGGGAAATGTCTTCGATCATCCGCTCAAACGCTTCATCGCTTTCCTTGCCGTGATACTTGTGCTTGGCGCGGCGGTTGATGAACTCGCTGCAGTGAACACACCGCCCGTCCCCGTCGAAAGTTATCTCGGGATCCGTCGTATCCATGACGCAGCGTGTGCATTGTTGATAACTTCTGGTTTGCATAGAATGAGGAATCCGATTTAAGACTTGATTTAATTTTTGAGTTCCTTCTCCGTACATTCCGTGGATTCAGTAGCTTGCGGCTGACAATTCAACCATCCGAGGCACCGAAGAACCATGAAGATCTTGGCTACTTCCTGTTTCGTGCTCTTGTTTTGTTCGTGTGATTTCGTGTGACTTCGTGGTTTCAGGTTTTTCCAGGCCTTGAGCTGAAACCACGAACTTACACGAAATCACACGAACAAGCGAAGAACACGAAAAAAACGAAGATCACCAAACATATTAGTCGAAAGACAATTCCGTTTTCTCCGGATAGTTGATCAGGACGCCTCTCCGTCTGTCGCGATACACGAAAAGACTCCCGGCAGCGAGCGCGTTCGCCTGTCCATGGCGATACGCGGCCGCCATATCCTCTTTACTTCCTGCTCCGCCCAACGCAACAACCGGTATCGTCACGGCCGTCGCTATCGATCGGATCAGATCCACATCGTAGCCATTCATTGTCCCGTCCCTGTCGATCGATTGCACGATGATCTCGCCCGCACCGTTACTTTCCATAAGCCGTGCAAATTCCAACGGCGCATGCTCGGTCGCCCGGCTCCCGTTCAAGATCCACGCCCGCTCGCCGCGGAATAATTTCGTTTTCACATCTATGCAGACGACGATCGTCGACGAGCCGAACGCCTCCGACGCCTCTTTGATAAAGTGCGGGTTCTGCCCCGCTTTGGTATTGATTATTACTTTTTCGGCACCGGCGGCGAGGACCGCTTTGATCTTCTCGATCGAGTCTATCCCGCCGCCCACGCTGAACGGCATGAAAGCTTCTTCGCCGACATCGCGGACGAAATCCAGCGAGATCAGTCTCCGGTTCCGCGAAGCTTCGATGTCTAAAAATACCAGTTCGTCCGCTTTCAAATCGTTGAAGATCTTCACGGCGTTGATCGGGTCACCGATATATTTGTGATCTTTGAATCGGACCGATTTCACGAGTGCGAGATCCTTTAAGAGAAGGACGGGAATGATTCGGGGACGGAACATTACATCTCAACAAAATTCTTTAGAATGCGAGCACCGGCGTCATGACTTTTTTCGGGATGGTACTGAACTCCGAAAATATTATTTTTCTCGATCGCGGACGGAAACGATACTCCGTACTCGGTTTCACTTAGCATATCCGACGGGTCGTTCAATCGAAGGCGATACGAATGAGCAAAGTAGAATTCGGCGGTCCCATCGACACCGGCCATAAGCCGGCTGTCTTTCGTAACGGCCATCTGGTTCCATCCCATGTGGGGTATCTTGTTCCGCGTGCCCGGCGCAAAATCGAATCGCACGGTTTCCGCGTCGAGCCATCCCAGCCCGGCCGCATTTCCCTCTTCGCTCGTCTTCGCCATCAGCTCCATCCCGAGACATATCCCGAGAATGGGTTTCCTTTTCGAAAGCACTGCCTCGTTCAAACGATCCAGCAAACCGCGCTCTCTTAGATTTGCCATCGCCCGTCCAAAATGACCGACACCCGGCATGATGATCTTGTCCGCTCGTGCGATGTCCTCAGGGCTCGACGACGTCTCAGACCGCACACCGATCCGGTCCAGCATCCGCTTCACCGAATTCAAGTTTCCGGTCCCGTAATCCAGGATCATGATCATCGGTCCATACCTCGCCCCGTCACAGAGCTCTCACCCATATGTCCCCGTACGTGTAACCCGGCCGATCGTAAAAGTTCTCAGGAAACACTTTCCAAAACTCGGCTTCCGGAAGCCAGTTATCGTAAAGGAAACGCGACGTCTCGGCTTCCGCGACGTTGAGCTCAAGTCCGTTCCCGCTCAACTTCGAAAGATGATCGATGCAGTTTCGAGTCGCCTGCAGCTCGCGGTCCGCGAGGTGATACTCGAACGAGACGATCGGGATCGAGTGGCTGAGCCCGCTGAGTACTTCGAACTCCCAGCCCTCGACGTCGATCTTTAAGTAATCGGGCTTCCCATAAATTCTGATTGCCTCGTCGAGCGTGATGACCTCGACCGGGATCTCGACTTTCAGATCGCCTTCCCAATCGTTATGGAAACTCGCGTAGTTGTGATGTATCTCGTCCGAGTGAAGTACCAGGTTTCCGGGTTCGCGGCCGAGCGCCTTTTTGCAAAGTGTGAGCCTCGACGCGTAGGGTTTACAGCGCGATTCGATCTCAAGCGCGCAATTGGGCTGCGGCTCGAAGGCGACGACGCGGCACCCGGCGCCGAGCATCGATAGGCTTTTCGCGCCGATGTTCGCCCCGACATCGAAACACAGCGAGTCCGGCTTCAATAGCTTTTTGTAAACTTCGCGGTCTTCGGCGATGCTTTTTCGTCCAACGGGATTTGTGAACAGGTCACTCACGTATCGCATCGGCCGATAAATTCCGAGCCTCAGCGCCGCCTGTTTCCCTATCTTCTTGATACTCCCTTTCTTCATAAGTTCGGTTTCCTGCAAAGCCTATCGGATTGTCCGCGACCAACTCCACCCGGGATCGCAGAGAGATAGATTTGAGCCGCGCGATCCGCAGCATCTGGTAAAAGGGCGGCACCCGGTACGCGTCGACCGCGGACGTCAGCCACTTGCGAAGGCCTGTCTGGCTCTCGGCGGCGATCGTGCTTTTGTCACCGCGCACGGTGACCGGCATCGGATAGACAAATCTTATCGTTTCGAAGCCGCCTTCCTTCTGGAACAATTCCCAGGCGTCGGCTTCAGCCCGGATCGGGAACACCGTTGCTAACAAAGACGCGGCGGCGGCGCGGGTGATAACGTACGCGGCGCCGGACGTGACGTCGGAGAGATTCACCGGATAGTACAGATCATAACCCGGGGCAACACGCCGGGAGCCGAGCCGCGACAGCCTCAACGGCCCGAAGCACATGTAATGGCAGACAACGATCTCGCCTTGATTTATGGTGGACCGGATGCCTGCCAGTATGCCGCCGAAATCTTCGCCCGGCACCGCGTCGTCCTCCAGCACGAGCGCGACGTCGACGTCGCTTTCCAGCATGCGCTCGTAAACTTTCGCGTGTGACAGAGCAGCCGCAATGATGGTCGGTGAATAGTAGTCGTTGTTCCTCAACGAATCGGCCAACGGAAGCAGCTCGAGATCCTCACTTGAAAACTTTCGGCCGTCGACGGCCGTCACGATCTCATGATCGAGCCCGTGACGTTCCGCTTCGCGAAGTATGTTGGATCTTCGCCGGGCGGAATATTCCAGATTGATGATGTACGTCTTCACTTCCAGTCTTCAGGGAGAAACAATCCGCCCACGAAAGATTCGTCCACCATTTACGACGGACCCCGTCGGTCAAGCCCGCTTGGCGCAAATGAAACCGCTTGTGTGATCGAGCTGTCGATGTTCGCCAACCAAAAACCCGTTTGCCGTCAGAAAATCGCTAAGGCCCTTGCCGTTTCTTTTCTCGTCATCGAGAAGATTGTATTCACAAACAACCCTCTTGATCTTCGAGATCGTCCCCGCGGACGCTGAGTACAGGATCTCGTACTCGCCACCTTCGCAATCCAACTTAAGGAGATCGCATTTCTCCACATTCTCCATCGCCGAATCAAGCCCGACGCAGTCGATCGATATGCCGTTCTCGCTCTGCTCGTTGTCCGACAGCGAATGAAGTATCCACGAGTCGCTCACATTCAGGGTTCGTTTTTCATTTCCCGCACCGACCGCGACCGGATGAAATTCAACATTGCCGAGCCGGCTCGCCGCTATGTTCTTCTCAAAGATCGCCGCGTTCGACGGGAAGGGCTCGAATGAAATGACCCTTACGTTCGGTTTTTTCGTTGCCGCCCATGTCGCGAAGACACCAATGTTCGCCCCGATATCGACAACCGTGTCGCCCCCAATTATCTCGTAGCCCTTAGGGGCGTAAAACTCGTCGATCCATATTTCGTGAAACAGAAAGTTGAGATCGACCTGCGGCGGTGACTCGAGCACGACCCCGTTTCTCAAACGAATGGCGCCGAGCGGTGTCTGACGCGCCTTCGCCGTTAGGATCTCCGACCAGTTCCGCGCCATCGCGATGATGCGCAGGTCGTCGCTTATTCGTCCGGGCAGGCGTGCAAGTTTTTTCATGCTCATGGAAATTCGAATCTTAAACTCGTGATCGGGGCGGCGGTGTGCCGCCCTTTCGCCCAATATAAAAATACCGGTTGCCCGTTTTGTTTCCAGCGAAAGACGTAGCACCCTGCGACAGTTTTCGAACCGCGTACATCCCGACGGTGCGCGGGCTGCGGAGATCCGCGAGCGATAGTTTGTCGGGTGCGGGAAAAGCGATCTCCGAAATTCGGTACTCGATCTGCTCGAGGCCTGACCGATCGAAAAGACCTTTCTGTCCTTCCGTCGTCGCCAGTATCACATGAAACGGAGCCATTTCGGTGACCGGGTTTCCACGCAGTTTCTTCCCGAACCTTATAACCCGAAAGAACAAGTTCGCGTTACCCTCGAGCGGGCCGTGGGCGACGATGAGCCCGCCGTCCTTTACGAGCTCCATGATCTTTGGAAACTGGCTATCGAGATCGGTCAGGTGTTCGAGCACGTCGCCCAAGTGAACCACATCCGCCTGAAATCCGAGCGTTTCGGTGATGTGCCTGATCTCGATCCCAGCGTCCCGTGCTTCGGCCGCAAACTCCGGATTGAAATCGACACCGACCGCCCGCCATCCTAAGGCCTTCACGTCGAGCAAAAGCTTTCCTTCGCCGCAGCCGTAATCGATGAAGACGCCCGGCTCGACGCCCTTGAGAAAACTGAGTACTTCGGAAAACTTGTCGGGCGTCTCGAATTCGCCCGGGCTCGCCGCCTCGGGTTCGCAGTACGACAAGTCGTACATCTCCGTGAGTGTGGCTTCGTCGGGCATGGGCTCACAGATCAACGAGCCGCAGCCGGCGCATTCCGCGTAGTCAAACTGTTTGCCGTTGTACGTGAGCTTGAGCCAGGATCCGGTGAGGTCGCGGCAGCTACATAACGGGCAGTGGGTTTCTTTCATGGGCGGTCAGGTCACTAAACAAGCGACGCATAAAATTCGTCGCATTCACGCTGCGTCACTTCGACGGAATATCTCTTCGCACTGTTCCTCGCGCTTTCTCCCATCTTCGTCCACGTAGCTCTGATGTCGAGCATCTTCGAGAGCGCGGCGGACAAAGCGGATTCGTCACCCGCATCGACGACGAACCCGTTCTCCCCATTGACGATCAATTCGGGCGCGATCCCGACGGCGGTTCCGATGACCGGCTTCCCGAGCGCCATCGCTTCGATAAAAATAAGCCCGAAGGATTCCGCGAGCGACGGGTGAACGAGCACATCCAGATCTGCCATCACGTCAGCGATGTCGGCCCGGTTTCCGAGCATGTAAATTCGGTCCGAGAGCCCGACCGATCTGATTAAGTTCTCAAGTGCCGCCCGTTCAGAGCCTTCGCCGATTATCCAGAGTACAACATCGGGATGTGCGGGAGCCAAGGCGGCGAAAGCACGGATGAGCGTGTCGAATCCTTTGACCCAATACAGTCTGCCGACCGCACCGAACACAACTTTGCCATCGTCGATCCCGAGCTCTCTTCTGATCGCGCCGCTTCGCTGCGAGGCCGCGGACCATTGCTCGAGATCGAGCCCGTGCGGGATGACTCTGAGCTTGCGCTCCGGCACCCGCTGCGTTTCGACAAAAATGTCCCGCATGTTTTTCGACGGCGCAATCACGTGCGTCGAGAGCCTCGCGGCGAGGAAGCTGTCCACCGCCGTCAGCTTCGGGTTTTTGTGAAGCGGGATCTCGTGCGAGTGATGGCCGGAGTAGACCCGGTTCCGCACACCCGCGAGTATAGCCGCCGGCAGGCCCGCCGCACTTGCCTCGAACCCGTGAACCTGGACGATGTCGAACCGCTCTTTTCGGAAGATGCGGATCAGGCTGAATATGGTTTGGGGAAGCTGCTTTCGGGAAGGCTTATTCAACGACAACGAGTGCGCGTTCAACTCATCCGCCTGCTCCTGCAACCGCCCCGGCGCGTCGAGCGTGATGATCGTGTAGTCGAATTTGGCCCGATCCGAAAACTTTATCGAATCGAATAAAAGCGGATTTTGCGTCGAGGGTTTTATGAGGTGACAGATCTTTATCGGTGGCATCTTTAGCCTCTCGGAAACGCAATGAAGTTGCCACCCCGGCTAGAGATGAACTCATCGATAGTCAGCCATTTAGGATCGAAAGACGAATCTCCCACAGTCAACTCAGCGATCTCGTACGGATTTTCGCGAATTACTTCCCAGAGCGGCGTCCGGTCGCTCAACACGTTCGCTTCAAAAAGGATGACTGGCTTTTTCTTCCGGATAGTCTCGGCCGCGCCGCGCAGAACCTTCTCTTCATTGCCTTCCGTGTCGATCTTGATCACATCGGGCTCGATCCCGGTCTTGGCAACGAATTCATCTACCGTCGTGACCCTGACATCGATCTTTTCCAGGTCGAATTCTCCCTCCAGCTGCTCTTTGGTCGAATTCACCATGCTGCCGAGCCAAGTATCGTGAGCCGGAAACCAAAATTCGGCTTTGCCGGGCACATCCCCCACGGCTGCGCCTTCGATTACGGGCGCTACGTCGTTCAACTCGCACATTTGTTTGAAGAATTCGTGGCACGCCGGATTCGGTTCGAATGAGACCACCTGCATCCCTTGCGACAGCATCAACAAACTGTGCGTTCCGTAATTGGTCCCTATATCGAAAAACACCCGCGGGGGCGGGTTGCCCTCAAGCAGGGCTTCATACGCGGCCTTTACGTCGATGTCGTGACCGGTAATGGCAGAAGCACTGTCCCAGTCCAGCCACATCGAACTACTTCGAAGAGGCATCCGTAACTGCTTGCCGCGAAATTCTACAAGCCACTCCCCGTCCTGGAGCGAATTCGGCACGTCGCGAAATGCGCGACTGAATAGTGCATGGAAAAGAGCTCTCTCCAGGTAGTTCAATTTCAGGTAGCGGCTGTTCAGCTTCGTTCGGCTATCGGGATTAGAGACCTGTCGCCGCAACCAGGTATTAAGCGCGTCATGCAGCGGCGTAGCCGCCAAGGCCGCGCGGAGGAACCCTTCTGCCGGGCTCATGCGAAAAAGTTTGCGAACAACAGAACTCATAACAAAAAATCCGCTCCCTGACGGCTGGATTTATCGCGAGGCCGGTATCGGGATCCCGAGTTTCGTATTTCTGAATTTGGGAAGGTCCAGGGCAACCACCCAATTGGCTTACTGCGAAACGTCTAGACGGGCGAGTTGCTCCATGGTATCAACAGATATCCATTTCCTGGGATAGACGCTTGAGACGTGAAGCAATTTCTGCGAGATCAGCTGCGCCCATACGTCATTGAAATCTTCAGTGCGGTCCGTCACTTCATTGAGGCGCTTCGGATTAACTACCTGAATACCCGAGCAATAGATGTCGTGCGGCTGCGTTCGCGAAAGGTGAGTGACACAGCTACCATCGCGAAAAATAAAATCACCCTCTAGCCCAGGTACCGGCCTAACGGGCACGAGCATGCAGGGCGGCTCGTTCAGCTTCCGATAGTCGGCGAACATCAGATCGAGATCAAGCTCGACAAGATTATCGGCTGTTAACACGCATACGGGCTCGTCCAGCCCACTCACCAGGGTGTTGTATATCCACCATGCATTGCCCCGGCCCTCAGTATTGAACACGGCGGTAGCCCCGTGCTCGATAACGTGCTGTGCAAGCATCGCCTTCTTGTATCCGACCGTGATGTAGATATGGTCAACGTGATTACGCAGGCGGTCGATCCCCCGTGCGATAAGCGTCGTCCCGCCGAACGGGGCCATCGGCTTTGGAATGTCGTCGGTCAACGGTGCCATTCTGGCACCTCGACCCGCAGCCATTATTAGAGCTGTTCTGATCATCGACTATTCCCTCGGTGAATCGATCAACGCGATCATCTCATCTTCGCTCAAGCGCTCCGTGTTGGCCGACGACAATCCTTCGGCCAACGGCTGCTCTGTCTTTTGATTGAACGTGATGTAGTAATGCTTCACATCACCGAACATCATTTCTTTCGTGTAGGGCAGTTCGATATCGCCGATCAGGAACTCATCATCACGCTCTCCCGGTCGGCCTTCCATCCGTTCCCAGCGTCCGCCTTTACTGCGAGTCCAAACGTCCAGCAAATCTTGGATTTGCGCCGCTTTCATGTATCGGGAAAGAACACCGCCCCGGATCGTATCTATATTCTCGAGCGCCGTCGTCACCAACGTGACCGCATCATCAACCGTAAAAAAGAACCGCCGCATCTCGGGGCCGGTACTTTTGATAACGCCAGTGTCTTCGAACATCTTCTTCCATATCGGAAGAACCGATCCGGTCGACCATGCGACGTTTCCGTAACGGACGCAGGCGAATTTGGTGTTCGATTTGCCATCCATCGAGCAGAACACGCGCTCCATAAGTGCCTTCGAAAGTCCGTACGTGTTTCGCACCGGCGGAGCTGCTTTATCGGTCGAGATACCAAGCACGCTTTCCACACCCTTCTCCACTGCGACCCGGGCAATGTTCTGCGAACCCGTGACATTCACGTCAACACATTCCATTGGCTGCTTCTCCGCAAGATCTACAAACTTTGTAGCTGCCGCGTGGATCACGATGTCCGGCTTGACCTCGATAAACGTGTCACGAACCGCCTCGATGTTTGCCACGTCCATCGGCAAAACAGCGCAGCCGGCCACTTCGGCCGCAAACATGTTCTGTTTGTTATTCCGCCCGGTGAGGACGACGTCGTACTTATCCTTGAGAGCAAGACCTAGGTTTCTTCCGAGGAAACCCGTGCCGCCCGTAACCAAAATTCTTTTTTTCATTTATCTATACTGGGCTCAAAAAACCAATTCGGTGGCAGATTTAATTCAGGATACAGAAGTCGGTCACGATCACGCCACCCTAATACGGTCTTTTTCTTTGAGCAGGTAAGTCTCGCGCCCCTCACGCAGGCCCCGGTCTATAGCCCCCGCTAACGCAAGTTTGTACAAGATCCAGAGGAGCGGTCGCGCCATGGCCACCCTTTCCAGAATTGTAGCGAGTCGTATCAGCACGATCTGGGAGCCCTGTGAGCCGAGTAGGCGCTTCCCCACTTTCCGTACCAATACCCGTGCGGGATCCTTGCGTATATCGACCGGCAGACTTTCCGTGACGAGCTGAATGCGCGGATGGCGCTCTCCGTACCTTTGCCAAAAATAATAGTCGGTATGGCTGTAGAGTCCTTGGCGTCGGCAATAATCCTCGAACGTCCAGCCGGCCCAGTCATTATGGACACCGACAATGTGAGGCGCGCTGAGCACCTTGACGCCCAGCTCGGTTCGAGCACGCAACGCGAATTCCTGATCCTCGCTGCTCGAAATAAAAAATCCTTCGTCAAAGCCGCCGAGCTTCTCGAAATCCGTGCGGGGAAGCGAAAAATTTGCACCCGTAAAGCCCAGGGTCTCGTGAACTCCGTTACTTATCGATTCCGGCTGCAACTCTTTTCGAAATTTACCGAGAGGAAGATTCTCCTGCTCGGGTAGCGGTAAGATCTCTCCCAAAACCCAACAGAGAGGATTTGACTCCAGAAGATCAACATGACTCGACACAAAACAGGGTTCGACCAAAATGTCGTTATCAATAAAGATCATGTACTCGCCGCGCGCTTCTCTTGCGCCGGCATTGCGTGAGGACGCGACCGCTCCAGGGGTAGTGCGCTCGACGAGTCTTAAAGGACACGGCAGTTGCTGAGCCGCGACGACGGCGTTGGTGTCGTCCGTCGAGTTGTTGTTGACCACGATGACTTCCCAGTCGCCGTCAAAGTCCTGCGCGGACAACCTGTCGAGCGTCAGCTTGAGTGCGTCCGAACGATTGTAGCTGGGAATAATTACGGAAACTTTCATTCGTCGAAGAGTGTGATTTGCCGTTGATCGCAGTGGAAATATCTTTTTCTTGCGCCCCCCGCTTCCACTCAAGCAGCTAACTGTAATCTCGTTTCAAGCCGCTCTTTCCCAGAAATCCTACAATCCGACCGGCAATCCAATCGCGCTCTGCCGTCTGCATAAACTTATACCAAACTATAGTTGCGTAAAGAGCGATGCAAATCAGAGTAAGGCTTACAGAAACCACCAAGCCGAGTTGATAAACCAGAGACAGTAGCACCGGCACAGTTAGAACTACCAGACTTAATAACAGCATTGACGTTTTTTGATTCGTAGCCAACGTCACCTTGTTTAATCGGCGCGAAATAAAAAACAATCCAGTCGTTTCTATAAGCGCGCGTAGCGTCCACGCAAGTGCGGCGCCGGCGATTCCAAAATAATTGATCAATACAATAAGCGCTGCAACGTAAACGAGCAGTTCGATCCAATACAATTTCGCGGACTTGTCCGTCCTTCCCATCGCCATGATCGAGGCGTACGGCACAAAAGACGGAATTATGAAGATAAGCCCCACCAGTAAAATGTAGAACGGAAGCGTGCTCTCTTCACCGAATTCCGGGCCGGCCCACAGTGTGAAAAAGGGCCTTCCAATTACGAACAGAAATGCGACCATCGGAAATACCCAGATGAGGTTTAGCCGAACCGCTCGAGCGAAGAGCGCATCGAACTCTCCCTTTTTTTCGGGTGAGCTAAGCTGTGAAAATGCCGGAACCATCGACTGGGCCATGGCAGATCCAAAGAGCGTCGCCGTATTCGCAAACAAAAACGCTACAGAATAATGCGCTAGCGACGTCACGGAAACCATTCTCGCAAGAAACAGCTTGTCGAGATTAACCAGAAGGACAACCGCCGCCATGCCGACCACCCATCCGGCACCAAACCTCAGGAGCGGTCGAAGATGCTTCGAATTAACTCGGCCATTAAATAGGCCGG
>DATLCA010000498.1:0-9170 GCA_035526605.1 Pyrinomonadaceae bacterium | reverse complement strand
GACAAAGATCCCGCCGCACAATATGACGGAGATCCTGAACGCCACAATGGCGGTGATCAAAAATCCGGGCATAACGATTGAGGAGCTGATAAAGATCGTACCGGGCCCGGACTTCCCTACGGCCGGCTTCATCTATGGCCGCGACGAAATTCATCGTGCGTACCGCGAAGGCAGAGGCATAATTCAAATGCGCGCCAGGGCGGCGATCGATCGTATCGGGCGAGGCGAGCGCGAACGCGACGCGGTCGTCATCACGGAAATTCCCTATCAGGTGAACAAGGCGCGGTTGATCGAAAAGATCGCCGAGCTAGTTCACGAGAAACGCCTCGACGGCATTTCCGAGCTTCGCGACGAATCGAGCCGTGAAGGAATGCGGATCGTCGTCGAGTTGAAACGCGACGCGGTTCCGCAGGTCGTTCTCAACAAGCTCTACAAACTGACGCCGCTGCAGGCGTCGTTCGGGATCATCAACATCGCCATCGTCGACGGCCAGCCGCGGCTGCTGAATCTGAAGGAAATGCTCGAGCATTTCTTCGAATTCCGCCGCGAGGTTGTCAGACGCCGCACACAGTTTGAGCTTCGCAAAGCCCAAGCTCGTGCTCACATTTTGGAAGGCTTGAACAAGGCCATCGACGCACTCGATTACATCATCCCGTTGATCCGCAATTCGCGATCGGTTGATGAAGCCAAGTCATGGCTCACTGCAAAGTTCGACGCGATCGCCGAGATCAAGAAATGGCGTGGGATCACCGGCGACAAATCGAACGACGCGTTCGTTAAAGATTTGCGCAAGGTCATCACTAGCCTTGGATTCTCCGACATTCAGGCGCAGGCGATTCTCGACTTGCAGCTTCGCAGGTTGTCGGCTCTTGAGCGTCAGAAGATCCTCGACGAATACGAAGCCCTTATCAAGCACATCGCCGAGCTCGAGAACATTCTCGCGAACGAAAGTGTGCTGCGTCAGGTGATCGTCGACGAGCTTGAAGAAGTCAAAAGGAATTTCGGTGACGCACGTCGAACAGTGATCGTCGACGCGGACGCCGAGTTCAATATCGAGGACCTGATCAAAGACGAAGACGTCGCGATCACCGTCACTAAGGCGGGCTACATCAAACGCACGCCCGTCTCGACCTACTCGCGTCAAGGCCGCGGCGGCAAAGGCCGTCTTGGTGCGACGGCGAAAAACGAAGATTTCGTCGAGCATCTTTTCATTGCATCGACGCATGCGTACCTGATGATCTTCACCGACGACGGTCAGGTCTTCAAGATAAAGGTGCACGAGATCCCCGAGGCCGCGCCGTCTGCTCGCGGTAAGGCGGTCGTAAATCTTGTCCAGCTTTCTACTGAAAGGAAGCTTGTCGCCGTGATGCCTGTGCGGGATTTCGCGGAAGAGACCTATCTCACATTTGTAACGAGACAGGGTGTGATCAAGAAATCGTCACTTGCCGATTTCCAGAACATCCGCGCGAACGGCATCAACGCCATCAACATCGACGACGGAGATGAGTTACTCGATGTCATTCGCACTGACGGGAAGTGTCAGATCTTTATCGCGACCCACGACGGGATGGCCGTGAGATTCAACGAGTCCGATGTTCGTCCGATGGGACGCGCAGCCCGGGGCGTCCGGGGTGTGAATCTTCGCAAAGGCGACGAGGTCGTTTCGGTCTGTGCGGTTTCGCAGAAAGGTGACGAGAAGATTCTGTCGATCTCCGAGAACGGCTTTGGCAAGCAGACGATCGTTAGCAGCTATCGCCTGACAAAACGCGGCGGCAAAGGCGTCATCAACATGAAGACCACCGCCAAAACCGGAAAGGTCGTCGCGTCGTTCCCGATCGAGGAGGACAGCGAGATCATGATCATCACGCAGCAGGCGAAGCTGATAAGACTCGGCGTGGACAAGATCCGCGAAACGGGCCGCAGCGCACAAGGCGTTACGCTTATCAAAACCGGCGACGAAGACCGCGTGACAAGCGCTTCATTGCTGGCGATGGAAGAGGAAGACGATTAACCGGACGGCCGGCTGATTCAAACGATGACGGCGTCTCAAATGGAGACGCCGTTTTTTTGCGGATATCGCGGTCCGGCCCCTTCAACGGGCATTGGTTATTCGTCGTTGGTTATTCACGTTCCGTTTTGACTCACCCCACCACCCGCGCTAGTATTCGCCAACTATGATGACACCCGACCCTTACGCCGGACCGGTGCGCGTTTCCATCCTTGAACGTATCGTCCCCTCAATTGCCTTCATGTTCGCCGCAATCAGCGGAGCCGTGGGAGCCGCGATGCTGCTCAAATTACTCGCGAATTTGAGGGAAGCTGAGAATAGCAGTTACAGCTGGGTTTTTAACTGGATCGCCCAGGACGAGTTTCTCGTCGCCGGTGTGCTGGTCTTTGCGGCCGCTCTGTGTGCGGTCGGCATTCTTGTTTCCGCGATCAGATTGTTCACGAAGAATACGAAAGCGTCGCCGCCGGGACTGTTGTTCCTAATGACGGGGCTGCTCAGCCTCGTGCCCGCGTTCGCTCTGCATTACGTCCTGCACTTGGTAAAGGAAGTCACCCTGTCACCCGACGCGACCAGTGGCGGCATCTCGGGTATCGCGGGGACGGTCACAGCCGTGGCATGGTTCTCGATCGGCTCGGCTGTCGTCATCTCGCTCCTCATGCTCGCGTTCTCGTTCATCCCGTTCTCGTCGCGCCCGGGCAGGAAATCCTCGCCGCTCGTATGCCTGTTTCTCGCCGAGATTTTCATGGCTGTTCTGATCGGGATCTATTTTTGGGAAGCCCGCGAGTCGATCACGGAACGAGACAAGGATCCAGGGGCCCACGCGGAACCGGTTCGGGATACCCGTGACCCCTCCGTCGAGATTCCCGATGTGGGCAGCCGCGATAGCGACTTACATGGCGATGCAGACGGCCGCGCGGTTGTTGGCCGTGAAGACCTGAGCATCGACGCAGGCTCGAATTCGCGAATCCAATCGATCTCGGGCGGAGTTCTGAACGGCAAGGCGACGACCTTACCGCAACCGGTGTATCCGGCCGCCGCGCGCGCGGTCAAAGCGACGGGTGCCGTAACTGTCCAAGTGCTCGTCGACGAAAAGGGCGCAGTAGTTTCCGCAACCGCCGTGAGCGGCCACCCGCTCCTGAGAGCCGCCGCAGTCGAAGCCGCCCGGCAGGCTAGATTCGCCCCGGTGCAACAGTCCAAAGAGCCGGTGAAAGTCAGCGGCATTTTGACCTACAACTTTTCCGGCAAGTAGCCGGGGTAAAGATTTCGGCGCAGACGGCGGAAACTCGCTTATTCGTGTGCCTCGTGGTTTTGTCTCCCTTTCTTTTTTTGTTCGCATGATTCGTGGTTGAGTTCTGTCGGAAACCAAACCACTAATTTGCACGAACAAATCCAACCACGAATCACACTAAAGCATCACGAAATAAGACAAAGACACGAAAGAAAACTCCCCTCCTTACCAAGAAGCGGCGTGGAACCGCTTCCGCTGACGGGGTGGTTCTCTTTCTCCATCACCCTCATCCTTCATCCTTCCTCGATCCACATACATCCTGCTCCCTTTTGATGCGTACCAAAAAGCGCGGCTCAGCCTAACCCTAGGTGAACAATAGCCGGCCATTCGGTGGCTCGCCTATTGCACTGTAACGGGTGGCAGTTGAGTACGAACGTTTACAAAGGCTAGAAGGTCCGAGCTCCATACGGGATGACGGAATAGAAGGTTGATTTGGAAACGACATCCTTAGGAGAAATATTTTGAGAACACTAAATCTAAAAAAATTAACGGCGGCGGGCGCCCTTGGACTATTCGCGCTGGTCGGCACGAGCACGATCGCGAATGCACAGGACCGCGACAACGACCATCGGGACAACGATAGAGATCACCACAGGAGCTCGCGACAGCAAGCAAGGGCGGAGCAGGAACGTGCGCGAAGAGAGGCCGAATGGGCGCGACGCAACGGCCAGTTAGTTGTCATGCAGAACAGCAACGGCACGACCTATTACACGCTGCAGACGGACGCGAACATCCAGCCTCCGGGACGCTATCGCGTGAACCGCGGCGGCCGCTGGTACAACACCGACAATCGCGGCGGCGATTTGCTCAGACAGGCGATCAACGAAGGTTACCGTCAGGGATTCAATGCCGGACGCTCGGACTACCGCAGCAACCGCAGGTCGAGCTGGTCGAACTCGAGCATCTACCGGACGGGTACCTACGGTTACCAGAACGGGGTCGAGCGCAGCCAGTACCAGTATTACTTCCGCCAGGGTTTCCAGCGCGGCTACCAGGACGGCTCGAACAGCCGCTACCAGGAAGGCTACAACGGAGACTTCCAGTACGGAACCTACAACAACGGAACACCGAGCATCCTCGCCACAGTCCTCAACCAGCTTCTGAATATTCAGAGCTACTAAATTGAGAGCTTAATTTTTTCCACACACGCCCCGAGTCGAAAGACCCGGGGCTTTTTTTTTCAAATCCTGAGGATCGGTAAGCTCCCCTCCGAACCAGGAAGGGATCCTTCCTCCCGTTCTGTGTTTCGGGTGTTATGAGTTACCTTCATCGCAGTGAAACTTTCGATCATCATCCCCGCGTACAACGAAGAGAACTACCTGCCCGCAACACTCGACGCCATCAACGCAGCAAAAACCAATGACGCCGAAGTGATCGTCGTCGACAACCAAAGCACCGACGCGACGCGCGATGTCGCCCGCACGAAAGGCGCGATGGTCGTCGCCGAAAGCGAACGCAACATCGCGAAAGTGCGAAACACGGGTGCAGACGCAGCCTCGGGAGACGTACTGGTTTTCATCGACGCCGACTCGATTGTCCGGCGCGGGATTTTTGAAAAGATCGCCGACGCCGCATCGGACCCGCGCTGCTTCGGCGGAAGCGCCGCAGTCGAGTACGAGCCGATCGAGGGCCGCACCCTCATCCGCTGGTTTACGAAACTGTTCCCGATCGTCGGCGAGCTAATGAAGATGCGCGGCGGTGCTCTCCAGTTCTGCCGCGCTGATGTCTTCCGCGAGCTCGGAGGTTTCGATGCGACGATCTATGTCGGCGAAGACATCGACTTCGGCTGGCGCCTAGACCGCTACGCCCGCGACCGCGTCGCTCACACCACCTTCATCGAACAACCGAAAGTCCTAACCTCCTCCCGGCGCTGGCAACGCATGGGGTTCTTCCGGCTAATGTTCTTCACCCACCCCATCACCGTCTTCGCCGCCCGCCGCATGCGATCTTTTTGGAAGGATTGGTACGACGACACCATCAGGTGATGCCGTTACGAGGGACGCCGGGAAAAAGTCGAATTGCCGATCACTCCGTCTGTGAATTCTCTTGACCGCTTTTTGGTTCGGTGATATAACTCACGCGTTCACTGATCTTAAGATAAATCCGTATGACGATTGTGCTCCTCCAAACACGAGTCCCCGTTTTCAGACGCGCTCTCTTTCCGGTACAAAAAGATGAAGCCTGAAAACGATAAGCCTTGGACCCGGAAGCTCCGATCGATCTTTAATAAAGTCGACGCGCGAACGTGGGCCATTATCTCGGTGCCGCTGCTGACAGGCCTCGTCGTGTGCTTCCTTTCGATTGTCCATTTTTTCAACCTCTTGGGTCTGGAAGATTTCATACAGGGCTATTCCGTTCGGTACATGAAGGACTACACGGCCGCGGCGAAATTCGACAAGCGGATAAAGATATTTTTGATCGGTGAAACGCCCGTTGCCGGCACCGCGCCCTCGGGAGATATCGACCCCAAACATCGTGAGTTCTTTAGCAAGCTCATTAGGGCAATGACGCAGGCACGAGCGAAGGTGCTCGCTTTCGATATTGCGTTTGAGTATGGTTCGCCGTTCGACGCCGAGCTCGGCGCGGCGATCGCGGAAGCCGAGAAAAATAATCTAAAGGTGATCGTCGGAATCGACGAGTTTAGCGCCGAGCAGGGGACAGATCCCGCGATCCCCACCGGCTTCGGGCATCCGCGCTGGGGGACAATCCTGGTCGGGGGCAGTCGCGGCGGTGACGGCCGGATCGGGACCATCAAGCTGGCCGAGTTCAACGCTGCAGGATCAAGCCCGGACAACCCAACTGTGATTCCCTCGCTGGCACTGCGTAGCGTGATGGAGGCATCGGACCCCGCCCTCGAGCCCGAGTTCGATGACGGCAGGCTCAACCTTCTTCTGTATCGCTCCGGGCCGACTCGCGAATTGTTTCGATCGATCCCCCTTGACCGCGAGGAAGGTTTGATACTCGACGAAGTTTCACAGCGAGAGATCCAGGACGCGAGAAAAAGTGCGCAGGGTGTCGAAACGGAGTTCAGTGATCCGGCCGCCCTCTCGAAGTACAAAGACGCGATCGTTCTGGTCGGCTACGAGCAGGGCGAGATGCAGACCCTGCTTACCGGCGAGAAACGTCTCGGTGTGGACATTCATGCGAGCGCCATTTCGAATATTCTGAATGGCATATTCATTTCCCGACTTTCACCGCTTCACAATTTCTTCATCATTTTTTTTATGGCGCTTCTCGGAGCGGCCCTGCACTCGGGTCCCGGTAAGTGGATAGACTTTAAGTTGCCGGTCCCCATCCCCTGGACCAGCTTCCAGCCGAAGGTGCCGATCGTACTGGTCTTTATCGCCGCTCTTTACATACTCGCCGCTTTTCTGGCTTACAAAGTATCGAGAGTGTATTTGGATGTTTGCTACCACATCGCGGCGCTGTTGATCTCGTACGCTGGGCTCTGGTTTGTTCTCGACAAGTGGTTTTCAAAACAGGAACCAATATGGAAACTCAACGGCTGATCAGGATCGTTCGCATTCCGGCAAAACTTCTAATGATGCTGGCGCTATTTCTACCACTCGCCGGCCATCAGGTTATTGCGGCGCCCCCTGACGGTCAGGTCGCGGACATTCAGGCGATACTCGTCGGAGGCGAGGCGCAGACGGAAGCAGCGAACCTTGCGCAGGTCGAGATAAAACACGGAGCAACCGGCAAAACCGAGGTGGGCAGAGTAGGTATGCGACTTGTTGTCGGTGACGAGATCACGACGGGTGGCGACGCGGAAGTGAGCCTGATTTTCAGCAAACCAAACTCCGACCAAAGGATCGAGGTTTTCGTGCTTCAGAGGTCGAAGGCAGCGATCTCCTCTTTGTACAGTTTCTATGGAAGCTTTCTGATCAGCGGCTGGGGAATCTTCGACACGAGGACGCGATATGTGCGGCTGGGAAAACGAGGCACCGAGTTTCAGATCGACGTGGATGCTAAACGAGGGACGGTCGACCTCACCGTGTTTCGCGGGGTGGTCGATCTTCAGCAAGGCGTATTTGCTCCGCCGGCCGGGCATGCCGCCGTTCTCACGGATCAGTTTATCGACGCGGGTTACCAACCCTCGGCCTCTTCACCGCCGCCGTCGACAGCGGTGGTGGAAGGCCTGCATAAGGTCAGGATAGAAAAGAACGTGCGGATACCGAAACCTCAGCTTCTCGAGGCAAGCGAGGTGGTCAGTTACGTTCAACGGACCAACTACCTTTACATCGCGACGATGCCCGCGCGGCCGCCGGCAGATATCCGGCCAACCACGTACACCGCCGTGCGTGATCCGGTCGAGAACAAGCGACTCGCAGCCGAGGCTCTCACGAAAGCCCGGATCGATGCCATCCTTCATCCTGACGCGGAGAACACCCGGCGGCTCGGAGAGGCTTACAAGGACTTCGGTGCGGGACAGCGTTCGACGACCGAATTCAACAAGGCGACGAAACTCGAGCCCGGTCTTGTCAACGACCCGAGTTTTCTTATCAGCCGGTCTGAGGCTTACCGGCTATCCGGAGACTTGGCCGAGTCGGACAGGCAGCGCACGGCTGCGGCCAATCGAATCGGAAAGGCAGATATCCTCAAGTCGACCGACCTAAATATTGCGTCGCGAAATCTCAATCACGACAAAGCGAACGCCTCATTGGCTCGCGACGAATCCGGCAAGGCCTCCACTCACCTACCCGAATCGCGTACCCAGCCGCTCGCGAGAACGGAGGCGACTGCTCAAGCTGCGACGGCGAACGTCCCTCTGCCCATGCGCGAAGGATCTCTTCGAATGGCGGTGTTTGGTAATTCCGGCAGCGGGACTAAAGCACAGTATGATCTCGGCGGCGTAATGGAAGAGTATCGTAAAATTGTTGGCTTCGACTGGGTACTGCTTACCGGGAACAACATCTACGGCGCAGATAAGCCGGCGGACATGCGGGACAAATTCGAGCTGCCTTATAAATCACTGCTCGACGGTGGCGTGAAGTTTTACGCGTCGCTCGGAAATCACGACTCGTCGAGCCAGCGCCATTATGCTCCGTTCAACATGAACGGCGAGGAATATTATCGCATCGAGCGCGCGGGCGTTTCGTTCTACGCGCTCAACAGCACCTATCTGGACAAGAGACAACTCGACTGGCTCGTCGAGCAGCTTTCGAAAGACCAGAACGCATGGCGGGTCGCATTCTTCAGTCATCCGCCCTATTCGTCGGGCCCGCGGCGCGGTTCCTCTGCGGTACTGGAGGTCCTGCACCCGCTCTTCGTTAAGTACGGGATCGACGTCGTCTTCAACGGCCACGATCAATTCTACGAGCGAGTGAAACCGCAGGACGGCATCACGTACTTCATCGCGGGCGGTGCGAGTAAGATCCAAAAGGGCGCCCTAAAGGAAGGTTCCCCGATCATCGCCGCCGGGTTCGACACCGATCTCTCGTTCATGTTGATCGAGTTCGTCGGAGACGACATGTACTTCCAGACGATATCCGGCGCGCGCAACACGGTGGACAGTGGCGTGGTGAGGCGGAGGGATAAGTTTTAAGAGAAGACAGTTGGCAGATCGCAGATCGCAGATGCTACTTGAACAGATTTCAAATTTCAAATTTCAGAAAGCAGAAGGCATTCGCAGCTCTCGTACTCATCCGAGGGCAATCGTCGGCCTATTTTATTGTATTTGAGTCAACATTTACCCCGGCCGGGCACATTGATTGCCTGATTTCTCCTCGTTTCGAATTATGACTTCGAAATTGATACACAAGATCTTTCATGGGGGTGCCGATTGATGAGCAAAACGATTCTGGTTGTCGACGACGAGTTTGATTCCCGGGAGATGTTGAAAGTCTCCCTGCGGCATTGCGGCTTTAACGTTAT
>DATLCA010000497.1:0-3488 GCA_035526605.1 Pyrinomonadaceae bacterium | reverse complement strand
CGCGCAGCAGTTCGGCGTTTCATCCGACAACCTTGCACCGGCGGATTACGACGGCGATCGCAAAACGGACGTCGCGGTCTTTCGCAACGGCACGTGGTACGTCCTGCGAAGCTCGAACTCGACAGTCGGGATAAACACTTGGGGCACGGCCGGCGACTTCCCGGTCCCTGCGGATTACAATTCGGACGGCAGCGCCGAGCTGGCCGTCTACCGCCCGTCCGGCGGGACCTGGTGGATCCTCAACTCGAACGGCACGTACACGTCAACGCCGTTCGGACTCGCCAACGACCTCCCAACGCCCGGCGATTACGACGGCGACGGCAAGGCGGACCTTTCGGTTTATCGGAGTGGGCCATTGCCGGATCAACAGGGAACGTGGTGGATCCTGAACAGCTCGACCGGCAACGCGTCGTCTCTGCCGTTCGGGATAAAAGGCGACGTCCCGGTGCCGGCGGACTACGACGGCGACGGCCGGGACAACATGGCCTTGTTCAGACCATCGACGGGCGTCTGGTATCGATCGACGAACGCGGCGACCAACTACGACGCGGTGCAGTGGGGAATCTCGACCGACCGGCCGGTAGCGGCGGATTACGACGGAGACGGAAAAGCGGAGCCCGCGGTGATGCGGTTTGGGGATAGTTTGGTTTGGTACATTCTGGGTTCGAGCTCGGGCGTGCAGATCTCGACGTTCGGTGTTGCGGGAGACCGCGCGGTGCCTGGGGCGTATGTGCCGTGAGTAAGAAGCCCGATTTTTAGATCGAGGCTCGGAGCACCGACTAAGAGGGACCACCCCGTCACCCCTCCGTCGTAAGGAGGGGAGTCGGGCTTACGACGATGGGGTTTATTTCGAGAGGGTAACAGGAGAGAGAACCACCCCGTCAGCCGAAGCGGCTGCCACCCCTCCTTCGTAAGGAGGGGAGTCGCGTTTGAGATAAACCGAATTGACGTTTAGAGGAATTCTCCCATGACCTACGACAGACGTCCGAAGGACGTTCATAATCTTCCGGATACTTCACAGTTTAGACGAGAGCTGCGTCGCGGTCTTACACCCGCTGAAGCCAGACTCTGGACCCTGCTCAAAAATTCACGCCTCGAGGGGCGTAAGTTCCGTCGCCAGCACAGCGTCGGCAAATACGTTTTGGATTTCTATTGTCCGAGTGAAAAGCTCGCCGTCGAATTGGACGGCGAGGGCCATTTTACGCTGCCCGCTGTTTCGCATGATGCCGAACGAAGACGCTTTCTTGAAAGCTATGGTATCCGGGTGATCCGTTTCGAAAATGAAAGCGTCTTCAAGAGTGAAAAGTCCGTGCTAGCACGGATCATCAGTGAATTTGGCTGGTCCCAGAGAACCTAAACAACAAAGAGAACTCCCCTCCTTACAAAGGAGGGGTGGCAGCCGCTTCGGCTGACGGGGTGGTTCTCTCTTCTGTTACCGTCTCGAATTAGAGCCCCATCGTTGATACTCCCATGCTTACAAAGAAGGGGTGGCAGCCGCTTCGGCTGACGGGGTGGTTTTCTCAGCCTCGATCACGTCGAGACTCGAGTTCTCTAAGGAAGATAAGCACCCCGTCGAGCAGGGTTTCTCTCACTTCACCAAACTCGAAATCACCAGAGCCAATTCCGCGGGCTCTACCGGTTTTGGGACGTGCATGTTGAAGCCGGCGGCGAGGGCCTGGACTCGGTCTTCGGTGCGAGCGAAGGCGGTTAGGGCTACGGCAGGCAGGCGTTTTCCGGTCGGTTCTTCGAGCTCACGAACTTTCCTGATCAGGGTGTAGCCGTCTTCGCCGGGCATTCCGATATCCGACACGAGCACGTCGGGGTCATATTCGTTCAGCATCTCCAGCGCCTCCGCGACCGATGCGCATGTTTCGATCTGGGCGCCGCATTGCTCGAACATGGCTTGAAGCAGCAATCGCGCGTCCTGCTCGTCATCGACCGCTAATACTTTTACACCGCTGAGGTCCGGCGGTGAATCGAACGCCAGATGCGCTTCAGCAGCGGCGGCGTCGGCACGGCGGCTGATTTGTTCGAAGGATCGGCTGACGGCCATGACGGGCAACTTGACCGTAAATACCGCCCCGTTATCATCGGCGTTGTTTGCGGCTTCGACCGTCCCGCCATGCAGCTCAACCAGGTGCCGAACGATCGAGAGGCCTAACCCGAGTCCGGCGTATTTTTTATTTGTCGCGCTGTCGGCTTGACGAAAGCGGTCAAACACGTACGGGAGAAAATCGTTTTCGATCCCGGGTCCGGTGTCGCTGACGGAGATCTCGGCATGCGAATTCACGCGGCTGAGCGAGACCTTCACGCTCCCCTCACGCGGGACGAACTTCACAGCATTCGATACGAGATTCCAGATGACCTGCTGCAAACGCATCGGATCGCCGAGCACCGTGCCGGTCCCGAAATCTAGCGACACGCGCATGTGGATATGTTTTGCTTCGGCGGCCGGACGCAGCGTTTCGACTGCGGAATTGATCACCGATGTGAGATCGACAGCCTGCGCGTCCAGGCGGAGCTTGCCGGATATGATCCGCGACACGTCGAGCATGTCATCGATCAGACGCGCCTGGAGCTTCGCGTTGCGGTCAATCGTCTCGAGAGCCTGCGCGGCCGCGGCTTCGTCGAGGTTGTGGCCGCTCAGTATCCGCGTCCAACCGAGTATCGAATTCAAAGGCGTCCGCAGCTCATGCGAAAGCAGGCCGAGAAATTCGTCCTTGGCGCGGCTCGCCACCTCGGCCTGCTCGCGAGCATCCTGTTCCAGCTTGAGCAGGGCGTCACGCTCTTCCTCGATCTGTTTTTGGCGGGTGATGTCGCGAAGGATCTTTGAAGCACCGATGATCTTGCCGTCAGCGTCTTTGATGGGTGAGACGGTCAAGGACACATCCACGAGCCGTCCATCTTTTGCGACGCGCGTCGTTTCGTAGTGCTCGATCCTGTCGCCGGACCTTATCTTCCCCAGGATCATCGCTTCTTCGTCGCGAAGCTCGTAGGGGATCAGCATCAGCACGGACCTGCCAACAGCTTCGTCCGCCGTATACCCAAAGATATGTTGCGCGGCCTTGTTCCAGCTGGTGAGAATCCCGTCGAGCGTTTTGCTGATGATGGCGTCGTCCGCCGACTCGATGATCGCCTCAAGCCAGGCCGTCTGCGCCTTTTCGTCGCCATCTAATCTAATGTTACCCATGTTCGTGTTCTGGATTCCCTTAAATTCCCTTTGTGTAGGAGAATTGTAACATTCGAAAGACGGATTTTTGGAGAAGGAAATTTATGGAATCTAACGTACAAACGCCCGGCGGATTGGCCGCCGCTGCGGTTTCGGAAGGCGTAAACAAGATAGATTTTGCGGCGGGCGAGGCGTCCGGGGAAGTTGTTTACGAGATCTGGCGCCGCCACGGCGATACGGTCGATTGGTATCTGCACGCGACGGTTGCGAATCCGGGATTTGAAGATGCCGATGTGAAGCCGGGCCAGTATTACGAGTA
>DATLCA010000496.1:0-1072 GCA_035526605.1 Pyrinomonadaceae bacterium | reverse complement strand
GGGGCAGATTGCGCGTTTAGTGAACGACAGCGGGCCATGCGTTGCGAGTTTCAGTTTTCCGACGAATCGCTTTGTGTTCGTTGAGACAAACGGCGCGGTTTCGATTCCGGTCCTCCGACGCGGCGCCTTGGATTCGACAAGCTCGGTGGAGGTTGTTTCGGCTCCGCTTTATTACGTCAACCTGCCCTTTAAGACGAACCTCGTTTTCGGACCGGGAGTAACAGAACGAATCGCGCTCCTCCCGTTGACAAACGACACACGAATAGATGCTCGGCGCACGTTGCAGGTTCACCTGACCAACCAAGCTCCAACCGCTGTGCTCGGCGCGCCGCGACTGGCCGAACTTTCGATCTTAGACGCTTCATCGCAGCAATTCCCCGGGGCGCTCGATCCGAATTATTTCGTTAAACTCGATTTCCTCCCGAATCTTTTCGCATATCCTGGACCGATCGTCGTGATGCCCGACGGCAAATTGGTAATCGCGAGCGGGTTCAATACCGTCAATGGAACACCATCGACGCCTGTGGCGCGGATCAATACGGACGGTTCACTGGATAGTTCGTTTCATTACGCGGGGACAAATCAACCGGCGTTGATCGCGTCGTTTGGGGAGAAGGTATACCTCGCATCAAACGGCGGCCTGAAGCCAGTGGTTCGTCTGCTCGCGAACGGGAGCGAAGATCCGGCATTTGTCGCCCCCACGTTTTCGTTCGAAGGCGATCCTTCGTTTCGATTCATGACGACCGATACTAACGGGAACGTTCTGATTATTGGCTCGTTCACGAATATCAATGGGTTTTCGCGCAGCCACGTTGCGCGGATCCGACCGGACGGGTCTCTTGATCCCGACTTCAATGCGTTGCCAGCTCCCGGTGTGTCCTACCGGGATAGCATCGTTATGTATCATTTGCCGGACGGAACGTATCTGCTCGGCGGGGCAGCGCGCCGAGTGGACAACGAAGCGCATCCATTGCTGACGCACCTTTCGGCGAGCGGAAGCGTCCTCGGCGGTTATGAGATTCCTGATGTGCCGATGGATCGGGAGTGGGATCTCTGGGCAGTTGTAGCGATC
>DATLCA010000495.1:0-4986 GCA_035526605.1 Pyrinomonadaceae bacterium | reverse complement strand
TTGCCGAAGAGAGTAATGTTCTCGTTCGGGAGCAGCTGCGGGAACGAACGCGGCGTGCCCGAAAAGAAGAATACGAAAAGGTATTCGATAAGCAGCGACATCCCGATCGCGGTGATCAGCGTCGTCATCTTCGAATACTTCCGCACCGGACGGTATGCAAATCTCTCGATCGCCATACCGATCGCGGCCGCGATCGCCATCGAACCGATCAGCGTCACGCCGAAACCCAAAGCGGACGGATTGGCCGCGAATCCCAGCGATGTCGCGAGCATGAACCCCGCGTAGGCGCCGACCATGTAGATGTCGCCGTGGGCGAAATTGATCAGACGCAGGATGCCGTAGACCATCGTGTATCCAAGCGCGATCAGCGCGTAGATCGATCCGATAGTTAGGCCATTAATGAGCTGCTGAACAAAAGTGTCCATAAATAAAAGCTCGAGCCTTTAGGTTCGAAGTTCCAGGCCACGGCGTTGAGGCCGTGAACCTGGAACCAGAAACCTAAAATCGTCGCACTTATTTTGTGGCGTTCGAATTCGCCGACGTGTTGGAGTTTGCCGAATTGCTATTCGTGTTCGAATTGGCGTTCGATGAGGTCCCCATCGAGTTACCATTCACGCTGCTGTTTGTGTTCGTATTCGTATTCGCCGAAGTCGAAGGCTCAGAGCCTTCAGGTGCGATGGTTTCCTTGAACTTGAACTTGCCGGCCGCGGCATCCAGCTCGAGGACGACTGCCGGCTTAACAGCGTTACGGTTTGCATCGATCGAGATCTGGCCCGTCACTCCCGGAAAGTTCTTCGTCGAGTTGATCGCGTCTCGAAGTTTCGCACTGTCGGTGCCGCCGGCACGCTTGATCGCATCCGCCAAAACCTTCGCTGCGTCGTATGCGAGTGCCGCCAGCGAATCAGGCTCGACATTGAACTTCGCCTTGTAGGTCCTGACGAAATTCTGGATCTCCGGTGCAGGATTCTCTGCAGAGTAGTGATTCGAGATGTACGTGTTCTTCAGTGCCGCGCCGCCGAGCTTCCAAAGCTCCGGCGAATCCCAGCCGTCACCGCCAAGAAGCGGCATGTTCATGTCGAGCTCGCGGGCTTGTTTGGCAATGATGCCGACCTGGCCGTAGTAGCCGGGAACATAGATCACATCCGGGTTGAGATTGCGGATCTTCGTGAGCTGACCCTTAAAGTCCGGATCGGTCTGCGTGTAGGCTTCTTTCGCGAGGACCTTGCCGCCGAGCTTCGTAAATTCCTGTTCGAAGAACTGCGTCAGGCCTTTGCTGTAATCGGAGTTGACGTCGCCGAGGATCGCTGCCGTTTTGGCTTTCAGAGTGTTTGCCGCGAATTTCGCCATCACCGACCCCTGGAATGGGTCAATGAAGCAAACACGCGAAATATAATCGCCGACTTCCGTGACCTTCTGGTTCGTTGAAGAAGGCGAGATCATTGGGATCTTGGCTTCCTGTGCGACGGGTGCGGCGGCGAGGGTGTTCGTCGACGCGACTTCACCGAGCACGGCCTGGACTTTGTCCTGGTTGATCAACTTCGAAACGACCGTTTTCGCCTGTTCGGGGCGACCCTGGTCGTCTTCGACGATGAGCTGGATCTTCTTACCGTTGACCCCGCCTGCGTTGTTGATCTCTTCCACCGCCAGTTCGATGCCGTTCTTGGTTGACTGGCCGAAGCTGGACGTTTGTCCGGTCAGATCGCCGTAAACACCGACCTTGATTGTGTCGCCGGTGTCGGTCGCGACATTGTTGCCGCCTTTCTGAACACATGCGAACGAGCTAAAGATCGAGACGATCAAAGCCAAAGTTAAAAAAGCTCTTGTCATAAATAATTCTCCGGTTAGTTTGCGTTTGGATGGATTACGCTGCAGCCGGTCCGGTCTAATACGCCCGTCCCGGGTGAAAGTTTACTCGCAGGTAAAACCAATATCGATACAAAGGTGCATTATACCTGATTGAAACGGCATGTCGAGCAAATGAACTGCACGGTTATTGGCTCGGTCTGAGTTTCACGTAGCGAACCAGATCGCCGTTTCTGGAAGTCTCCGGTTCTGTTCCCTGTCTTCTCCGTGCATTCGGTGCATTCCGTGGTTATGGATTTACAGCAGTTACCACGGAATGCACGGAACAAACGGGAAAAGACCGAATCTTTCGGGGTGGACGGCTCCTAACGGCCTCGATGGTCGCGGCTTCAGATTCCGACGTCTTTTGTTTCTTTGCGGCTTTACGCCTTTGCTGAACACCGGCGTCGACGGAGGTCGACGTTCGTCTTCACGCCAAGGCCTAAAGTTGGTTCGGACGTTTGGTAGAATGTCGGCACCGATTATGAGTGGAGAATTAAGAAAAGAATTCGGCGATATGCCGGCCGAAGAATTTCGCCGGTACGGTTACGAGGTTGTCGACTGGATCGCGAATTATTTCGAACACATCGGCGAATATCCGGTCCTTTCGCAGGTCCAGCCTGATTGGCTAAAAGAAAATTTGCCCACGTCTGCGCCGTCGACCGGAGAAGATTTCGGCAAAGTATTGGAAGACGTCGACCGACTGATACTGCCCGCCGTTACACATTGGAACCATCCGAATTTTCACGGGCTGTTCTCGACGTCGACTTCTTCGGTCGGTGTCTTCGGCGAGATGTTCGCGGCGGCGTTCGACATGAAGGCGATGCTTTGGCGGACGTCGCCGTCGTCGACCGAGCTCGAAGATGTCGTGCTCGACTGGCTCCGTCAGATGATGAATTTGCCGAAGGAATTCGAAGGGATCATCTACGACACGGCATCGGTCTCGACAATGCATGCGATCGCCGCCGCACGCGAACGCGCGAATTTGAACATCCGTGAGCTCGGAATGAGCGGGCGCGACGATCTACCGCTTCTGCGTGTTTATTGTTCCGAGCACGTTCATTCGTCGATCGACAAAGCAGTCATCACGCTCGGGCTCGGGACTCGGAGCCTACGCAAGATCGAGGTGAATGAGCGTTTCGAAATGCGGGCCGAGGCCCTTGCCGATGCGATCAAGGAAGATGTCGAGGCCGGGCATATTCCGATTTGCGTGATCCCGACGATCGGGACGACATCCACCTCGAGCGTCGATCCGGTAGACGCGATCGCCGACATCTGCGAGAAGCACGGGATCTGGCTGCACGTTGATGCGGCCTATGCGGGATCTGCGGCGATCGTGCCCGAGATGCAGGGACTGTTCAAAGGTTGGGAGCGTGCGGATTCGATCGTGACCAATCCGCACAAATGGCTTTTCACACCCTTCGATCTCTCGATCTTGTATTGCCGTGACCTGAGTGAAATGAAGAAGGCGTTCTCCCTCGTGCCGGAATACTTGAAGACGAGCGACGAGAGCACGGTGAAGAATGGAATGGATTACGGCATCCAACTCGGCCGACGCTTTCGCGCGTTGAAGCTGTGGTTCGTGATGCGCTATTTCGGGCGCGAGGGATTGATTGCCCGGATCCGCGAGCACTGCCGTTTGGCGCGTTTGTTCGCTTCCTGGGTCGAAGAGTCGGCGAATTTCGAAATGCTTGCACCGGTTCCGTTCGCCCTGGTTTGTTTCCGGGCCCGTCCGGCGCGTGTCGATGACCCGGACGCGCTGAATGAAAAGATAATGAATGACATCAACGCGTCCGGGGAAGCTTATCTATCGCACACCAAGCTGGACGGGAAATTTACATTGCGTTTGTCGGTGGGAAGCATTCGAGTTGAGGAGAAACATTTGGTGAAGGTTTGGGAGTTGTTGGTTAAATCAATTTAATCTAGCCAAAAAACGAAGAGGTTTCACGCAAAGCTCGCCAAGCACGCAAAGGAAATAAGATAAATTTAGAACAAGTTAGGACAACTGCTCCACACCTTCGTTATCCTGCTTCACAGATTTGCTTTGCGCGCTTCGCGAGCTTTGCGTGAAACTCTTTTTTCGTAAAACTCCCATGACCGAAAATGAAATTTCAAAAGTTATAGTTGATCGCGCACTAAAGGTTCATAAGTGTTTAGGTCCCGGTCTCCTAGAATCAGTTTACCGGGCGGCGCTAGCTTTTGAGCTGCAGAAGTACGGGTTTCGCGTGGCGATCGAGCGGGAGATTCCTGCGGTCTATGAAGACGTCTATTTGAAACTCGGTTTTCGCGCGGACATCGTCGTGGATAATAAAGTCATTATCGAAACGAAATCGGTCGAGGCCTTAGCCCCAATTCACGGAAAGGTACTGCTGACTTACCTGCGTCTTGCCGATGTCAGACTCGGATTGTTGATTAACTTCAACGTTGAATTGATCAAGGACGGAATCCGAAGAGTTGTGAACAATCTTTAGGGAAGATTTCACGCAAAGCTCGCTAAGCACGCAAAGGGGATGAAAAGATGGCGGGCACGTCCGTCCTGCCTCGGCACACTTTGCGTGCTTAGCGAGCTTTGCGTGAAAACTTCTTTATGAGTTGGAACGCAGTTCGCCTACCTCCTCCCAGATCTTATGCCCGTGCGTTTCTTTCAAAAAGATCGCGCCGATGACGAAAGTTAGCCCTGCGACGATCATTGGATAGTAGAGGCCTGCATAAATATTCCCTGTCTGCGCGATCACCGATAAGCCGATCAGCGGCAGCAGTCCGCCGAAGACCCCGTTGCCGATGTGATACGGCAGGGACAAAGCCGTGTATCGGATCTTCGCCGGGAAGGCTTCGACGAGGTATGCGGCGATCGGGCCGTAGACCATCGTTACCCAAAATACTTGAACGAACACCAGCAGAACCAAAGCCCAGGCTGTCGGGCTGGAAACCAGGTTGCCGAACGAAGTGTAAGGCAGGACCTTCGCCGCGGTGACGAGTGTTCCCGAAGATTCGTCTATCGACTGCGGCGTCAGCGAGATCGCACCGGTGGCTGGATTGCGTTGCGAAGTGGCAGTCACAACGTTCGATCCCGCGACCGACTGCATCGCTTTGTAGATTGGCAGATATGTCAGAACTGCTAGCAGACACCCGGCGAGAATTATC
>DATLCA010000494.1:0-7027 GCA_035526605.1 Pyrinomonadaceae bacterium | reverse complement strand
CCGGCTGAGATTTTGAAAAAGTTTGAAGAAACTTTTGGCGTTCTCGTGATCGAAGGTTATGGCTTATCCGAATCGACTTGCCGCTCGACCTTCAATCCGCCGAACGAAAGCCGACGGCCCGGATCATGCGGAAAACCGATCGGAAATGAGATGAAAGTTTTCGATGAAGAGGACAACGAAGTCCCCGAGGGGGAGCTGGGCGAAATCGTTCTTCGCGGCCCGAATATTCTGAAGGGCTATTTCAAAAACCCGGAAGCCACGGCGAAGGCATTTCGAAGCGGCTGGTTTCATACCGGCGACGTCGGTTATCGCGACGCGGATGGTTTCTTTTATATCGCGGATCGCAAGTCGGACATGATCATTCGCGGCGGCGAGAATATCTATCCGCGCGAGATCGACGATTTGCTTTACACGCATCCGGCCGTCGCTCACGCCGCGGTGATCGGGGTGCCGGATGAGTTGTACGGAGAGGAAGTCGCGGCGTTTGTCGTTCTGAAAGAAGGAGCGTCGGTATTAGAAAATGAACTCGTCGAGTTTTGCCAAACACATCTCGCCGATTACAAATGCCCAAAGACGATCAGATTTGTCGACGACATACCAAAGGGTCCGACCGGTAAATTGTTAAAGCGTGAGCTGGCGGCAATGTATTCGAAATCTGCTGCCGATCGGGCCGCGTAGCGGTCAGATGAACTTAGCCGTGGGTGAAACCCACGGTAGAGCAAATAGCAGTCTTTGCCGCGTCAGCGGCAACTGAAACTCACTCGCCGCTGACGCGGCGAACTTTTGTTCGATGGCACCGTAGGCTTCGCCCACGGCTAATTCATTCGCCGCTGACGCGGCAGAGCAATTCATTCGCCGCTGACGCTCGCGGGATCGATGTTGTAAACTTTCCCTTTTCATATGGCACAGCGAAAACTTGGAATAGCGGTTGTTGGTATTGGCGGCGCCGTCGGGACTACGATGGCGGCCGGCGTCGAGCTGCTGAAGAAAGGCCTTGTCGGAACCGAAGGTCTGCCACTTGCAAATGTTGGCGTTGACGGTCTCGCGGATTACACCGATATCGTTTTCGCCGGCTGGGACCTCTTCAGCGAACATCTCGCAAAGGCCGCTGAGGAACACGATGTACTGACTCACAAACAATTCGTCGCCGCGGAAGAAGGGTTGCGCGCGATCAAACCGTGGCCGGCGATCGGCGATCCAAAATTCCTTTCGAACATCGACGGCGCAAATCTTTTATCGAATTCTTCACATCGCGAAGTGATCGAAAAACTGAGAGCGAACCTGCGCGAGTTCATTTCGGAGTGCGATTCGGTCGTCGTGATCAATCTCGCGTCGACTGAAAAACTCGCGGTCGAGGGAAATGAAATTTTCAACTCGCTTGCCGGTTTCGAAAAGGCTCTCGACGAGAATTCCCACGACATATCGCCGGCCATGCTTTATGCCTACGCGGCGATGACCAAAGGAATTCCATACGGAAACTTCACACCATCGGTCGCCGCCGATATTCCCGCCCTGATCGAGCTTGCGGATTTGCGAAAGGTCCCGATCGCGGGGAAAGACGGCAAGACGGGGCAGACGTTTATAAAGACCGTGCTCGCGCCTGCTTTGAAAAGTAGAGCCTTGAAGGTCGAGGGTTGGTATTCGACAAATATTTTGGGTAACCGCGACGGCCTCGCGTTATCGAACGAAGATTCGCTGGCGTCGAAGGTGAAAACGAAGAGTTCGGTGCTTGACGATATTCTCGGTTACACGGTCGAGGATCATCTCGTTGACATCCGCTACTATCGGCCGCGTGGTGACAACAAAGAGGCTTGGGACAACATCGACGTCTCCGGTTTTTTGGGTCAGCCGATGCAGATCAAAGTAAATTTTTTGTGTAAGGATTCGATCCTCGCCGCACCGCTCGCGATCGAGATCGCACGCTGTCTCGATCTGGCGAAGCAGCGTGGCGAAGCCGGCATTCAGGAACAGCTGTCAATGTTCTTCAAGCTGCCGATGGCGCGAAGCGGAAAACCGGAGCAGGCTTTTCATCGGCAGGAACAGATGTTGTTGGAGTGGCTTCATAAGGACGCTTCTTAACGCGGAGATTGCGGAGATCGCTGAGAAGTATTACCAGTACCGAGCGCGTCGGCTGCAAGCTGGCCGCATAGGGGTCAAATGAATTTAGCCGTGGCCTTCAGGCCACGGTCCCTGGAGACAAATTCTGCCGCGTCAGCGGCAACTGAATCAGTCGCCGCTGACGCGGCGAAATGAATTCACCAACCGCCGTGGCCTGAGGGCCACGGCTAAATTCATTGACCGCTACGCGGCCGCGGTCCTTCCTTTAACGCGGAGATCGCTGAGAAAGAGTAAATGAAAGTTCTTCCTCAGCGGTCTCCGCGATCTCCGCGTTGAAATAATCACTTCACCGACCGACTCAACTCCGCTTCCGCGGCAATATATCCAAAGCTCGCCCACTGGTCGCCGGCGGTGATCTTCCGAAAGATCGTCATCGCTTTTTTATTATCGCCGTTGTAAAGAAAATAATTCCCGACGCCGTACCCCAGCGATGCACCGCTTGCAGAACCCGCCATGCTCCCGAATTCTTTCACAAGATCATCCGCCTTCAATTGTTTCTTGTACAACTTTATCAACTTGTAATGATCGTCATTCTCGATCACATTTTCGTTATCCCCAACCTCGCGTTTTAGCAGGCGGTCGGCGTCGCGTCGCGAGTCCTTACCGTATCGGGCGGCACTCATATAAACCCAGTGTGCCGCGGCAATTTTCATATCCGCGCTCTTCGCTGCTGTTGCGAGATTGTAGCTCTGCATGAACTTCGCCGCGGCCATATTCCAATCGCCTTTCATGTAGTAAGCCAACCCGAGGTGATAATAAATGTTCGACTGCAATGTGCTGGTTGGAATGTTCTTCGCATTCGGAATTCCGTCAGCCTCTATCTCGTCGGGCTTCCCCATCACGAGCCTTGCGGCGATTTCGAGATCGCGTATCGCGTCGTCGAAACATCGGAGCGTCATGTACCGGTGGCCGCGATGGCGGTAAAAGCGTGGATCGTTTTTGAAGAGTGTGAGCCCGCTCGAGAAAACACGTACGGCATCCTTATACCGGCCAAGATACGCCATGCGCCGCCCGAGCCAGATTATCGAATCCGCCTCGTTGGGTTTATTGAGGTGGACCTCTTCGGCATCCGCGAGATTCTTTTCGTAAAGAGCTCGGGTTTCTGCCGAGAGCACTGGCCGAACTTCCCGAGCCGCGTGGAAGCAAGGTTGGGTGTACGCGCTACCTGCCATCAAGGTCAAAACAGTAATTGTGAGGAAGGAGAATTTCATGTCGGGAATTTTAACATGGCAAATCAGAAGAGCGGGGGCGACCCCTATCCGAGGCAAGTTAGGAGTGTGTGCGGTTTCGTCCCGGCCGGGACGCGTGATAATAGCCCACCGCTTCGAGCGGTGGGTTTGGGTACGTGCTCGACCGGTCCCGTCAGGGACCGCTGAAATGTCGGGTTTGGTCAAATCGTCCCTGTCGGGACTCGTACCTTTCCGAGCATCCCAGGGCGATAAATCGCTGGGCTATCATCATGCGTCCCTGACGGGCCGAAATCCCAAACTCTTAACTTGCCTCAGATAGGGCTTGCCCCCGCTCTTTGCATTCGTCAGAATAGTTTTACAGAAGAAGAAAGTTAGGACCGACGAGGAAGACTATGTCCCTTAATGCCATCTCGTATTCTCTGCCATCCGACATCGAGGACGCCGTCCGCGCGGAAACGGAACGCTGGACGGGTGAGGACAAGATATCGCGCGTGTGGTCGGGCGACGCGGCGGTTTGGACGGGTGACGACGAATCGAAATGGCTTGGGTGGCTGGATATCGTCGATGCGGAGCTGAACAACGTCGACACCTATCGCCGCTTCGCCGCTGACATAGAGCAGGCCCAATTCAAAGACGTTCTGCTGATGGGGATGGGCGGCTCTTCGCTATGCCCGGAAGTTTTGGCGATCACATTCGGGAAAAAGAATTTTCACATTCTCGACTCGACGGTTCCCTCTCAGGTTAAAGCGATCGAGGACAAACTCGATCTAGCAAAAACGCTCTTCATCGTCGCAAGCAAATCAGGATCGACGCTTGAACCAAATTGCTTCAAGCAATATTTTTTCGATCGCGTGTCGCAGATTTCCGACACGCCCGGAAAACAGTTTGTTGCGATCACCGATCCCGGTTCGAAGATGGAGCAGATCGCCAAAGACGATGGATTTCGACAAATCTTTTACGGTAAGCCGGAGATCGGCGGAAGATTCTCGGCGTTGTCGGCGTTTGGTCTAACGGCCGCTGCATCGATGGGTCTCGATGTCGAAATTCTTTTGCAACGATCTTCGGAGATGGTCAAAGCTTGCAAGGTTGGTGACGCCGTTTCCAATCCGGGCGCGCTGCTGGGGGTACTTCTCGGAATCTGCCACCAAAAAGGAAAAGATAAATTAACCATCTTCACGTCACCCGATGTTCACGACGTCGGAGCGTGGCTGGAACAATTGATCGCAGAGTCGACAGGCAAAAGGGACATCGCAATAATCCCGGTCGACCGCGAACCAGTTTTGAGTCCCGGCTTTAGCCGGCAGCCCCCTGACGGCGGTACTCAAAACGCATATGGGGACGACCGCGTATTTGTCCATCTTGGTTTGAAGGGCGCAGCTACCGACGAAGCAACATATGGACGGCTCGAAGAGATCGAACGAGCCGGTCATCCGATGATCCGCATCGAGCTCGAAAGCCTTTACCATCTTTCCCAGGAATTTTTCCGCTGGGAATTTGCGACGGCGGTTGCCGGATCGATCATGAAGATCAATCCGTTCAACCAGCCCGACGTTGAGTCCGCGAAGATCGAGGCAAAGAAGATCACCGAGGAATACGAACAGACCGGTTCCCTTCCGGACGAGACTCCGTTTTATCAAGAAGAAGGAATCGCGTTGTTCAGCAACGAATCGAACGCCCTCGAGCTAGGCGTCCTCGCTGGAGAAAACCCGTCCCTCGCTGCCTTTCTCGGCGGTCACATTTCGCGATTGAGGGCTGGCGATTATTTCGGTCTACTCGCGTACATCGAGATGAATCCCGAAAATGAAAAGGTACTCCAGTCGATTCGCGAAATTGTGCTCAACAAAGCTCACGCCGCGACATGCCTCGGCTTCGGCCCACGTTTTTTGCATTCGACCGGACAAGCCTACAAGGGCGGCGGTAACAACGGAGTGTTTCTCCAGATCACGTCCGACGACGAAGTCGATCTTCCCGTGCCGGGGCAGAAATATACATTCGGCGTGGTGAAGGCCGCCCAAGCGCGCGGTGATTTTCAGGTTCTGCTGGATCGCGGGCGCCGGGCGCTGCGTGTGCACTTTCACGGAAACACGGCGGATGGTTTGAGTAAGCTGCATGACCTACTCTCGGCGTGAAAGCACGCAAGATTAGAGAAACGTTTTGGACACCTCACCTCACAAAAACAACAAGGCGGCGGATAATGACGGCGGCAAGAAAGGCAACGCGTGGCTGCCTGTCGCGGGTTTCGTTTTCGGCATTGCGGTTCTAGTTTTTCTTGTTTACTTCGTCGGTCTCGAAACGATCTACGAACCGCTCGCAAAGATCGGCTGGGGATTCTTTCTGATCGTGGCGCTCAATGGCATTCGGCATTACCTCCGCGCCATATGCATGTACATCGCGGTACCGGAATCCGATCGCGGCTTCAGTGTCCGCAATGCGTTCTCGGCACGACTCGCCGGCGAGACAATAAATACGATCGCGTTTACCGGCCCCGTCCTCGGCGACGCCGCGAAGGCTGCCATGTTGAATCGAAAGGTCACTGTCGAGCACTCGGCGACGGCCGTCATTATTGACGAGATCATTTATTACATTACGTCACTAATGCTTATCCTCGGGGGGGCGATCGTCGTGCTCTACGCTTACGGGAACGGTTTGGCTCTCAATTTGATTTTGTTCGGGCTCATACTCTTCGGCGCCGTGATTCTTTTCGGGACGTGGTGGGTCGTCCGAAAAAACTTCAAGCCGGTCTCGTGGGTGGTCAAGAAAGCAGGCGATCGATGGTTTGTTCCCGGATCGCTGGTTCGCAAGCAAGATGAAATTCTTGAGATCGAAAGTAATGTCATCGAGTTTCAGGAAAAACGCCGGAAAGCATTTTTTATTGTGCTCTCGATCATTGTCGCGACTCACGTTCTCAGCGTGCTCGAAGCGTACTGGGCGATGCAGATGCTCGGACTCTCGGTAACAATGGTCAGCGCATTCATAATCGAATCGTTGACGAAGGCGGTGAACTTCATCTTCTTTCTGATTCCGGGGACGATCGGCGCGTACGAAGGTGGGAACAGTTTGATACTCCAGTCTCTCGGGTTTACGGCCGGTGCCGGAGTAGCGCTGGCTCTCGTCCGCCGTGGAGGAATTTTATTTTGGACATTGATCGGCGGAATTATTTTGCTTTGGAAAGGCGCGAAGACGAGTGTCGAGCAGTTAAAGGAAACAGGGGACGAGGGCACATAGGTCCGGTGCGGCTTCGGCAGCCGGTTTTCTTCGGCCGCGTAGCGGCCAAATGAATTTAGCCGTGGGCGAAGCCCACGGTAGACCGAATAACGGCCCTTGCCGCGTCAGCGGCAATTGAATCTCATTCCCCGCTGACGCGGCGAAACTTTTGTTGGATCGTACCGTGGGCTTCGCCCACGGCTAAATTCATTGACCGCTACGCGGCCGCCGGAGAATCGGCCTCCTCGCGCCGGAGCCCGATACAATTCATTTCGCACCGGTCAATCAGCGCTGCAAATAAAAACGCGGACCAGAAACGTTCTTTCTGATTCCGGGGACGATCGGCGCGTACGAAGGCGGGAACAGTTTGATACTCCAGTCTCTCGGATTTACGGCCGGTGCCGGAGTAGCGCTGGCTCTCGTCCGCCGTGGAGGAATTTTATTTTGGACATTGATCGGCGGAATTATTTTGCTTTGGAAAGGCGCGAAGACGAGTGTCGAGCAGTTAAAGGAAA
>DATLCA010000493.1:0-24204 GCA_035526605.1 Pyrinomonadaceae bacterium | reverse complement strand
CCTCTTTCGCCGCGCGGTCGCGAAACATGACCTGCGGGACGCCCTTAACCGCAAGCACCGCCACGAATGGTTGCCCATATCGTCCCACGAGATGATCTCGCGGATCGAGAACATTGCCTCCGGCCTCCACGCTCTCGGCTTCGGCCGTGGCGATAAGGCCGCGATTCTCGCGGCCAATTCGCCTGAGTGGACACTCTCCGACGCGGGCTGTCAATTCATCGGCGTCATCGACGTCCCGATTTATACGACCCTCTCACCTGCCTCGGTCAAGTACATTCTCAATGACTCAGGTGCAAGAGTTTTGTTTCTCCAGAACAAGTCCGAATACGACCGCATCGCCGATGTGCTCGGCGAATGTGGTTTTATTGAAAAACTGATCTTCTTCGATTCCGACGGGATCGATATTCCCGACGCGACTTCACTTTCTGAGCTGGAAGCTCTCGGTGAAAAACTAAGGAGCAAGCAGCCCGAGCTCCTTCCGGGTTTGACCGCGGCGATCGAGCCGGCAGATATCGCGACGCTCATCTACACGAGCGGCACGACGGGTGAGCCCAAAGGCGTGATGCTGACCCATGCCAACATCATCTCGAACGTGATAGACGCCGGTGAGAAATACGATTTTTCAATTCACGACATTTCTCTTTCAGTGCTACCGCTAACTCATATCTTCGAACGCTCCGCGATGTATCTGTATGTCTTCAACGGGATGTCGGTTTTCTATGCGGAGTCGATCGACAAAGTGCCGGACAATCTTCGCGAAGTGCGGCCGACCATTTTCATCGGCGTGCCGCGAATATTCGAAAAGGTTTACGCAAAAGCAAAACTGAAGGCAGCCCAGGCAGGCGGGATAAAAGAAAAGATCTTCGACTGGTCGATCGAGGTGGCGAAAGAATTCGCCCTCGTGAAAGAGAGACGCGAGGAGCCGTCATTTATTCTGTCGATAAAACACAAGGTCGCCGACATTCTCGTTTTTGCTAAGCTTCGAGAATTTTTCGGTGGGCGTCTTCGCGCTTGTATCACAGGTGGAGCAGCGTTGCCGGATGAGATCTTTCTTATCTTTACGGGCGCGGGCATTGCCATTATGCAGGGCTACGGGCTAACGGAAACCTCGCCTGTTCTTACGTCCAGCAATCCATCGGAGCTAAAGCTTGGGACGGTCGGAAGGCCGATCCGAAACACCCGCCTTCGAATTGCCTCGGACGGCGAGGTCGAAGCGATCGGCCCGGGAGTCATGCTCGGCTACTACAACAAACCGGAGGCGACGCGCGACGCGTTTACCGAAGACGGCTGGTTCAGAACGGGTGACATCGGCGAGATCGACGACGAGGGATTTTTGCGAATCACGGATCGTAAGAAGGAGCTCTTCAAAACGTCGGGCGGTAAATACATCGCCCCGTCACCGATCGAGCAAATGATCAGGTCGTCACGTTTCGTCAGCCAGGCGGTGCTTGTCGGTAATGATCGGAAATTCGCCGCGGCTCTCGTCGTACCGAATTTTGAAATGTTGGGATCCTACGTCCAGCTGAAAGGTATAAACGCCAAAACGCCGGCGGAGATGTGTCGAGACGATCGCATCATCAACCTGGTCGAACGGCAGATCGCCTCCGCTACGCAAAGCCTCGCGCGGTTCGAGACCGTGAAGAAGATCGCGCTTCTTGAAAATGAATTAACGGTTGCCAGCGGTGAACTGACACCGACGCTCAAGATCAAGCGTCGGGTCGTTGAAGAAAAATATAAGGACGTGATCGATCGACTTTACGCCGAGGATCTTTAGAGCGGTATCGGAATACGATTCGGGAGCCCCGTCAGAGTGTCCAACAGGATGTCGCCGATGGACTTCTTAGCCTTATCGACAACAATGATGTCGAACGGCTCCAGCAAAATGTCTTTCTGCTGCCCCTTTTTTATCTGGTCGTAGTTTACCGCGATCAACTCAGGCTCGGGTGAGCCGCTTTTTCTACGGCGGATAGTCACGTTCTTCGTCTTCGCTTCGCGGGTTATACCGTTTGCCATCGCGACCGCCTGCGTCAACAGCAGTCCGCCCTCAGGAATGTTCAGCTCGCCCGGTCGAACGACCTCGCCGGTTATATAGATCGGGGCCGCCTTGTGTACAAGAATCACATCGCCCGGAAAGATCTCCGGATTAGAACCTTCAACACCCTGTTTCAGACTTGCTACGCTAAACGTCTTCGAGGGTCCCCCGAGTCCGTCCGTCGATTTCCAGTCTGCCGCCAGAGCGGCCTCACCGCACATCGGCGGGCGCGTACGGAAAACCGTGATCATGCCGCCGCTCTTGTCGGACTCGCCGCCGGCGACGGTCAGAAGCTCCAACAAGTACGCGCGTCGCGTTAGGCTAAATTGCTGCTGCTGCCGGACCTCCCCGTAAACGCTAACCGGCGGTCGGCTTTTTCGGTCCACGTGCAGGTTAAGCTGAGGGGTTTTCAAATACTTTGCGAGGAGCTTCGTGATCTCCGTTCGAAGATCGCGCTCAGAAAGGCATTTCGCGCCGATCGGCGCTTCGACAAATGGAACCTCGATCTTCCCATTCTCATCGACGGTGGAGACGAAATCGAACTGTGATTCGCCCAGCACCTTGACCGTGACCTCGTCTCCCGGGCCGATCAGATATCCCCCCTGGGGAACCGCATTTGTCGGAAAACTCTGTCCCGAAGCCGCGATGGCAAAAGGAAACGCTAAAACCAGGACCGTCAAAAAACGCAAATACATTAATAAACCTCGGGATGTGATACCGCCAAAGAATAACCCACAACTGCCTTAGATTCAACCTTTTGTTGGTTTCGTTGTCCCGATTGCGAGCGGGGACGGAAATCACATAAATGTTGACAGGTTTGCTCGGTGCAATGTAAGTTCAAGGTATAAAAAGATAGCTAAAACCCTCTGCATTTCAGGTGAACGAACATAATCAACTAACAGACCGGTTCTGGTTTTTGCGCCGACCCACGCAGTTTGTCGCGGACGTGGCTATTCTCTGCGCCGCGTTCTTTGTCGCTTACCTGCCCGCCGTCAACGTCCAGCTCGGTGAATTCTACGTCGACGTGGTGATGCGGCAATTGCCGTTCGTCGTGCTTGTGCAATTCTCGGCACTCTTTTTGGTCGGGGCTTATTCGATCCTCTGGCGCTACGTCAGCATTGAGGACCTCAAGGTTTTTTTAAAAGCCGCCGTTATTTCCGGCGCCATTCTGACAGCATTCCGATTCGTCCTGATCTTTTCCAATTTCAATCTGTGGCAGGTTCCCGTCTCCGTGATCCTGATCGACACCGTCCTCGCGTTCGGCGGCCTTCTGGGCCTCCGCGTGCTCCGGCGATTCTTCTACGAGTTCGGCGAAAAAAATCGCGTCTTTGCGGGTAAGCATCGGATCAAACGCAAACCGGCGCTGCTTGTCGGGGCGGGCAGAATAGGCGCGACTTTGGTGAAGGAGCTGAGCGGGCGGCGCGATGCCGAGCTTGAGATACGAGGCCTGGTGGACGACGATCCGCGTAAGCGAGGCGGCAGTGTCAGCGGCTACAAAATTCTTGGAACCAGCTCCGATATTCCACGTCTCGTCGACGAGCTCGCCATAAAACAGGTCGTCATCGCGGTGGACGAAGCACGAGGGATGGAGATCCGCCGCATCATGGACATTTGCAGCGCGATCCCGGTGAAGGCGCAGATAGTCCCGAGTCTTAACGAGATCGCGACCGGCCGTGTGTCCGTCAGCCGCCTCCGCGACGTTCAGATCGAAGATCTTCTCGGCCGCGAACCGGTAAAGCTCGACGATAAAAACCTGCACGACTTCCTGACCGGCCGAACCGTCATGGTCACCGGCGCGGGCGGTTCCATCGGATCCGAGCTGGTCCGGCAGATAATAAATTATCGGCCCAAGTGCCTGCTTCTCGTCGAGCGTGCGGAATTTTTTCTTTTCCAGATCGGGCGCGAGCTCGCGGAGTACGAAGGCGTCGAGTTCGTTTCGCTGATCGCCGATGTCGGGGACGAACCGCGGATGACCGAGATTTTCGAAACGTACCGGCCCGAGGTTATCTTCCATGCGGCCGCGCACAAGCATGTTCCGCTGATGGAAGTTAACGCGATCGAGGCGATCAAGAACAACGTGCTTGCGACGCGGTTTCTCGGCTCGCTGGCGGGGAAATACGGAACCCGCGATTTCGTGTTGATCTCGACCGACAAGGCCGTGAACCCGACCTCGGTGATGGGTGCCTCGAAGCGCATTGCCGAGATCGTCGTACAAGGTTTGAATCAGCAGTACGAAACGAACTACGTCGCGGTGCGATTCGGGAACGTGCTCGGATCGGCGGGCTCCGTTGTTCCGATCTTCCGCGAGCAGATCCAGAAGGGCGAAGCGATCACGGTAACCGACAAGGAGATGACGCGGTACTTCATGACGATACCGGAAGCATCGCAGCTCGTCCTGCAGGCCGGAGCGCTCGGGACCGGCGGCGAGATATTTATTCTCGACATGGGCGAGCCCGTAAAGATCGTGACTCTTGCCGAAGACATGATCCGCCTTTCGGGGCTCACGCCATATGAAGATATCGACATCGTTTTCACCGGCGTCCGGAAAGGCGAAAAACTTTTTGAGGAGCTCGAGATCACCGGCGAGAACCTTGATCGCACAAATCATCCGAAGATCTTTATCGGGAAGATCGCCGAATATTCAGCCGATGACGTGGAGCGGATCGTCAGCCGCTTTCGATCAGCCGTCGTGGAATCCGACGAGGCCGGCATTCGCCAACTCTTCAATGACGTTCTTCCCGAGGCCCGGATCGGCGAAGCGATCCCGCGCGTTTCTATCCAGACGGACGACTCCTCGGATGATAATTTCTTTGTTCAACCCTCGAAGCTCGGCCTGGCCGAGAAGTAGCTCGCCATCATTTAATTCATTCCTATGACGCAACCCCGAGCCTCCAAACAGCGCGTCTCCCAAAAAGCCGCATCGTTTACCGAATCAGTAATCCGCGAGATGAGCCGCGAGGCGGTCAAGTACGGCGCCGTGAATCTCGGCCAGGGCTTTCCCGATTGGCCCGCCCCCGAAGACATAAAACAAAAAGCGAAAGACGCGATCGACGCGGATCACAATCAGTACGCGATCACGTGGGGCGTGAAAAGTTTTCGCGACGCGATCGCCGCGAAGACGAAGTGGTTTCTCGGGATGGAAATCGATCCGGAATCGGAGATCACGGTGACCTGCGGTTCGACCGAGGGAATGATCGCGGCCGCGATGGCGACGGTCGATCCGGGCGAAGAAGTCGTCATGTTCGATCCGTATTACGAGAACTACATGCCGGACGCGATTATCTCCGGTGCGCGGCCGCGATTCGTTCCGCTTTATCGAAACGATAATGGTTTCGTGTTCGATCGGGACGAGCTTCGCGCCGCCTTCAATGAAAAAACGAAGGCGATCATAATCTGCAATCCGAACAATCCGACGGGGAAAGTTTTCACGCGCGACGAGATGGAATTCATCGCCGGCCTATGCAAAGAGTTTGACGCGCTCTGCTTCACGGATGAGATCTACGAGCACATCATCTACGACAAAGAAGTCCCCAGTCCCGGGTCTCAAGTCTCAACCGAAACCGGCGAGGCTCAACGATCGACGACCGATCAACACTCAACCAACCACATCTGCATGGCGACCCTCGACGGAATGCGCGAGCGCACCGTCGTTGTAAATTCACTGTCGAAGACCTATTCGGTCACGGGGTGGCGCGTTGGATACTGCATCGCGCCTCCGGACATGACGCAGGCCATCCGGAAGGTTCACGATTTTCTAACGGTCGGTGCGGCGAATCCTCTGCAGCACGCCGGTGCCTACGCGCTGAGTTTGCCCCCGAGCTACTACGAAGCTCTTCAGCTAGAATACCAGCGCAAACGCGACTTCATCGTCCCCGTCCTGCGCGACGCTGGTTTTAAGTGCGACTCACCCGACGGCGCCTATTACGTGATGGCCGACATTTCCGAATTCGGATTCGCGAATGACATCGACTTCACGAAACATCTGATCCGCGAGATCGGAGTCGCCGTCGTACCCGGGTCGTCGTTCTATGAAAACCGCGAGATGGGTTCACAGATGGTGCGATTCTGCTTCTGCAAAAAAGATGAAACGCTACGGGCGGCTGCGGAGAATCTGCAGAAACTGAAATGCGGGTGATGAAGACGTTAAAACGAATTGCATTTCTTATATTCGTTTCTTCCATTGTCACCGCGTCGACATACGGTCAAAAGAAGCTTCAGGAAGTCGATCTTAAGGTCAACGGAATCGGCTCGGGAAGTTCTTACTCGGCGGTGCTGGCGAAATTTGGGAAGCCGACAAGGCAGACAACGGAAGAGACCGGGGCCGCCCTTTCGTGCATGGCTTCGGATGAAGTTTCCCGGGCGCTCTATTATCCCGGACTGAAAATCGAGTTGCTGAAAACGACGGAGATGCGTAAGTTCGCCGTCGTTGCCATGACGGTGAGTTCGGCCAGATGGAGCGCGTCCGGGGTGAGGGCGGGTTCGACACTAACTCAGGTTATGAAGCGATTCGGCAAGCCGATCTCGATCGATCGCGAGGCCGGCAAAACCACCTACTTCTACGTAACTCCGGGTAACCTCGGATCGGTAAACTTCGAATTTTCTAAAGGTAGGCTGGTTTCGATTGTGATGAGCGAAACGCTCTGCTAAGTCACGGGCCTCAAGCAACCTTTTCTTCGAGATGGCGCAACAAAATCAACACCGAAGCGTAAACGCCTTCAGGTTTTTTTATCAAACATTAAATAGATTTGGAGGTCGATATGATCCATAAATCGTTAGCTTTTCTTTTGATCGGCTTCGTCCTGGTCGTCGGAGGCGATGCGCAAACATCGACGCCCGGGGCGAAGGGCGACAGCCGAACATTCTCGATGTTCTTCGACGGCGACGGAAGCTACCTCGGCGTCCAGACCGAAGAGGTCACGAAGGATAATTTCGCCAAGTACGGCCTACGCGATGTTCGCGGCGTGGCGGTCGAAAAGGTGGTGGCAGGCTCCCCGGCCGAGAAAGCCGGGCTGCAGAGCGGTGACGTCATCGTCCGATTCAACAATGAGGAGATCACGAGCGTCCGGAAATTGACCCGACTGCTCGGCGAGGTCGCCCCGGATCACCAGGCAAGACTCACCGTCATTAGAGGAGGAGGCGAGCGCGAGATTACGGCGACGCTTGGAAAACGGCCTACGCCAAAATTTGAAGAAGGCGCATTCGCGATGCGCACGCCTGGCTTCGAGCGCGTTCCGTTTCCTTCGGGCGAAATGCCGGCTCTGCCGCCGATGCGTTCGATCCCATCAATTCCGGGCACGCCCGATCCTCTCGTTTTTCAGATGAATTCGGGTCGAAGAATCGGGATTGCTATTACTTCTTTGACAAAGCAGCTGAGCGAACATTTTGGCGTCGAGAACGGCGTGCTGGTTACTGAGGTACGCGCCGATTCTCCGGCGGCGAAGGCCGGGCTGAAAGCGGGTGACATCATCGTCGAGGTCGAAGGGAAAGAAGTGAAGAGCGACATCGATCTGATCCGCGCCATCAACGATAAAAGAGAGGGCGACGTCACTCTAACTTTTATCCGTGATCGCAATCGCCAAACGATAAGCGTCACGCCTGAGAAACCGGACAACGGCCTCAACGGATTTTTCGAATTCCCGAGTACGCCGGGTGTACCCATGACGCCGCAGCAATTCAAGTTTGCGATGCCACCGACACCGGTTCCGATGACCGAGTTTAATTTTCCGGGCAGGGTCCTCTAGTTTGGAGTAGAACTTAAACGCAAAGACCGAGGAGACCGCTGAGCTTGTTGCATCCTCGCTGCGCGATCTCCGCGGTCTCTGCGTTAAGAAATCACACCGGGATTCTGCTTTCGTCGCCAGATAAATCCATCCAGAACGTAATGCGTCAGCTGCGGCACGGCGAGCAGCGGGACTAGATAAACTTTCCACTCCGTCCAATCCCAGTTTCCCCCGAACATCCAGTTTCGCTCGTGCCATACGCCTCGATTCCAGAGGAGCTCTTCAACGTACGCGATCGCCCACAGCGTCGCCAGGAAGAAGATCCAGTGCGATGAAAACGCGCGGTACACTTCCCCGCTCGACCCGCGCCGCAAGCGCATGTACATCCAGATCAGTGCAAAGTAAGGCACGCCGTGGATGATCACATTCGTGACCGTGAAGGCGTAGTCGGAATTGAAAACGACGATGCCGACATACCAGCAGACGACGGTCGTTGCGACGACGATGTCCTTGCCCGGATTTAGAACGCCCTTCGACGCGTAGAGGTAGATCGATTTTGCGGCATAGGCGGCTAGCGCGATCAAGTAGACGGGAAAGACGACGTCGTCCACGAAGTCCGGCAAAGCGACGAAGTCGTTAGGGACGAACCACTCGAAATTGCGCGGGAGGCTCGTCATCCAAAAGGCCAGCGGATAGATCGTCGCGAGGTATATCGCCGCGGCGTCGATCCACCAAGTCCACGCTTCGGTTTCATCGAGCTTGCGTCGGTAGAGCGCGATCCAACCGTATTGCTGCCTGACGAAATGAAACACAGCGACGATCGCGAGCGCACGCCAGAACGTAAGCTCGCCTTCGGAGTAGAGGGCAACGCCGATCGCGTATCCGAAAACCGGTACGAGGACGTAGAGCGACGCTCTTCTTTTTAACTCATCTTTGTCGAAGTAAACGCGAAAACTGGTCGACCAGACGTGGGCGACGTCGATAAGAAGGACTGCGGAGATCCAAGTCCAATCGGGCGAGTCGCCGTCCAGAACGTCGAGCCGCCAACCAATCGCCAGAAGTAGAAGTGAAGCGACCGCGCTTCCCAGGAAAACGGTGAGGTCGATATTGCGAGAGAAGAGCCAAAAGTTTCCACGACCCAGACGCCGAGGCTCGGACGAATCAAGACCTATATCTTCGACGGCATTCATTTCTAAATTCAGAGTATCTCGTTCGAGGCGGTGATAACTTCGCCCGCGGCACGCAGCCCGTGATAAAACGCTTCCTCGAATAGCGCGATCCCGCTGAGATCCGTGTGTGCGAAATGAATATTCCGCCACGGCTGCGCTGCTTTTTCGCGGACCCCGCTCCAGATGAAATTCGGGCGCGGACTGATCATTGCGTGGCCCCAACGCATCACATCGAGACGATCGCAGAGATCGTAAATGTCGGGGTGCGCACGGGCGATATCGGTCAGACAGACATCGGCGAGCTCGCGCCAGGAGTAGTTGAAAAGTTTCGTGCGGCCTTCCGGCTCGTGGCACATCGGGTAATAGTAAGTCAGCGTCGTCGGCCCGTAATCGATCCCTTTTTGATGCGTCGCGTTCACATACCCAAGCGACGCACTTTCATAAAAGACGTTGTCCCACGCAAGCGGAAAGTCGCGCGCGAATCTGGGGTTAGGCCGGCCGTTCAGAAACAAATTCGCAACGAACCAGGCATTGTGCTGGAACTCGCCGGCGGCGAACGGCGGGCTTTCGTTAAACCCGCGAATCACGTACGGGGCCGTAAACATCGGCGAGGCGAAGATTATTTTTTCACAGTGGAATCCGCGAAGCTCACCGGCACCAAGACAAACGACGTCGACACCTTTTTCATTTGGGATGACGGATACAACCACATTCGAGCTGCGCACCCTGTCCTTCACGCGATCGAAAAGATGGTTGACGAAACGCCCGTTGCCTTCAGGAAAGGTGATGAACTTTTGCGATTCGTCACCCAACTTTCGTACTCGAGAACAGAAATAAAAGAGCCCGGCCCATGCCGATGTCTGCTCGAGCTTCAATCCATAGTCGTCCCGACACGCGTAGTCGCAGTACCAGATCAGACGATCGGATGTGAAACCGTTCTGCCGCAGCCACTCCGCAAAGGAAATGCGATCTAAGGCGGTGACCTCCGCGTCATCGGAACAATTCGCGGCCGGAACGACGAACGCGCGCCGCCCGCGCGCGTCGCGCCAGTTTACCCACCTGTCGATATGTTTTTGAAAGTCGCCGAACTGCCGTTTGTCTTCTTCGCTTGCACCGGCGGTGAGATAAAGGCCCTCGTACCATCGCCCCTTATAGAAAACCCGCTCTTCCGGTTCGCGACAAAGGAACTGTTCCCGGATTACAGGATCGCCGTTCGGGGCTTTGCCTTCTGTAAGCGACATCTCGTCAAGCAGTGCTATGAGTTCTTCATTTTCCTGAAATGGCACGGGCAGGTAGTGGGCGCCCCACGGATGCCCGACTGGGGCTCCCGCTCCACCTCGTGATGTTCCGCCGATTTCTTTTTCGAGCTCGAGCAAAACAAATTCGCTGAAATTCTCTTTCGACAACTTCCATGCGGCGGACAATCCGGCAACCCCGCCGCCAACGATGGCGACCTTCGTCGATTCCCAGTTTCCCGCCGGAACCTCGAAACTTCTCCGCTCGCGTAAGATGTGGCCCAGCTCCACGCTCTGCCCAACGATCTCACCGTCGGGAAATTTCCCCGACGCACTATCCCGACACGCCGCCATCGCAAACGGCGCCCCGAGGAAGGCGGTGAGTAGCTCTCGTCTGGTGAGTTTCACTTTTCGGAATAACTAATAACTGATAAGTGATAACTGATAATTACTGGGATTGACGGGATGTTTTGAGTGATGTGATCAATAGCCTCTGCAGCTCTCCGCAATCCTCAAGCAGCGACTCCGACTGAACTGGAGAAATCTTATCCGAATCTCGTAAGAGCCTGAGGAGAAAATTTGTCTTGAACGCTTCTTTGTTTGCTACAGAATACTTCTGGATAAAGTCCGGCTTATTCTCTCCTTGCTTCCCTTCCTCAATTAGCAATCCGATATTCGTACCGGAATCAAGAATCTTTTTTGAAAGAATGAACTCTTTTTTCTCCGTCGTCAGGTATTCACTCAGTCTAACAATCCGAAGTGCGAATCTATATGCTTTCTCTTGCAGTATATCCATGGGAGCCTCCGTTATCAGTTATTAGTTATCACTTATAAGTTATTCCGGAAACGTCATTCAAATCTCCGCCACTCGGTCTCGTAATACCTGACAAGCGCCTGGTTGTCGAGGCGGTTTATTTCGATCTCTTCCTTGGGCAGCGCCATGTCGGTCGGGAATTCGAACATTGAGGCGAACGAGCTTGCATTCAAAAATTTCAACTCGACGTCGGGCGGCTGGGATGGGATCGCAAACGGCCGGCGCTTGGCGAGTGCGTAACCCCAGACGCCGAAGCTCGGCACTGTTGTTTGGTAAGGCTTGACGTGGAACCCCGCAGCCTCGAGGGTCTTGATGATGGACCAATAAGAGTTTCGCGCAATGAGAGGAGACGTGCATTGGATAACAACCGCCGCGTTCGGGGTAAGCTTCTGTTTTAGAAGATTATAAAAGCGGGTCGTATAAAGTTTTCCGAGCGCGAAATTGTTCGGATCGGGGAAATCCACGATGGCGACGTCGAACGGTTCGAGGTCCGTATTGTCCAGCCAGACGAATGCGTCGGCGTTCGTCACGGCCACCCGCGGGTCATCGAAAGAATGATGATTTAATTCTTCAAGCGCGGGGAGAGCTCGGGACAAACCCGTCATCATCGGATCGAGATCGACAAGCTGGACCGATTCGACGGACTTGTATTTCAGTATTTCGCGAAGTGCCAACCCGTCACCGCCGCCCAGCACGAGCACGCGTTTCGGCTCGCCTTCGAATGCCGCGAAGGCGGGATGGACAAGCGCTTCGTGGTATCGATATTCGTCAAACGAGTTGAACTGCAGGTTGCCGTTGAGAAAAAGTGCGTAACCGGTTTTACCTTTCGTGACGACTATTCGCTGATACGACGAGCTTTTCGCATAGATGATGTTGTCGACGAATAATGCATCTTCCGCGAGTGTCGTCAGGCGGTCGGCTTTGATGAATGCCACGAGCAAGAGCAGGATGATGATCGCGCCTTTGATCCGGAAAACGTTTACGTTCTTTTTTATCAGCGGCTCAAGAAGCCACGTCGCCCACACCGCCACTGCCGCGTTGAGCATTCCGAAAAGAAGAGACGTTCGGTTCAGCCCGAGCTTCGGAACAAGGAAGATGGGAAACAGAAGGCTTGCCACGAGCGCCCCGACGTAGTCGAGCGCCAAAACCCTTGCGACCAGAGTTTTGAAATCGAGCTCGTCTTTCAGGATGCGCATCAGCAGCGGGATCTCGAGACCGACAAGCACGCCGATCAGAAAAACCGTCGAGTAGAGAATGATCTGAAAATACGAAACGTGCGCGAAGGTGAGAAATAGAAGCGGTGCACTGAATCCACCGATCACCGCCACCGCGAGCTCGACATCGATGAACTTCTCGGCGACGTTCTTTTCGATGTACTTCGACAGCCACGAGCCGACACCCATCGCGGAAAGATAGATGCCGATTATGAAAGAAAATTGTGTGACCGAATCGCCGAGGACGTAGCTGGAGAGCGTTCCGGCGAGCAGCTCATAGATCAAACCGCACGTCGCGATGATGATGACATTAAGGAAAAGAAGTGGGGTCCTGTTCATAAAAGGATGAAGGATGAAGGATAAGGGATGAAGTAAATCCGGTTTCATCCTTCATCCTTCCGCCGTCATCCTTCGCTTTTATCCCTGTATAGCCGCGGCTATTATGAGGGCTATGCCTATCATGATCGAGCCGATAACGATACCGAGTGCGACGTTCTGATCTTCCTCGATCTCTTTTTTGATCGGATAAACAAGTCCGAGAATTCCGTAAGTGATCGCAAAAAGAACGACGCCGATGAAGACGAAGATCAGCGTCGTTACGAGGACCTCAAGAAGCTGATCGACCTTTACGATCAAAGCGAGTGGAACAGAAAAGCTCATCAACATTTATTTTCCTCCGCGAAAACCTGTGTAAATGAAAGGCACGCCCAGCCGCGACCGGCTTCCCGAATTCGCGAGCTCCCAGCCGAACCATGCCGAGGCGGCGTATAACGCAAGCACGCCCATTCCAAAAACAAGATAGAGTTTCTTTAGCATAAAATAAGTCGCCGTTCTCCGGCTCGGGCCGGCAGCACCCGGAAAGGCCCGCGGCACCGATCAATCATCGGAACCCGAATCGGAACTACTGGTACTAAACATGCTGTCCTTCCAACGACGCGACTCGAACGATATCTTTCTGAACAATCCGAGAACGGGAACGATCAGCAGCACGATAAAAGAGCACAGGAAATTGACGCCGCGGTTTACGTTCTGCTCGACCTTTAGCGAGATCGGCATCGGTTGCTGCCAGTCCTGCCAGGTGCCTTCGACGCGCAATGTGTACTTGCCGGCCGGAAGCGATGACAGAGTTGCATCCTGATCTTTCGAGCCCTCGGTCCAAGCGCCGTCGCTGTCGGAGCCAAAATAATATTCGATCGGGATGTTTACCGATTCCACTTCCTGACTTTGGTCGTTGACGAGATCGACGTCGAGCTCGGCAAACGAATTACTAACCGGCGCCGATGCGCTGATGCGAATATTTCGGTTCGCTTTTATGTCGAACGATTGGCTGAAAGCAGTTTGAGGCGCGGTCGCGTTGGTCATCGGCGGGAGGCTCAGCTGCTGGGATAGAACGGTGTTCGTGATGCCCGCGACGGGGATCATGAACAGGGCGACGACGATCAAAAGGAGAAGAGGCAGTAGGCCCCACGTGTAATAGAAACGGCCCGTGAACGGCTGGTTTGGGGCGACCGACCATGGCTTCGGCAGATCTGAAACACCGAATGCTTTTTCGACCTCGGCATTTGTCATGTACGTGCCGAGTGACCAATTTATCTCATTCGCGGTCGACTCCTGCGAAAGCATTAGGGGAGCCGCGACGTAGTCGACCGCTTGCACGGTTTCCCCCTGTTCGACGCGCCAGTAGAATTCGCCTTTGACGTACTGAACAACGGCCGGCGCGTCTTGAAAGATCTTGAAGCTCTTTCCGTTATAGCTCGCCGACCGCGAGCCGAGAAGACCGGCGTTGGCGGCGACTTCTGCCGGATTCAGGGGCTCGACAAAATTCCATTGATTATCCGAGTGAACGAGCCAACGAAAGCCGATCGAGGGATTGTAGAGCAGGTATTCGTGCCAGTAAAAAGTTTCGCCTTCGATCGTGACGCTGCGGACCACGGCGCCGATGATCTTAAATTTCTTGTCGTCTTTAAATGTTCCTTCGGCCCCGATCGGCAGGACAAAGCTCTTGTCCACGTCGGTCGGTGTGAGAGCTTTGAGATAGGTCAAATTCCCCTGGTTGACGTCGAGCAGCGAATCGCAATTGGGGCACGTTACGCGCTCGGCTTTGTCCGGTGCGACCAGCGCGAGCGGACCGCCGCAGTTGGGGCAACCCATCGCCGCGGTCGAGACGCGGGGAGGTTCGCGCTCCGCGGGGCGGGCGTCAGCGAGACCGATGTCGCCTAGCGAAACTTGTTGACCGACAAAAACCCACGGCGGGTCGACACTGTAGTCGATCGTACCGAACGCACTGTCGCGGCCGGAAAGATCCGCGTACGGGCTACGTTCGTTCGGGACGAGCTGATATGGAATTTCACCGTCCGCCGCCACGGACGTCGCGGTTCCCTTTTCCGTCACCATCAGCGATGTGCCTGGAATCTCGTTCACCGGCGCGCCCACCTGAAGCTGGTCGAATGACGGAAGAGAAATTCCGGCAGGAAGCGGTTGATAGAAAGTCAGGTAGAAATTACCCTGGGCCTCGGCGAGCCACCCGACCCAGCCGTTCGAAAACGTCGCGTACCACTCATCCCAAAATCCGCCAAGCTCATGCCGCAACTGAGCACGGCCTGTCAGCTCGAACCGTGTCCCCTTGTACTGGCCATTAAGACCCAGTTTCAGGGGAGATTCGGATTCCGCAATTTCGGCTACCTTTCCGAGATCCTGAAGGCCTCGATCCGTGCGCGCGATCGCCGATCGACAGAACGGACAGACCAGCACGACCGTCGAGCCCGCCTTGAATTCGACGGGCGCGGCGCATGACGGACAGTTGGCTTGAAGGACGCTCAAGCGTCACCTCCAACCGCGGTCGACTTCGGATTTTGGATTATAGATTTTGGATTTGAAATCTTGGATTTCGAGTTTGGACTCTCGGATTCCGGATTTGAGTTTTCAAATTTGAAATTTGAAATTTCAGATTTCGGGTTCCCCTGACCTCGTTCGATCTTGGTAACAGAGACAGTTCGTGCGCAGAGTGCTCTTCCCAAATTCGATTCCCAATCCCACTCCCGCCTGGTGCGGCAGCAGTATAGGTTGAATGTCGCGGTACCGTGTTCGGGATATGTGTGACAGGCGAGGTGCGATTCCGTCAGCGCGATCATTCCGGTGACGCCCGATTCCCCGGGAAATTTGTGCCACACTTCGCCGATCGCGTTGAGGCCCAGATCGCTCATCACTCGATCGAACAGATCCCGCAGTAAGGACTCGTCACGCAGGCGCTCTGGTTCGCAGTCCGTAGCTTCGATCAGCCATTCCGTTCCTACGATCATTCGATAATCTACGACGCGATAAGTGAAAAAGTTTGTGCCGCCGGTTTGAAAAACTATAATAGTGAAGTATGTCGAACAAAACTATAGCGAAATTCGCCAGGCTTGTCATTTTGGTTATTGGTGCGTGCGCCTTAGTGATGTCCTGCTCTCATGCTCCACCCGCCGGCAGTACAAAGGTAAACGCCGCGGACCTTTCGTCGGAGTACGATAAGCCGGTCGTCGTCGGTCACATTGAATCTCCGGAGATCGCGGAAAGCAGCGGCCTTGCGGCATCGTTGTGCCAGTCGGGAATCTACTGGACGCTGAATGATTCGGGTAATGACGCTTTCATCTTCGCGATGAGCCCGAACGGCAAGAGCCTCGGAACATGGAGGGTCGCGAACGCGGTCAACATAGACTGGGAAGATATGGCGTCGTATAAGTCACCCAACGGGACTTGCTACCTCTACATCGGCGATATCGGCAACAACAGGCTTGAGCGCACGGAACTGAAAGTTTATCGGGTGAAAGAGCCGACGCTTTCGAACACAAGCACGGCTTCGACGAAAAAAAATCCAATGCAAACCGAGCCGGCCGAGGCGATCACTTTCAAATATTCGGACACGCCTCACAACGCTGAGACATTGCTGGTGCAGCCCAAGACCGGCGACCTTTACGTATTGACTAAGGGACTCGAAGGACCTTCGTCGATATTCAAGTTCGGCCCGCAATTCGGATCCGGTCCGACGATCGTCGCGTCAAAGATAGGCGAGGTCTCGGTGCCCTCGGTCCCGAATGGACTGTTAACAGGTGGAGCTATTTCGCCCGATTCAAGCCGCGTAATTCTTTGCGACTATTCCTCTGGCTACGAATTAAAACTCGCGGCAGCCGAGAGCTTCGATGAGATTTGGAAATCGCGACCCGTTCCCGTCGATGTGGGTGAGCGGAAGCAGGGCGAGGCTGTGACTTTCAGCCCGGATGGAAAGGAGATCTTTGCGACGAGCGAAAAGAAAAATGCGGAGATATACGAAGTCAGAATAAAGTGACCTGCTACCTCGCGATGCGATACACGTGGAAGACGCCGCGGGCGTCATACTCTTTTCGGAAAAAGCGCAACCCGCACTTTTCGAGAACGTGGATCGAGGCGGTGTTTTCTTTGTCGACGGTCGCGTAGATCTCATCGAGACCGGCGACATCGAAACCGTGGCGGACCAGCACGGAGGCGATCTCGGTCGCAAATCCTTTGTTCCATTCCCCGGGCTTGAGATAGTATCCGATCTCCCAATCTTTTTGTCTCTCGGGACGGGGCCGCAGGCTTGCGTTGCCGACGTATCGCTTATCTGCCTTTGTGAAAACTGCCCAGATCGTGTCCACCCCATCCGGATAGAACTCGTGCATCAACTTTCGCCAGAGTGCTTCGGCCTGATCGGAATTAAGGGGCCCGTTGTCGACAAAGCGCATGACGGCGCGATCGGTGAGCAAATCTACAAAGTCGGGTTTGTCTTGCTCGGTGTAGAGCGTTAATAAAAGTCGATCGGTCTCGAGACGGCTCATAAAAACGAAAAGGGCCGGCGCAATTTAGTAAAGCGCCGGCCCGAATTTACCAAGCTAAGTCGGTCGTTACTGAGTGATGGTGAACTTACCTTTCAGCTTGTCATCCTTCAGGATCTGACCGCTAACGCGATCTTTGATCTGGACATTGAGCTCGTAATCGCCAAGCGGCATCGAGTCGGTCGGCAGCAAACGTGCCAGGGTGAGCCGCTGTCCCGAATCGCTAAGGCCGCTCCAGTCCTCCGCCTGCCGAAGCACTTCCTTTCCGCCTTTGGTCAGAATGTACTCGACATCAACGGCAGGTCGAAGCGTCGTCTGATCGATGCCCGCGTTGTAAACCTGCAAATAGACACCGACGTCCTGGCCTTTCTTGTAGGTCCCCGAAAGGTTCGGGATCACCTTCGCGTTTCCGATAACAAACTGCCCGCCGATGTCCGCCTCGGTGGTGCTGCGAAGTTTCGACGCGAGGATCATCGATGAGGTCGAAAGCTTCTTATCATCGTATCTAGGAACCGTGAAGCCCATATTCACGAGGCCTCGATTGCCGGTATCGACGTCGCGAACGACCACGTCTACTTTGTAGGTTCCGGGTGTCAGCGCGATGGCCTTTTGGTAAACCGACTTTTTGTCCCTCAAATCCGCTAACTCGAGCGACGTCGCGTTGGTCGTGACCGAGTCTTCGAAGATGCCCGATCGCTTACCCGAAACCGCAGTGACGCGTCCTAAGATATTAAGCTTCGCCTGAGACAATCCGCCGACATCTTTAAAAGTAAGCTCCTTGTTATCGGTCTGGACCGTGAACGTCGCGATCACCTGCGTATCCGACTGACGGAAGAAATCGATACGAAGATCGAATTCGAGCGGATTGTTGTCGAGGATTCCCGAGTCACCGCCCGCGACGCCGAGGAGATCCCCAAACTTAACTTGGGGCGGCCGCTGAAGATTTGTGATTATCTCCATTCTGCGGAACGGTGTGTCCTGCTCGCGCTGGAAGTTGCCCTGACCCTGACCGGAGATTCGATCGCCCTTATCCGAAAGGCCAAGCTGTTCAGCGGTCGTCAATCCCGCGCCCGGAACGGTTTTCAGCGCGTCCTTCTCGTTCGCGTCGCGAGCGAGACGGTACTCGCCCGTTCCCGTCGGATCGACAAATTCGATCTCTAACCCGTCGCCGACGTTATCCAGGTGCCGGTACCACCAGACCTCGAATGGGTAAGTCGTCGTCGCACCACCGCCTTCGTAACTGGGACGGTCATAGGCGCCGCCGGTCGGATGAGTTTCTATCGAGTCCGGTTTTCCCCACGCGATATAGATGCGGCCCCGGTCAGTTTTCCATCCGGGAATACCCGACGAGAAATGTTCGTTCGCGTAGGCGATCCGTTCGTAATACTGCTCGCGGTATTCGTTTTCTTCAGTATCCGGATTCGGATCGCGCCGACGCCAGAAGTTCTCGATGAAATTCTCCCGCTCTTCATCCGTCACGAGCGCGAGGAAAGCCCGCTTCTCATCCTTAGTGATGATGTACGCGACGTCGGTGCTGAGCCAACGCTTGTAAGCGTCCTTCATCTCAGCTTTGACGGTACGGGCATTCGTCGTCGGGTCTTCGCTCGGCTTCACCTTATCGGGCGGCTGAGCGATTCCCGAGAACGCTCCGAATACGAAAACTAAAAGTGTCAGTGCAAAATTTCTTGCGAATTTCACTGAAGACATAGATTTAAAGCTCCTCAAATTTCAAGGCCGCGGTCGGATGGCGGAAAACTGGTAACTAGGTTGAACCTTAAAGATTTTAGACAGATATCCTTAATTGTTCAAGATGCTGGCCGGGTCGAGTCAGGTTGCACGGAGCCGCTAGGACGCGGGTTCGATCTGACGCTTCTTCCCAAAAAACCAGGCGATGAACACCGAAACAACGTACAGGACCATCATCGGCGCAGCAAAGAGCATCATGTTCGGAATGTCCCCGGTGGGTGACACGACAGCGGCGACGATCAGTATCACGATGATCGCGATCTTCCAACTCCGAACCAGCATTCCCGCCGAGATGAGCCCGATCCGCGCGAGGACGTAGGTGATCGCCGGCATCTGGAAGATCAAACCCATTGCGAGCATGATGAGGGTTATGAAATCGAAGTAGTCGGTTGCTCGCAACAAAAGGCGGAAATTTTCGCCGAGGCCGAGGAGGTACTTTACGGCTGGCGGAAACAATATGTAATAGGCGAAGGCCGCACCGAGAACGAACGAGATCGAGGACAAAAGGACGAACGGGGTTACGTAAGCCCGTTCGTGTTTGTATAGAGCGGGCGAGATAAAGCCCCAGACCTGCAGGAGCAGAAGAGGTACCGACAGGGCGATCGCCGCGTATAGCGATACCGTAACGTAGAGCGTAAACGCCTCGGGTGCTGTCGTGACGATAAGGCGTTCATCGGCGGCGGCTTCCTGTTTTGCTCCAGGGGCCAGATCGACCGGAAGTCTGACGCCGGGGGGAATGACCGCATTGATGGTATATATCGGTTCAGTTGTGAAAAGCCCGACCAGGCCTTCCGAATCATTAGAAACCGCGGCCGCGACCGATGTGCCGGGCTGGACAACACTGGCACCGAGTTTGGTCGCGCGGTCAAAAATGAAACGGCCCTGATCGCCTTGCTTCAGGCTGGATAGCGGGAGGATTTTCTCATCGCCCGTGACGCCCTTGACGGGCAGCTCGACACGCTCGGCCTCAGATAAGGCTTGGCGAATCGGAACCTCAAGAAAGCTATAGATTCTGTCGGACACGAACCAGCAGAAAATGAATGCCACGATGACGATCACGACCGAGTTGACGAGGCGCTTACGTAGTTCGTCGAGATGTTCGAGGAACGACATCTGCCCGCCGCGGTATTCAAGTTCGCTGTTTTCCAACTCGTGCATTCCTTATGGATGGGGGGCTATAACCAGTTTTTCTTATCGGAGGTGTCGACGGGTTTGTTTTCGGGCGGTGGGCCGGTTTCATCAGAAATCCCGGGCGGGGTGCTAAACATGTCGGGTTGAACGGCGGTGATGGTGGGAACCGCGAGCGAGTCTGAGTTGGGCGAGGCGAGGGGTATGGACTCGCCTACTGCGACCTGAGCCGCAGGAAAATCGCCGGTCCGTAATGCCTGCGTTTCTTCTTCGAAATTAACCTCGCGCTCCCATGTCGACTTGAATTCGTTGGTCGTGTTGCGGAAATCCGCCATCGTCTTGCCGATGGTTTTCGCGATTTGCGGCAATTTGCGCGGGCCCAAAAAAATCAGCGCGATAATCCCGATAAGGATCAGCTCTGAGGTTCCGATAGATTCGAGGATAAATAAAAACACTTTAATTAGAAGACGTCGATCAAATACTCGCGTTTTTCCGCTACGCCGCCGATAACCTTCGCACCGTCTACCCTTTTCAAATACTCATCTACCTTTTCCGGCGGGAGACTTATCAAAAGGCCGCCCGCCGTTTGAGGATCGTATAGGGCACTCTGCATTTCGCCGGAAACGCTACTAGCTAAACGTACCGCATCACCAACGTATTGCCTATTGTTCCTGTCGCCGCGGGTGAGCATTCCCTGCGCAATCAGGTCGAGAACGTCAGGTAGTAGTGGCACGGACGCGGACTCAATATCAAGAGTCACGTTACTCCCTCTTGCCATTTCGTACGCGTGGCCCAGCAGCCCAAAGCCCGTTACGTCGGTGCATGAGTTAGCGCCCAGCTCCTGCATCACTTCAGATGCATAAGCCGCGGAAGCGGTCATCGCCCGCGTGACCGCCGCGATGGTTTCCGGACTCGCTTTGCCATTTTTCACGGCGGTGTTTATCGCGCCGGTTCCTATCGGTTTTGTGAGAATGAGCGCGTCTCCGGGCTTGGCATTGGCGTTGGTGATTACGCGGCGCGGGTTTATCACACCCGTCACCGCATATCCGAACTTCATTTCCTGATCGTCGACCGAGTGCCCCCCGATCACTACGACCTTGTCCGCGTTCATCGCGCTTTGCCCGCCGGCAAGTATTTCAGCGAGAACATCCCAGTCTCCCTTCTGTGGGTAACAAACTACGGATAAAGCGCTTATCGGCCTTCCGCCCATGGCGTACACGTCGTTCAAAGAGTTAACCGCTGCCACCTGACCGTAGACGAAGGGATCATCCGATACCGGCGTAAAAAAGTCGACGGTCTGGACGAGCGCGAGATCGTCCGTAAGGCGGAAAACTCCCGCGTCGTCGGCCGTATCAAAACCGACGATCACGTTTTCGGTAGGTTGTGCGGGTAACCTGCTCAAAACTTGAGCAAGGTCGCTGGGCGCGAGTTTGGCCACTCAACCCGCGCAGGAAACCATTTCAGTAAGTCGCTTCACTTTGCCTCCTGTTCGATTATCGTCTGATATATCCGGTCGAGATCGTCCTGGTTGTAGTACTCGATTTCAAGCCGGCCGCCGGCTCCTTTGCCATTCGGCAGGATGCTTACATTAGTTCCGAGGCGTCTGCGAAGCTTGGTCTCGGCAGCCGTCAGGTTGGGATCCTTTGTGGGACCGTCCACTCGCACAATACTTTTTATCCTGTGGGCTCCCGAGTTTTTAACCGCGCGCTCGGTTTCTCGGACCGAAAGAGTCTTTTCGATGACTGACCTGGCGACCCGCCTTTGAAGGATTAAATCATCCGTCATAAGAAGCGCCCGACCGTGTCCGGCTGAAAGTTTTCCTTCCTCAACCAGCGTTTGAATGTCGGGTGGCAGCTTCAAAAGCCGCAGCGACGTGGCAATGAGGGTGCGGTCCTTGCCCACGCTCGCCGCGAGAGCCTCTTGGGTAAACCCCATGTTGTCAATCAGTTTTCGGTAGGCTGCGGCCTCCTCAATCGGGTTAAGTTCCTGTCTCTGGATATTCTCGATGAGGGCCAGTTCGAGAAGTTTATCGTCGGAGACATCTTTCACTGCGGCGGGAATCTTACGTAATCCGGCTCGCTGGGCGGCCCGCCAGCGACGCTCGCCGGCGACGATCTCATATTTCTCTCCTTTCCGGCGGACAACGATGGGTTGTACGACACCATTCGCGGAGATCGACTGGGCCAGCTCTTCCAGGGCAGATTCCGTAAAGCGGGTCCGCGGCTGCTCGGGATTGGGCTGAATGAGATCGATATCCAACTCGCTCACAGTCGTTTCGGACTTCGACGCTTGTGGCCCGTCATCGCCGAGCAGAGCACTCAAGCCCCTTCCTAAAGCTTGTCTAGCCATTAGTTAGCATCTCCTTTGCAAGTTCTGAATAGCTTATCGCGCCGCGCGATTTGGGATCATAGAGCACTATTGGTTTGCCGAAGCTGGGAGCTTCTGCAAGCCTGACGTTCCTGGGAATAACGGTTTTGAAGACCTTCGGCCCGTAAAAGTCCCGAAGGTCTTTCGCGACCGCCCCGGAAAGATTCGTTCGTTCATCATACATCGTTAAAAGCAGTCCTTCGATTGAGAGATTTGGGTTAAGTTCCCTCTTTAAGCTGGCCAGCGTTTCAAACAGTTCTGTTACCCCTTCGAGGGCGAAGTATTCGCATTGAATGGGCACCAAAAGCGAATCCGCCGCCGTAAGTCCATTTATCGTCAAAATTCCGAGGCTAGGCGGGCAATCTATAATAATAAAATGGAAGTACTCACGGATAGGGTCCAGCAGTTTTTTCAATATACCTGCTTTATTTTCTGCGTCGGCGAACTCGATTTCGACACCGGCTAGATTCTTGTTCGAGGGCACAACCCAAAAGGTTTCTATCTGGGTGGGGACTACCACATCGCGTATCGAATCGCCGGAGATCATCGTCTCGTAAAGCGATCGCCGGTTCACCGACCTCGCGATGCCCGAGCCTGACGTGGCGTTTCCTTGAGGATCCGCATCAATCAGAAGTACCTTTTTTCCCGCGAGCGCTAAACTTGCGGAAATGTTAATGGCGGTGGTTGTTTTCCCCACGCCGCCTTTTTGGTTTGCTATGGCGATTATTCTGCCCATGTTTAGCCGAATGAGAAGTAAGGTAAAAGTACCATACGCGGCGGGTCTCGAAAACCGGCCGGGCCTGATTGTGGAACGTTCCACACTGTACTTTGTCAGCGAATATTCGCGTTTTGAGCCGTCAAATGGACCAAAACTGTCGAAAGTGCGGCAGGCGTGAGGCCCGAGATTCGTCGAACTTGAGCAAAGTTGTGAGGCCGGGCACGTTCCAACCGTTCGACCATCTCATTAGAGAGACCGCTGACTCCACTAAACTCGAAATTATCAGGAACCCGTAAAGCGTCGTGGTGGTTAGTCCGCTGATCGGCTATATTTTGCTTCTCGATATATCCGCTATACAGAGAGTCCGCAAGTGCTGTCTCGAGATCTGAAACCTTTATCGAACTCCGGTCTACCGGCAATAACGTGAGAATCATTTCTTTGTCCACCCCAGGCCGCATCGCCAACTGACCGAGGGTTATCGAATCACCCAAATCCGCACCCAAGATCCGCGAAATACCCGCGTATTCGGCCGACGACCGTTTAAACCGAGTGTTGTCGAGTAGATTTCTGAGACTAGCAATACGATCGCGCCTGGAATTAAACCTATTCCAGTCCTCATCCGTAAGGAGACCGATTTGATTGCCGTGAGCGCTCAGACGATGATCGGCGTTGTCGTGCCGGAGCGTCAAACGGGCTTCCGCCCGGGAAGTAAACAACCGATAGGGCTCGTCGACGCCGTGCCTGATCAGATCATCTACCAAAACACCTATATAAGCTTCCCGTCGGTTCAAAATAAAAGACTTGCGGCCCTGGACGGAAAACGCAGCATTGATTCCCGCCATCAGACCCTGACACGCGGCTTCTTCGTAACCGGTAGTTCCGTTAATCTGCCCGGCAAGGAAAAGGCCATTCATTCGAGTCGTTTCCATCGTCGGCCTAAGCTCGCGCGGATCAACGAAGTCGTATTCGATCGCATAGCCCGGCCGCACGATCTGCACTTTCTCGAACCCGGGTACCATCCGAAGCAGTTCAACCTGCAGGTCCGATGGCAACGACGTCGAAAACCCATTCAAGTAAACTTCATTCGTGTTCAAGCCTTCCGGCTCGAGAAAAAGCTGGTGTCTATCCTTGTCCGCGAATTTGACGACTTTGTCTTCAATCGATGGGCAGTATCGGGGGCCGACTCCTTTAATCTTTCCCGAATATAAAGGCGACTGATGCAAGTTCGACCG
>DATLCA010000492.1:0-4382 GCA_035526605.1 Pyrinomonadaceae bacterium | reverse complement strand
GGGTGAAGGCGCGGCGGCGTCCGCGATCTGCGCGAGACGATCGAGCAAGGCGGCGGCCGCGGAGGTGGCGCCCGCGCCGAAGCTGCGCTGCCCGTCGAGGCGGATGAGCGTCGCGTCGGAGACGTTCGCCGCGAGGCGCTCGGCGATCGCGCTGGCGAGAGTAGCCGAGCTAGCCTAAGGAAGAAACCACAATTCGGTGATTGGTAGTGAACTTGCCATCGGATTTAGCTCTCTATGGCGAAGAAAAATACGGATGCGACTTCGGGGAATCCTATACGTCCTAACTAACTTCACAACGACATGTGCCGCGTTTCTGCTAGCTGTTTTCAACGACTTGGCCCGCGAAACAAGATTGGCGCGAGCGGACGGATTGGCTTTCAAGAACCGCGCAAAGATCTTTGTATGATCGACGGGAGGGCAGATAGGATCACCAATTTCATCTTCCCAGCCAAAAAGAAAAGGATTCATAATTCGAGGAAGTTCATACGATTCATCAACCTTGACGGCCGGCTCAATTCCCCCAGGTGGTATTCGCCAAAAACTGACTCGCAAATCGCCATCGTTCAAGGTGCGCACGATCTTTATTCGACTTAGATCGAATCCCCGAAATCGGGTGTACTTGGGGATCCAATCTGCCCGAAATACACCGTCTCGCCTTTTCTCGGGAGCGTTTGCAATTGAGATAAATCCAGACGAGCCTGGATTGTTGTAAAGATCGGCGTAGAATGCATCCAACCGGGCCAATGAGTCATCGCAGGGGATCGACCCATGCTCCTCAACCAATATCGGTTGATGCAGATCCTGTCCATATCCACTAGGTGCCATGGTTGTGAAGAGGAGCACTATTCGAAAAATATTCGATTTGAGCATTAGCCCGTAATTACCATTAATAACTCCCAGCCTTTTTGTACCACCGTGTAAATGGGCGATTTATGCTGAAGGTCCATGGTATAGGTTCTACAGTTTCATCTCCGCCACAGTCGCTCCGTTGCCGCCTTGGTCGGGCGGCGCGAATGCAAACTTCTCAATCAGTTCGTGGTTCTTCAAGAAATGATGCACGTAATTCTTTAGCGCACCGGTGCCGTAACCGTGGATGATCCGGACGCGGGGGAGGGAAGCGATGTAGGCGTCGTCGATGAAGCGGTCGAGATCGTATTCGGCTTCGGCGGTTGTTTTGCCGATGAGGTTGAGTTCGGCGGCGGCATCGGGGGAGTCGATGGGTTTGGAAATATTGTTGTTTGGCACCCTCCCTACCGGTCGGGTCTCCGCCTGTCCTGCCTGGTGTTCGGCGAGTCTCAGGTTGGCTACTTTTTCTCGTAGACGCATTCCACCGACTAGGACTTCGGCTGTTTCTTTGTCGAGCTTTTCTACTGTGCCGACATTGCCGAAAGATGTGATTACCTTAGCTCCCACAGAGAGAACCACCCCGTCAGCCGAAGCGGCTGCCACCCCTCCTTGGTAAGGAGGGGAGTCATTTGTTGTTGCACTCGCCCGTGCTGTCGTCGCGTCGCCCCGTCCCCGCGTCCCGGCCTCGCTCAGCTTTGAGACTACTGCCCGGTTCAACTCGGCCTTGCGGGAAGAGCGTTCCTTATCGAGCTTGTTTCGGAGGGCTTTGTCCTCGATCGATTTCATGAAGGCGGCCGACTGGCGTTCGAAATCGTCGACGGTGCGGGCGAGTGTGTTCTCGAATTCTTTCTGGCGGACCCTTTCTTTTTTGCCGGCTTCGATCTCGAGGTTTGCGTATTTCATCGCGACGGCTTCACGTTCTTCTTCGAGGGCGATGCGGAGGTCTTCGGCTTGCTTCGTTTCGTCCTGCAACTTACGCAGATACGCTTCAGCGTCCTGTGCGGAGATATCGAGATTCTCTCTCGCTTCGGCGATTACGTTGGGCAAGATGCCGAAGCGACTCGCGATCTGGATCCCCGAGGATGCACCTGCTAGACCGAGTAGAAGTTTGTATGTCGGCTGTAAAGTTTTTTCATCGAATTCTACCGAGGCGTTTATGACTTGTTCGTCATTTGCCGCGTAAATTTTCAAGCCGCGATAGTGCGTCGAGGCTATTAGCTGTGCTTTGCACTTTCGGCGGAAGTGATCGACGATCGCAACGCCGAGGGCCGAGCCTTCCTCCGGATCAGTGCCCGTTCCGGCTTCGTCTAGGAGGACCAGCGACGGAGCCTTGCACTCGCGCATCATGTCGGCGATGTTCGACATGTGCGACGAGAATGTGGAAAGGTTCGCGGCGAGTGATTGATGATCGCCTATGTCCGCGAGGACGGATGCGTAGAAGGGAATTCGCGCACTTGTTGCCGGCACGGGCAGGCCTGAGATCGACATAAGGCTGAGCAGTCCGGCGGTTTTCAGGACGACCGTCTTTCCGCCCGCGTTGGCACCGGAGATGATCATTACTGATTTGTCTTTCGTTAAGGTGAAGGAGCTCGGGACGATCTCCCTAGATGCGGAATGCGGAACGCGGAATGCGGAATCCGCTTCGTTATCGTTTGCTGCTGCCTTTGAAGCCGGGTGCCGTTCCGACAACGATTCCGCATTCCGCGTTTCGCGTTCCGCATTTAGGAGATTCTCCTCAAGCAGCGGGTGCCGGGCGCCGATAAGCTCAAGTGTTTCATCATCCGCAATTTCCGGCACTACCGCCCTGAACTTCCGCGCAAACTCGACCTTGGCTTTTATGAAGTCCAGCTCGGCGACCGCTTCAATTGCGAGCTCCACCGCCGGAAGCTCTTCGCGGAGCTGCTCGGTAAGCTCAAACAATATCTTCGCTACCTCGCGTTCCTCTTTGCCTTTTAAATTTTGCAGCTCGTTGTTGGCCTCGATGGCTTCCAACGGTTCGACGAAAACGGTCTGCCCGCTCGAGGAAAATCCGTGAGCCACGCCGCCGACCTTTCCGCGGAAGTCTGCCTTCACGGGAATCACGAATCGATCGTTACGAACGGTGACGATCTCGTCCTGGATCGCGACGCCTGACGAGCGCATCACCGACTCCAGCGACTTAGTCAGCCGCGCCCGTTGATTGTTTATCTCCCGCCGCAGTCTTGCGAGCTCCGGCGAGGCGGAGTCGTCGATCTCCCCGCTCGGAAGAAGTTTTTTGTTGATCCGATCAATGGCGGCGAGGAGGGTTGGCGGGATCGACTCGACGATCCGCCACAGGGTCGGCGTGAATTCTTTTTCCGGTTGGATCGAGGCCCGGGCAAACAGTGCTTGGTTGCAAACGCGCGAGATCTCCAACAGAAGGTGGGGCTCGAGGGTCGCGTTTCTGATTTTCAAGATCGCTACCGCGTCGGACGGGTCCTGTAATCCGCTGAACGACCATGTCACCTGCTTTTCTTCGTTCAGCAAGATGGTTTCCGAGATCGCATCCAGCGAACGCTCCACCGCCGCCCGGTCCGTCAGGGGACGCAGCTCGGCGAACCGCGCTTCGCCCATCGGTGTCTGCGCGTTGCGCGAGACCAGCTCGAGCAGCTTCGAGTATTCAAGTGTGTCGAGCGAAAAACTCATTTCCTTGAAGGAATCACTTATTAAACCTATTCGGTCACGATCACCCCTTTCCAAAACGCGACGTAACCCTCTATCTCCTTCGCGTCAGGCTTTGTCTCGGGATAGTACCAGGCCGCGTCCGTGTTCTTTTCGCCGTTCACGACCACATCGTAGTAGCTGGCGGTGCCTTTCCATCCGCAGACGGTATGAGTTTCGCTAGGCTGAAAGAACTCGGAGTTGATCGAGTCCTTCGGAAAATAGTGATTGCCTTCGACGACGACTGTCGCGTCGCTCTCAGCCAATGTCTGTTCATTCCAAATTGCTTTCATAATTTTTTGCACCCAAGCCGGAGCGTGAACAGGGGCGCGATGCATAACATTGGATATATCGCCCTCGCTCACGCGCGAGCTTGTACATCAATTCAAAAACCTTGTCCTCACTTCCGGCGAGGGCAGCATGCATTGGTCCTTCCGGCCGAACAAGCGATACCTGTATTTCGCAAATAAGCGGTAGAAGAAATCTCGGATCGGTTTCGGCACCACGATGAATGCGTAAAACATGGACCAGATTCCCGTCAGTCTTCGGGCGATCCGCAACGCACCCGTCGAATGCGTGTAAGCCTTTCCGTCTTCGATCACGATCACGGAGTCGATCGGGATCAGGTCCTCCACCGCCGGCGACTCCCCCGTCTCCGACGCGAGACCGTGTTCGGCTGCCAACTTTTTTCCCGCATCGGACTGTAGAGGTGCGAATTTGAAATACCCTTCTGGGTCATGGTCGATGACAAAATTCACCGACGCATCGCAGAAGTTGCATACCCCGTCGAACAACACTACCGCACCCATACTTCGAGTTTACAAGCCACGAGTCCCAAGTCCCAAGCCCCAACTCCC
>DATLCA010000491.1:0-1783 GCA_035526605.1 Pyrinomonadaceae bacterium | reverse complement strand
GTTAGTTTTTTACGCGCGGCTAACTTCGGCCGCGGCCGCGTCGCCCGGATGGGTCGGAATGAGATTTTGCGATTCTTCGTATGTGAAGACTCGCGACTTTGTCACGAAGCGCAACCCGAGCGGGATCTCGAGCGAGAAACTTGCACCGCGGCCTTTCACGACGTCGATCGTCGGTTCCGTATGCTGCCAGAATTCGAACTGATCCTTCGCCATAAAGAAATCACAACCGGCAACCTCGCCGAGCCAGACATCGGATGAGCCGACGATGAACTCACCTTTTGGATAACACATCGGCGACGATCCGTCGCAGCATCCGCCCGATTGGTGGAACATGAGGTCGCCGTGTTTGGCGCGAAGCTGTTCAATAACCTCGGTGGCTTCAGGAGTGATTCGAACTCTCGGGATATTTGTTGTCATGAGATCAATGTCTTGAGACAGAAGGTCTCTTTCCATTGCCTAGCCGTTTCAAGTGCGATCGATACACGTCATCCAGCCCTTCGCCTACTATCCAGCCAACGGAAGTCTCTAGCCAACTACTGCTTGCGATTCAAGAATCAGGTCACTCCGGCACTTCTGAAGCCGTACTCGAAGCCGGCAGATGCTCATTGAGATACCTCGTCAACAAACTGTAAAGGTGAAGTGTCGTGCCTTCGCCTTCGAAAATGCCGTGCGTGCGGTTCGGGTACGCCATGATCGTGAACGGTTTGTTTGCCGCGACCAAAGCGTTCACAAGATACTCGGTCCCCTGGTAATGAACGTTGTCGTCACCAGTGCCGTGGACGATCAACAGATCGCCTTTCAGATTCTTTGCGAACGTGATCGGCGACGCATTCTTGTAATCCTGCTCGGTGTCTTTTGGAAGGCCCAGATACCGCTCGGTGTAGATCGTGTCGTAATAGTGATTGTCCGCGACCGGTGCGACCGACATTCCCATTTTGTAGACATCCGGGTAGCGGAACATGGCATTTAGCGTCGCGACGCCTCCTCCGCTCCACCCCCAGACGCCGACACGTGCCGGATCGATAAATGAATTCTTCGCGATGATCGCCTTTGCAGCGTTCGCCTGATCTTGCGAGTTGAGCACACCCAGCTTGCGATAGATACTCTTTCGAAACTGACGACCGCGAGGCGCCGGTGTGCCGCGGTTATCGACACTCGCGACGATGTAACCCTGCTGGGTCAGCATGGTGAACCAGAGGTAATTCGCGCCCTGCCATGAATCCAGTACCGTCTGACCGGCAGGCTCGGTGTAGACGTAAAACAGGATGGGATATTTTTTCGACGGATCGAAGTTGGGCGGCTTCATCATCCAGCCGTCGAGAGAAACTCCGTCGCCGACATCGACGCGGAAAAATTCATGTGTGCCTTTCTGGAGCTTATCGAGTTTGGCTTGCAGGGCGGCGTTGTCGACTATCGTGCGGGTGACGGAACCGTTGGAAAGATCGAGCAACGAGATCTTCTGCGCTTTCCCGTAAGACGACGAGGTCTGCACCGCCCAACGACGATTCGTCGAGATATTGTAGTTGTTCCAACCATTGTCGCCGGCCGGCGTGACGCGTTCGGGCTGACCGGAACCATCAAGTTTTGTCCGGTAGAGATATTTCTGCGCGGCATTGGTCGGTGAAGCAGCGTAGTAAAGCCATCCGCCAGGTTCGTCAACCGCCTGCAGGGCGATCAAGTCGAACTCTCCTTTCGTGATCGGCCGTACGTCCGTACCGTCCGCGGAAACCGAATAAGCGTGCCGCCATCCCGACCGCTCGCTAAGCCAGAGAAACCGTTTGCC
>DATLCA010000490.1:0-2035 GCA_035526605.1 Pyrinomonadaceae bacterium | reverse complement strand
TCCAAGGCGTCAGACGATAACGGCTCGGTGCGGCGATTGTTTTTCGATTTGTGCCCCTTTGCGGGTTGATACGCATGCCGCCCAAGTTTTGGCATCGACGTCGGAAGGTATCGGTTCCGGGTGACGAAGCTTTTTCGCACTTCGTGCTCATGCAGGCAGGATGCCTGCGGTCCAGTCGGTGCTTCGCACTCATGCACGCGGGGGGTTGCGGTACACAGTAAGTGGCCGCCTACGGTCCCAAGGCTAATTCCTTCACTATTGTCGAACAATAGGGCGTCGGGCTTTATACAACCGATCGTCTCTGGTAGACTCCATCCTTCCCGGAATCAGACAAAAATGTCCTTCGATGTTCTCCAGATCGTCTCCGAAATCAACGCGTCACTTGCCGCGTCGAAAGATGGGCGACCCGACTTTCACGGCGTTTTGGAGACCCTCAGACAGAATTTTGACCTTCGCGGTTGTCTATTGATTCTCGAAACTGCCGGCGACGGGCGCCTTTCCATCTCGGCCGCGGCCGGGCTCGCGATCAGCGAATTCCGAAAACTCGACGCCCAGGTCGACCATGGAATCTTCCGCCAGGTATTCGAAGATGCTCGGCCGATATCCGTCCCGCTTGCCGGAACCGACATCCATCTCGATCTTCACGAAACCGCCCAGACCAGGCTGCTCGCAACACCCGTCGTACTCGCCAACACACCTCTCGGCGTACTCGCCGCGCTCGCCGCGGATAATAAAACAGTCACGGTCGCGAGCGAGATCCTCCGGCTTGCCGCGTCGATGATCGCGCAGTCGCTGCGGATCGAGCGGGCGGTGCACAGCGAACGACAAAAGCTCATCGACGAAAACTCCCACCTCAAGCAAGAGCTCAAGGAGAAACATGACTTCTCCCACATGGTCGGGACTTCGAATCCAATGAAGCTCGTGTACGACCAAGTCAGCCAGGTCGCTCGGTCGAACGCGACCGTGCTGCTCCGCGGCGACAGCGGCACCGGCAAGGAGATGATCGCGAACGCGATCCATTACAACAGTCTCCGCAGCAAAAGGCCGCTGGTAAAACTGAACTGCGCGGCGCTCCCCGATACTTTGATCGAGGCCGAGTTGTTCGGCCACGAAAAGGGTGCCTTCACCGGCGCCGATCGTTTCAAGAAAGGCCGCTTCGAAATGGCCGAAGGCGGAACGCTTTTCCTTGACGAGATCGGGGACCTGCCGCTGCAAACTCAGATCAAGCTTCTGCGCGTACTGCAGGAGCGCGAGTTCGAGCGGCTCGGCGGAACACAGACGATCAAGACAAACATCCGTCTGATCACGGCGACAAACAAGAATCTCGAAGAAGCGATCGCGAAGGGCGAGTTCCGCGAGGATCTTTACTATCGCCTGAACGTGTTCACGATATTTCTACCGCCGCTGCGGGAGAGGCGGTCCGACATTCTTCTTCTTGCCGAACACTTCCTCGAAAAGTACGAACAGGAACACGGCAAACGGATCCGGCGCATCTCGACACCGGCGATCGACATGTTGATGGCGTATCACTTTCCCGGGAACGTGCGGGAGCTGGAGAACGCGATCGAGCGAGCGGTGCTAGTCTGCGACTCGAACGTCATTCACAGTCATCATCTCCCGCCGACGCTCCAGACGGCGGAGGTATCCGGAACGGTGACGAATTTGACACTGAAATCCGCCGTCGAGGCCTTCGAGCGCGGGCTCATCCAGGACACGTTGAAATCAACCCGCGGCAACATCGCAAAGGCCGCCCGCCAGTTGGATTCGACGGAGCGGATACTGGCCTACAAGATTAGAAATTACGGGATAGATCCGAGGAGATTTCGGTCATGAAAACGCCGGGTCCGCGATGGGACTACTCCGTGGGTACCACTCACGGCTAAATTCATCTCGCCGCTCGCGCGGCGGAGAGCGGCCCACCGACGCGGACGAATGTGATTTGATGAACAACTTGGACCACATCCTCACTGGCCTGCCGGACGCCGATGCGGCTCGACGCTTCCTTGAAACATTCACCGCGGCAAGGTCGGCCGAT
>DATLCA010000489.1:0-2305 GCA_035526605.1 Pyrinomonadaceae bacterium | reverse complement strand
GGAGGGTGATTGTAAGCCTGGCGACGGCCGTTGCCGCTTGGCTTAACGCCAAGCTGCTTGGCGCTGATGCGGTCGTTCATGTAGCCGCGAAGGATTCCGTTCTCGATCAGCGTCGTGGCCTGCGGGGCGTTTCCTTCGTCGTCGACGTTGATGGTGCCGCGCATGTTCTCGAACAATCCTTCGTCGACCACGGTGCACTGATCCGACGCGACCTTCTGGCCGACGCGGCCCGAGTAGTTGGACAGCTTCTTGTAATTGAAGTCCGCTTCAAGACCGTGACCAACCGCTTCATGAAGAAGCACCGCGCTTTCCGAGGGCCCCATCACGACGGTCTGGGCTCCGGCTTCGGCTTCCTGTGCCGAGAGGTTGACGACCGCGATGCGGGCGGCTTCCTTCCCGATATCGCCGGCCTTCTGCTTATTGAAGTATTCCATCCCGATGCGCCCGCCGCCGCCCTTATAACCCGTTTCGCGGGTCTTTCCATCCTCCGCGATGCAGAACGCGGTGAACATGAAGAGCGGCTGCGAGTCTTCCCAATACACGCCGTCGGAGTTCGCATATGCGACGTGCTTGACCTCGTCGTTGAACCCGACCGAAACGCGGACGATCTTCGGATCGTATGCCTTTGCGGCCACATTTGCTTCTTTGATGAAGCCCAGCTTCTTCGTCAGCTCGGTCGAGGTAGCCAGTTCCGCGATCGGGTAGAGATTCTTTACCTTCGTGTCGGTCATCCCGACTATGCGGGCCTTGGCGACATTGTCGGAAGCGATAACCGCGGCCGCGCCGGCGGCTTCGAGCATGCTCGCGAGCGAGAGGTCTTCGGTAAATGCGAAGCCGATCTGATCACCCTTTACTGCTCTGATCCCGACGCCCTGCACGATTCCCCGGCGGGCTGATTTGACGATATCTTCTTCGAAGCTGAGATTGGACGTGATCCGGTACTCGAAAAAGACGTCCGCGAACTCGGCGCCCTTGGCGACCGTGGCCGCGAGCACTTTCTGAATATCCGATTTTGCTACGTGGAAGTATGTGTCTAGCAGCGACACCGGCAACGCCGGATCGCCCGCAAAAACGCGACCCACCCACAGATCGCTGGCCGCGACGGCCGCTAAGGCCATCGAACTCTTGGTCAAAAACTCACGTCGTTTCATAAGGTAAGGCTCCTCTCGCCTGGCGAATTGTGTTTAGAACGAATGGAAGCGCTTTACCGCTAGGGGACGGCAAAGCGAAAAGTTTCGGGACTGTTGCGCGATTGTCGATGTACGTCTCTAAAAGAGACGTCCCGGGATCCGGGTTAGTTACAAAAACATTTCGACCAGGGTGCGCGCGGCGACATCATTCTTAATGAGAAGAACACCGCCGGAAAGTTTTTTGTGACGAGATGTGAAATGTCCGTGCCGTGCCGCACCGAAGAAACGACTGAAGAGACTGGAACCCAAGCCTCCTGCGTGCAGCGCGACTGGAGCGCAGGCATCCTGCCTGCATGAGTACGAAGCACGAAAAAACCTCCGTGCCCCGAATCGTTATTGAAGAACGTCGACGCCGTCGATCGAGCGCGCCCGCCTACGTGCACGAAGGCTGAAGCTGGAAGCAACCAGTACCGCTCAAATCGCTATGGCTTGACGCCGCGGAAGCCGCGACGTTGCAGGCAGGATGCCTGCGGTCCAGTCAGCGCGTCGCAACCTTCCCCCGGATCTTCACCGCCCGCTCGATCAGATCGACGTTTTCGAGAATCTTCAAACGCAGATCGCGATCGAGGTCCGGGTTGTCCGCCAGGAATTTGTTCACGATAGCCAACGCTTCTTCGCTTTTTTGCCCGCCGATGAAAGCCCCGAGCCAGCCGTTGATGAAGAAGATCTTGCGATTGCGTTTGTGGTTGGGAAGCTCCTTCAGCGCGCGTTCGAGATACGGCAAAGTCAGATCGGCGTGCCGGACTGAATTGAACGGTCCGAACGCGGCCTCGATCCAGCTTTCGGAAATCTCTTTGTTCGCCGTGAAATCGTTCCAGAACTTTGCCTTGTTCTCGGCAGTTGCGATTCCGGCTCTCGCGGCATATGCGTAGCGTTTGGCTTCGTCGGAGGTTTCGGTTCTTTCGAGATCCGCAAGAAGCTTGGGCGCCTCTGGGTCGTTGAGGATAAGGAGACGCGTTACGATGTCGAAGCGGTCCTTGGTTTTCAATTTCAAATCTGAAATTTGAAATTTCAAATTAAGTATGTCTTTGAGTGTCGACCGGGCGTTTTCCGTAGACGCAACATTCAGGAACGCACGATAGAACGTAATCCGCTGCCCGAGCGTCGGGGCGTTC
>DATLCA010000488.1:0-12779 GCA_035526605.1 Pyrinomonadaceae bacterium | reverse complement strand
GGTGGTGAAGCCCTCGGTACTTGCCAAGCCGAATTTCCCTTTGATCGAAGGTAAAAAACGCGTGAAAGAGGGGCCTTGTCCGCCGCTCAGACAATTTGTTTTTGAAGTGAACGGGCCGATTATAGCACTAAGCCTGGCGGCGAACACAAGGTTTTTCCGGGCATCTGCCGATAAGATTAAGTCCCCGTATCACTACTGAATCATGTGAAATGCAATATGCTGTCCGGCCGTCGGGAGAAAGCTCGCAGGGTTTTGGATGAGCTCGAACACATGTCCGCCGATCGCTACGTCGATCCTTATTGCCTCGCGGTCATAATGTCCGGACTCGGTGACGGGGACGCGACATTCGAATGGCTCGAGAAAGCTCTAGCGGCAAATTCGTACAATCTCGTGTTCCTCCGCCTCGACCAGCGCTTCGAGAAACTTCACACAGATCGCCGGTACTCAGACCTGATAAAGCGCGCCGGCCTTGAATGAATCGGAGATATTTCTCAACCGCCAGCCTCCGCGTCCGCTTACGGGAACCTCGGTATCGATAGCGGAATCTTTTTCTTTATTTCCCGCGTTCCGGCTTCGATGATTTTGCCGGAGATGATACTTCCGAGCTGGTTCGCCAGTTCCGGATTAAGCTTCTTTAGGCGATCCTGGGTCTTCTTCGCTCCCTTCTTGTCACCGCTCGCGTACTGGGCGGATCCGAGATTGAAAAGCCCGCCGACGTTATTCGCATCAAGCGTCACGACCCGGTTGAATTGCTGGATCGCGGCGGAAAGATTATTCAGGCCGCGATAGCCAAGCCCGAGCTGGTTGATCGCGATCACCCAGTCGCTGCGGAGACTGAGCGCTACATTCAATGCAGCAACGGCAGCTTCAAAATCTCCGAGAGCATTATTTGTCGAGCCGAGGTTCATGTACGCGGCATCGAGCTTTGGATTTTTCTGCACGGCTGCTTGCAAAGACTCTTTGCTCTTCTGCAGCTTCGCGTTCGCTTCAGCATCTTTCTTGTTCTTCTTGTCGATCTGCGCCGAGTTGTAATAACCCCAGCCGACGTTCGTGTCATCGATGGCGTCCGGGCTCACCTTCCGCGCCTGCTCGAGCCGGACCACCGACTTGTCCCACTCGTTGGTCTTCCCAAGACAGTAACCCCACTCGCTGTAGAGATCCGGATTATCCTTTATGCCGACCTCGGCGAGCTTGTATTCAGCATTGGCCTCGGCAAATCTTTCCTGCTGGCGCAGAGTGCTCGCGAGGTTCGCGTGAGCCTGGTAATAGTCGGGGTCGATGCGTATAGCTTCCTTGTATGATTTTTCCGCATCCGGATAATCGCCGCGGTTGTAACTGGCGACGCCGAGATCAAACCACGCGGGTGCGTACTCGGGTGCGATCGCGACCGTCTCACGATACGCGACGAGGGATTGCTCGGGCTGATTCATTCGATCGAGCAGTGCCGCCCGGTAATACTTCGAAGTCGCGTTGCGGCCGTCGATGGACAAAGCTTTTTCGAACGCCGCAAGTGATTCCGCATTCTTGTTTTGCTTGTAGAGCGTCATGCCCTTGAGGTTGAAAAATTCCGCGTCCGATACGCCGCGCTTTTCCGCGTTCTGCAGTGCGTCCTCCGCCTTCGCGATCTCGCCGCTGTTCAGGTACGAGATGCCTACGGGAACGTAGACCGCCACCATTTCAGGATTGATCTGGAGCGCTTTTTCGTAGTTCATTCGGGCCTTTGCCGAATCGTTCGCGGCGTCGTAGAGATCCCCGAGCTTGGCGTAGGCGACGTCGTTCATGGGATCGAGGGTCAGTGCTTCGTCGAAATACACGCCCGCGGAAATGTTGTTCGTATCGCCTGCCGTATCGATGCCCTTCGCAACGAGAGCGTCACTCAATCCCGACTTCGCATCGGCGTTCTTCGGATTATTCTTTAACGCCTCCCGATAGGTTGCGATGGCCTGATCGGTCTGTTTCGATTCCAGCAAAGCGTCGGCCTTCGCGGTCAGCGTATTCGACAATGTCAGTTTCGCGTTTCGCTGCTGGGAGCGGTTCTTCGCAAGCAATGCTTGATTCGCCTTTACCTGGGCCGATCGTTTTTTGCGATTCGCAGCGAGTTGGGTGTCGTAGCGATTCCGAGACGAGCGGCCCTTGGCGGACCCCGCGCGCACCGAGCGACCCGCCGCTTTTTCCTGCGGCGCTTTTCGGGATTTTCGAAAAACGAAAACACTTGCGCCGCCGGTGATGTCGTCCGAGGCGACAATGTCCTGCGGGAACACCAGCATGCCCGAGAAGCAGATGGAAATTAAAAGGATCGACGAGAAAAACGATTTCGCGGAGTGCAGATTGCGGAACATGGGGCCTACCTCTTGATAAAGTTTTGCAGCCTTGGAGACGAGGACAGCGAGAAGTTTTTGCCTTATCGGCCGAAGCCGATGAACACTGGCTCTGGTCGTAAGAGTATACCGAATTTTTGCTGCACGCCGGCCTGTATTTTTTCTTTGAGAGAGATAATCTCGGACGCGGAAGCTCCGCCGAGATTCACAAGAGCGAGGGAATGTTTTGTCGAGATGCCCGCGTTCCCGAGCCGGTAACCTTTTGAAAATCCGGAGTGTTCGATCAACCAGGCGGCCGGAATTTTTACCATGCCGTCGTTGGCCGGAAAGTGCGGCACGTTCTCACCGAAGCTGGCCGCGATCTCGTCTAACTCCCGTTTTTCGACGATCGGGTTTTTGAAGAACGATCCGGCGCTTCGCGAGTTCGGATCGCCGACGTCGATGACCATCGATTTGGCACGCCGAATCGCAAGGACGGCGTCACGTGTTTCGGCGAGCGTCGGTTCGCGATCGGAAAAATGTTCTTTCAAATCTTTGTAAGCGATCTTCGGCGCGCCGTTTTGCCGGAGATCGTATGTTACCGCGAGCACGACGTACCTTCCGCTATCCGTCGAATTGAAAATGCTCCTCCGATACGAGAAACCGCATTCCGAATTGATCAGCTCCACGACATCGCGGCATGTTCGATCAAAGCATCTGACGGACGTGATCGATTCCGAAACCTCTTGCCCATAGGCCCCGACGTTTTGCACTGGCGTCCCGCCGACCATCCCGGGTATACCGCTGAGGCATTCAAGCCCCGCCAGGCTTTTCCCGACGCATAAAGCGACGAACGCGTCCCAATCTTCTCCGGCGGCCGCCGTGACGGACGACCCGTCGATAGTAATTCCGCGGAGCCCGATCTGAATGACGAGCCCGTCGAATCCGTCATCGGACACGAGAATATTGCTGCCGCCGCCCAGCACGAAAACTTCCAGGTCCTTTTGACGGGCATACTCGAACGCTTCGATGACTTGTGCCTCGTCCTCAGTCCGAACGAAAAAACGCGCCGGGCCGCCGACTTTTAGAGTCGTCAGCGGCCCGAGCGAAATATTCTCTTGTATGTTGATCGGATCCCGCGGGGTCACATTCTCAAAGTTCCGGCCGTTATCTTATCCGCGAAGTGCCCCGGCGCTCAGTAGCTGGAGCCGCGCCACCAGATCGCGTCTGCCAAGCTCCTTCACCTTGTTGTAAGCCTTTTGGGCCTCACCCAAATTGCCGGCGCGAAATTCGGACTCGGCGAGGTTGTAGTAAGCGATGACGTATTTCCCATCTATCGCCACCGCCCGCCGGAACGCGGAGCTCGCGTCTTTGAAGTTGTCCTGTTTCCGATATGCGATACCGAGCTCGTTCATCGCGAAAACCCACTTCGGCTGTTTGGCGATCACACGCTGGAACGCGTCGACGGCGCCGGCGTAATCGCCAAGATCGGTGAGGGCCATTCCCAGATTAAGAAGCGGGCCTTCGATATATTTCGGACTTGAAAATGCGGCCTTCTGCAGCGTCAGCTTTGCCTTTTCAAGTTTCGTCCTCGCTTCCTCCGGTCTCTTATTGTTCAAGTCGTCCTTAGCCGCGTTGTAGTAAGCCCAGCCCAGGTTCGCGGTGTCGACGTTGTTGTCCGTTATCGCCGAAGCCTTTTCAAGGTTGCGCACGGCTACGTTCCAGCGGCACGGGATGAATTTCTTTATGTTGACTTCGCACTGCTTCGCGATGACGAAGCCGATCTTGCTGTAGACGTCGGCCTCTTCGTCTTTGTTGTAATTCTTGTCGCGCTCCATGAACACAGTCGCCAGGTTGTACTTCGCCTCGGCGTTGTCGTAGTCCGCCATCTGCCGATACGCGTCGCCGAGATTCACCAGAACCTCGATGTTGTCGTTGCGAAGCCGTTCCGCCTGCTTGTACGCGGCAACCGCTTCCGGGTAACTGTCGATCTCAAAATACGCGGAGCCGAGTCCCATGAACGCATCGAAATAACTCGGCTTCAGCGTCGTCGCCTGTTGATATTCGGGGACCGCTTCGCGATATTTCTTAAGGCGAACGAGCGTCTCGCCGGCCTGGTAAAATGCCTCGGCGTTCGTGGGATCGAGCGTCTTGGCTTTATTGAACGCGGTCAGGGCCTCCGGATTATTATTCTGCGAGTAACGGATCAGCCCGAGAAAATATTGGGTCTGTGCGTCGTTCGGGGAGATCGTGAGAGCCTTTTGCAGGAGATCTTCCGACTTCGCAATTTCCCCTCGCTGGTAATAGAGAATTCCCAGCGGCACATAGATCTCAGTCAGGTCCTTGTCGTTCGCGAGTGCCTTCTCGTAATTGATGATCGCTTCCGGATCTTTGTCGAGCTCCGCGAAGACCTCCGCCAATCCGAAATACGCCGGTGAGTTCTTCGGGTTGTACTTCAGAGCTTCTTCGAACTTTTGGCGAGCAACCGTCACGTTCCCTTTCACCAGGACATCATTCCCTTCAAGCGCGAGCGCTTCGCTCAGACCGCCCTGCGCTCTCGTGTTGTTCGGGTCCAGCTGGTTTGCTTCGCGGAAAAAGTCCTGAGCCCGGGGGAACTCGTCCTTTTCCATATAGAACTCGCCAACGCCGGCAAAAAGAACCGAGGCTTGCTCGCGAGGCATGGTCGGGATCTTCGGGATGCGAGGATCGTCTTCGCGCACTACCGCGGAAAGCACGCGCCGGGGAGCGACTTTGGCGAGCGCGACGTACTGTCTGCTAACGCGTTTGGCTGTTTCGATCCGCTGGGTTTTCGTTCTGGTGAACGCGGTCTTGACGACGATCCTTCGAGGCGCGGCCTTTGCCGTATTTCGAAAGACGAAAACGCTGGACCCGCCGGTGAGATCGCTGACCGGAACCAGGTCCTGCGAATGGGCCGGAAGCGCGGACACCAACATCACGCACATAACGGCTAACGCCAAACATCTCTTTTGCATGCTCGCTCCCAATTTTCTAAAGAATGCTTACGGGGCTCCTTGGATTTCTAATGGCTCACATTACCACCGCGTACCCGCGAAATAAAGTTCCTCACCATCCGGAACGGATACTTGGTGGCGAACTTGCGATATCGGTCGTTGTCCTGGAGAGAGTACAGGTAACTTTGATGATTATTGGTGAGCCGCTCCAGAATCGCCGGCTCGCTGTGTACCGGAAAGTCACCGAGCTCGACAACGAAGACGATACTCGGCAGGCCGTAGGCGCGAAACGTAATTCCTGATTGCTCCAGGTGGCTCACGCACGCGGCGATGCCGTTGTAGGTGATCTGTGCGTCGTGGAATGCGATACAGCCATTTTCATTCAAGACACGCAGACAGAATTTGAAATCCGACAACACGGCCGCGTCGGTGTGCTCGCCGTCGATGAAACAAAGGTCGATCTTCTCCGCGATCTTCGCCGGATCGATCGAGCCTGAGTCGCCGTCAAGGGTGACGATCTTGCCCATATGATCGGGCGCGACGGTCCGGAGTTTCTCCAGCATCCGCTCGGTCGAATTGTTAAGGTACGTGTAATCGAAGCCGCGTGCGTCGGGCTGCCTTTCGGGACGTTTATCGATCGAGTATATGCGTTCGCAAGCCTCGTCGAGAAGGTGCGGCTGTATGCTCCCGCCGAGGTAAGATCCAATTTCGAGGTATTTATAACCTGGCCTCAACTTTCGCACCGCTAGTTGGATGGCGAGGAAGGACCGCTTGTCTTGGTCGGTGGACTGACTGTCAATTTTCGAAAATAAATTGAGGTCGAGATCTGTGATCGCGCTTTCAAAATTGCTCATAAGAAAAACGCGATAATACCACAGAACCTCGACCTCTTAAATTTTCAGCGTCCTACGGAATCAGCGATCCCGGGATCGCGACATCCGTGCTGATGCCGAACTGGTATCCGGCAAATCCCGCCGTCGACCGCAGCAGGTACCAAAGCCCCTGCGACGGGCGGAACACCGCGATGTCGGCACGCCCGTCCCCGTCGTAGTCGGCCGCGACGGGGCGGTCCCCATTTGTACCGAACGCGGTCGTCGTGAACGACCCGTTCCCCGAGTTGTAGATGTACCAGCCGCCGTCCGAGGGACGGAACACGGCGAAGTCGGTCTTCCCGTCCGCGTCGTAGTCCGCGGGCACCGGAATGTCGCCGTTCTGTCCCCAATGCGCGGTTCTGAAGGCGTTGTTGGCCGAGCTGGCCGCGTACCACCAATCTCCCGTTGAGGGTCTGAACACGGCCATATCTCCCTTGCCGTCGCCGTCGAAATCTCCGGTGATCGGTTTGTCGCCGCCAAGACCAAAAACAAAGGAGGTCAGTTGGGTCGGGGTCAAGCTGCCTATCCGGTACCACTTATTTTCCGACGGCCTGAAAAGGACGATGTCTGCTTTTCCGTCACCGTCGAAGTCGGACGGCCTCGGAATGTCTTCCGGAAGCCCGTAGACGTTTAGGACAAATCCGCCGGTCACACTGCTGTGATACCACCATTGACCGTTCGACGGTCGGTAGATCGCTTCGTCCGTCGCACCGTCGCCATCAAAATCGGCCGGTACCGGGATGTCCCCGGCGACACCGAAGGTTTCTTCGGATACAGCACCCGTCGAGCTCACGACTTCGTACCAGCGATTTGTCGACGGCCTGACAACCGAGATGTCGGCACGGCCGTCGCCGTCGAAATCGAACGCGATTGTTTTTCGATACGGGACGACGTTCAGACGCGCAATGCCCGCTCGAACGACGTCGTTGACCTTCGAGAACTCACCCCCGATCGTCACACGAGCGGCTCCGTCTTCTATAACGGCACGAACCCGGCCGTTCGCTCCTTTGGGGAAGAACAGCAGGTCGGGCACGCCGTTGGGTGAAAATCGTGCGAGGTTCGGCCTGAGGACTGAATTGACCGTGTCGAAACGTCCCCCAATAATGATTGCCCCGCTCGGCTCGATCACGACCCCGTCGATGGAAGCCCCGGACCCGTGAAAAACAGACACGTTCTGAAAACTAGGATCCGCGGACCCGTTAGAATTCAGCCGGATGATGCCTGCCGACGAAATCGCGAGGTATCTCCCGTCCGGCTGCTGACGAACCATCCGCAGCCCTGAGGTGCTGGTGGAATTAAAAGAGGTGTCCAGCGAGCCATTTGCATTTAGGCGAGCGATATCTTTTCTGGTAAAACCGTCGACGCCGGAGAAGAGGCCGGCGATCATTATCTTGCCATCCGGCTGGTTCAGGATGTCGAAAACTCCGCAGCATCCGCCGATGATCGGCCCGAACGTATTATCCAGGGTGCCGTTGTTGAGCAGCCTTGCAAGATAGACCTTCGCGGTGCCGTTGACCGAAGTGAACGTTCCCCCGATCAAGATTTTGCCGTCCGCCTGAAGCGCGGCCGTTTCGACACCGGCAGCGTCCACAACGAAGGTCGCATCGATACCGCCGTCCGCATTGATGCGCACAATGCCGTTCCGTGTGGTGCCGTTGTAACTGTTGAATGGCCCTATCGCAATGATCTTGCCGTCGGGCTGGAGCACGAGCTTTGTCGGAGGCTGATCGAAGCCGGTTCCCGCGTTGAATGAAGTATCAAGGCTTCCGTCTGCATTGACCCGCGCCATAGACACCCGTTGAGCGCCGTTCACCTCGTCGAACAAGCCCGCCATCAATATCTTTCCGTCCGGTTGCCGCGCCATCGCGTAAACTTTGCCGAAATCCTGGACATCAGGGGCGAACGATGCATCGGTGTCGCCGTTCGGATTGAGCCGGTGAAACTTTCCATCACCGCCGAAAAAGTAGATGCGTTCCGTCGCGTCGAGAACCCATCTGCTTCCGAACCACGGGATCGTGGTCGAGTCCACAAAGGTCGGGTCGAGGGTGCCATCGGCTTTCAGGCGGTAGAACTGAAGGTCTCCGCTGATATCGACCTTGGGGCTCCAAAGAATTTTCCCGTTCGCCAGCACCTCGACCAGACCGCCCTCAAAGACCCCTGGCGGCGCAAATGTGAGGTCCACGTTGCCGGCCGGCAGGATGCGTGCGAGGTTCGTCGCGGTAAAACCGTTAATAGAATTAAATTTCCCGCTTACGAGCAGGCTTCCATCGGCCTGAAAATCCATGTCGGCGATCAAGGAGCTCGTATTGGGTTCAACGCTCGGCCGCTGCCAACCGCTGTCGGTTGTGCCATCGGTATTAAATCGGCTCAAAGACCCCGCCGAACTGACGCCGCCGAACGAATTAGTTGCGAGATACAGTTTCCCGCCTTGCTCGACAAGTTCGACGGCCACGGTCTGTATCGCTTGGCCGGCGCCGACGCTGATAGGCGTGAAACCGGTATCCCGGCTTCCGTCGGTGTTGAACCTGTATATCGCTCGCGAAACAAAACCTCCCTGCGAATTGGTGATTTCTATGTACGCCTTGCCGTCGCTTTGGATGAGCCTGATGAAACTGGAGGAGGCTCCCCCGGCATTTAACGGAAGGTCCGCATTGTATGACGGATCGAGCGAGCCATCGGGATTGAGCCTGATCACCTTTGCGCGTGAGGATAATTCCGGCGCGGTTCCAGCCACCAGGAGTTTTCCGTCAGGCTGCAGCACGATGTTCGTAACCGAGTTCAGGTGACACGAGCAATAGCTGAACGAATTATCAAGAGTGCCATCCGAGTTGAGGCGTAAGATATGTCCTTTCGCCACCCCTCCGACCGCCAGATTCCCGATCCATACGATGATCTTGCCGTCAGGCTGGAGGATCTGCCCCTTCGCATTCCCGTTCGGCGGCGGAATCGGCACGCTCGACGGCACCGGCTGGAACGCGGGATCTACCTGGTTGACCTGTGCATCCGATGGCGGGCTGAAAGCCAGAACCGCTAATAAAAGAATCGAGATCGAGAAAAGGTTTCGCGACAGCGTGGTCTTCATATAGTTCACTCCAGTGTGTGCTAAGGCGCGGCCGGGGTGAGAGCCAGCCACAGGTATATAAAAAAGGTGCCCAGATTATATACGCAAGCTTTTCATTCTCAAAGCTTTTTTGGTCTGGGACCCGCAATAAGGCGGGATGTTATATTCCAGGGGGCCGATGGCCGGCCCCGCATAGATCTGAACTAAGGGATAAAGGATCCGGGTATCGCGACGTCGGTGCTGATGCCGAACTGATACCCCGCAAATCCCGCCGTCGTCCGATATAAGTACCAGAGCCCTTGCGAAGGACGGAAGACCGCAATGTCCGCTCGACCGTCGCCGTCATAATCCGCCGCGACCGGGCGGTCACCGCTCGTCCCGAAAGCAAGGATGGTGAAGGATCCGTTCCCGCTGTTGTAGATGTACCAGCCGCCATCCGACGGACGGAAGACAGCGAAATCTGTCTTGCCATCGCCGTCGTAATCGGCCGGAACCGGTATATCTCCGTTACGTCCCCAGTGGGTCTTTCTGAAAGCCCCGTTCGCGGAGGTCGCGGAGTACCACCAGTCGCCGGTGGATGGCCGGAAGACGGCGAGGTCGGATCTACCGTCCCCATCGAAATCTCCAACGAGGGGGAGATCGCCCGGAGATCCAAACTGCACCGGCGTGGCCTGCTGTTGTGGGTTCATGCTGCCGACCCGATACCAGGTTCGATTGGAAGGACGATACAAAACAAAGTCGGCGCGTCCGTCGCCGTCAAAGTCGGACGGTCTGGGAATGTCTTCGGGAAGTCCGTAAACGTTTAGGACCAGTCCGTCGCTGACGCTGCTCCGGAACCACCATTGTCCGTTCGAGGGACGATAGATCGCTTCGTCGGTCGTACCGTCACCATCGAAGTCGGCAGGCACCGGCACGTCGCCGGCACTCCCGAAGGTTTCTTCGTAAACGTTTCCGTTTGAGCTGAGAGCTTCGTACCAGCGATTGGTCGACGGGCGGACAACCGAGATATCGGCCCGGCCGTCCCCGTCAAAATCGAAAGGCGCCGGACGGCGGAACGGCACGGTCGAGATCCTTGCGATGCCGGCGCGGGCGGTCGTTTCCACTTTTGAAAAATCCCCGCCGATGATCACTTTTCCATTGGACTGAGCGATCATCGCCCTCACCTCGGCGTCCGCACCGGTCGGGAGGAATAATGTGTCCACGCCGCCGGTGGGATTCAGCCGGACGATGTTACGCCGGGTGAGAGTTCCGACCTTGTCGAACCTTCCCCCAACGACGAGGCTTCCGTCGGCTTGAACGATAACCGAGCTTATCCATCCGCCGTTGAAACCGGTCGCGGTAAACGTCGGCGGAACGAAGCCGGAGTCGGGGGACCCGTCCGCATTGCGGCGGGACAGCGTAGTGCCGGTCAAAATATATTTACCGTCGGGTTGGAGCCAGACACGATCGACGGTGGCACCGTTGGCGTTGAATGATTGATCGAGCTCGCCCGTTATCGTGAGTCGAACGAGACTCGAGCGGTTGAACCCGTTCACACCCGAGAAGCTGCCGGCGACCATGATCTTTCCATCCGGCTGCTGAATAATGTCCGTCAAATTAGCCGCGCCGAATATAGGATTGAAAGTGTTATCCAATGAGCCGTCCGCGTTCAGTCTCGCGATGCTTGTCCGCACCTCGCCGTTCACGCTCGAGAAAGAACCAGCGATCAGGATCCTGCCATCCGACTGCAGCGCAGCCGCGTTAACAGAACCGTTGACCGAAAGCGTCGGAGAGAAGGCCGCATCCAAACTTCCGTCGGCCATAATGCGAACTAATCCCGGCCGCGATGCCCCTCGGTAAGTTGCGAAGCCTGCAGCCGCGATTATCTTTCCATCGGCTTGCGGCAGCAGATATTCGGGCGGGCTATTAAAGCCTGTCCCGGGGTCCAGCGTAGGATCGAGGCTGCCGTCGGCATTGACGCGTGCAAGCGAGTTTCGCGAAACGGTGTCCATGTGCGAAAACACTCCCGCAACGAGGATCTTGCCGTCGCTCTGCATCGCCATCGCATACACCCGGCCATAGAGAGCGATAAAAGTCTGAAACGTGCCATCCAGGCCCCCGGTCGGCAACAGTCGAACGAGGCGAACCCCACCCGTCGTCTGGGCAAAAAGGATTATCCGCTGGCTCGAATCTACATCGAAGTTGCTCAGTACGAATTGCACAGCCGAGTCCATCGCGAATGTATTATCCAGGCTCCCGTTCAGGTTCAGGCGGAAGATGCCCGAACCAACACCGCTGATAGTTCCCGCGAAGAGCGTCTTTCCATCCGGAAGCGTGTAAACGCGGCTTGCCCAGGTAACAGGCGGCAACGAAAACCCGAGATCCACGTTCCCCAGCGGCATGAGCTTCACTAGGCCCGCCTTCTCGAGTCCGTTGACCCGCAAAAAATTCCCGGCAACCGTCGCGCCTCCGTCCGGCGCAACCGCCAGATCGAAAAGCGAAGCAGATTGCGGGATGTTCGGGTCACCCGAAAACGATGGGGCCTGCCACGTGCTATCGATCGATCCATCGGCGTTCCTTCGTTGAAGGGTCGGGCTCCCGGACGAGCCACTGCCTCCGATAGTCGTTGCGATATAAAATCTCCCGTCCGGCAGGAGGGCGATACGGATGCTCGCGCCAAACCCACTGCCCGACGTAACGCCGAAGGGCGTGAAACTCGCGTCCTGTGTTCCGTCCGTGTTGAACCGGTAAACGCCGTAGCTCACATTAGTTCCGGGGCCCGATGATCGCCTCATCGCGAGGATCTTTCCGTCGGGCTGAACCGCCTCAACCGAGAATCGTTCATTGAACCCGGGACCGCCCGAGAAGAACACGCGAAATGTCGGGTCCACGCTGCCATCCGTGTTCAATCGGATGATCTTGCCGCCTCCGTCGCCGTTTACCAGTTCGCTCCCGGCGACAACGATCTTGCCGTCCGGAAGAAGCCTCGCACTTGTCACTGTTGACAAAGCGCAGTCGCAATAGGAAAAGCTCGGATCGCGGCTACCGTCCGAATTGAGCCGCGCGAACGAGTCGGCCGCAACTCCGTCAATCACGGTTTTCGGGCCGTACACGATGACCTTGCCGTCCGGCTGAACAAGATGGGACATCGCGCCGGTGAGCGCGTTCGACGGCACGGCGTTGAACGTCGGGTCGACCTGGCTTAGCTGGGCGTTCGACGTCGCGGCGATCGCAAGGAGCACCGTAAAAAGGATGGAGATCGAGAAAAGGTTTTGCGACAGGGTGGTCTTCATATGGTTCATTCCAGCATGCTGGGACAAGGCCGGGGCGAGAGCCGGCAGCAGGTATAAAAAAGGTGAGCCGAGTATATATTCAACCGCACCATTCTCAAAGCTTTTTTGACGGCGGCGGAGCTATGTTCCTTGCTATCTTCGGGTCAGTCGGCTAAATTATTTTCTTACCAACCAACCGAATTCAGTTCAGAGTTCACGGTTCGGAGTTCAGGGTCGAGCAGTCGATTTTGAACATTGAGCTCTGAGCCCCGAACACCGAACTTTTTGAAAAGGAGAGCTTGCCGACGATGAAAGCATTCGCAACT
>DATLCA010000487.1:0-2196 GCA_035526605.1 Pyrinomonadaceae bacterium | reverse complement strand
ACCATGTACACGCCGGCCGTGACCATCGTCGCTGCGTGGATCAAAGCCGAGACGGGAGTCGGGCCTGCCATCGCGTCGGGCAGCCACGTGAACAACGGGATCTGCGCTGATTTACCTGTAGCACCGATGAACAAAAGTAAGGCGACGGAGGTTAGTCCGCCTGCGGTCAGTGCGGCAAGCGTGAAAGGTTCGGGAGAAGCGACGTTCGCGGCGATCCAGGAGAATACACTCTGGACCTGGGCCCCATCGATCGCCTTATCGTAAAAAGAGATCGAACCGGTGAGGGTGAAGATCAGGAAAATTCCCATCAACACGCCCCAATCACCGATCCGGTTCATGACGAATGCTTTCTTTGCCGCGCGGCGAGCCTCGTCGCGTTTGATGTAGTAACCGATCAGCAAGTATGAGCAGAGACCGACGCCTTCCCATCCGACGAACATCAGGAGGAAGTTATCCGCCAGGACGAGCGTCAGCATCGAGAACATGAACAAATTCAGGTAAGCGAAAAAGCGATAGAAGCCTTTGTCGCCGTGCATGTAACCAGTTGCGAAGATGTGGATCAGAAGGCCGACGAATGTGATGAAGCAGGCGTAGACCCCGGACAGGCGATCCATCCCGAGTGCGAAATCGGCGCGGAAACCCGCGACCTGCACCCAGGTCCAGATGTGATCGAGGACCGGCTGAGTTCCGACCAAGGCTCCCGGATGCGGCGTGCCGATGCCGAAAGCAAGCATGAACGCCACGATCGTCGAGACGGCGATTGCTCCGCACGCGACGACCCCGCTAAACGTTTCGTTTCGCAGCCTGCCGCCAATGAGCCAGTTGATCACCGCACCTAGCAGCGGCGCGAAAATGATAATGCTTAAAAGATTGTTCTCGATCATTAATGTCTAGCCGTTCAAACCCAAAGTCATCTCGACCATGGTTTCGCGGAAACCTTGTCCCTCAAAAAAGGACTTCGCAAATTCGTTCTTCGCCGCAACGTGCAGCACGAGTTTGTCTGCTCCCATGTGCTTTGCAATCTCGCCGGCTGCGTCGATCAAAGCTTTCCCCGCTCCCGTCCGACGCGTGGTCTCATCAATAAAAAGATCGTGCACCCACACCGCCGATTCAAGCAGCTCCGCGTAATTCAACTCTTCGAACTCGGCATATACGAAACCGATTACTTCGCCCGAAACCTCCGCGACTAAAACGATAGCCTCCTCCGCGGCTGCCCGGCTGCCGTAGTAGCGTTCCGCTCCACCCAGATTTCCGAGATCCGCGAATCGCTCCCGATCGTATTCGCGGTGCTGTGCAAACAGCCTGAGCGCAAATTTCGCGATCGTCCCAGCGTCTTCGAGCTCGGCCCGCCGCACTGTCACAGACATAAAAACCTTTTCAAACTTCCGGCCGCATACCAGCTACGCCGCCGCACCGACGTCAGCTCTTGCGGGTCGTCACCCGGCGCGCCGGAGGCTTGGCTTTCTTTACCGGAACTGTCTTCACCGCAGGTGCTTTCGCAGGTTGCGTTCCGGGCACCGTGAAATCATCCGGAACCGAAATGTTGTTTCGGGCGATGATCTCCGCCAGCATCCGGTCTTCTTTTTCTGTCGACAGCTTCGATCTCACGTAATCGGAGAAAGGAACCGGCCGGGCCGACGGGTCCTGCGGATCTTTGTACATGGTCCCGATCAGGATGTGCCGTACGTCATATGTCGCGGCCGCAGGTGCGACACCTAGAGCCTTCTCGAGTTTAATGATGTGATAACCGAATTGTGTTTCGACGAGGCCCGGCGATACTTCTCCGGGCTTCAACCCGAGCGCGGAGTCTTCGAAAGTTTTTATCATCATGCCTTTCGGCACATTTTTATAAAGTCCGCCCTGGGCGGCGCCGTCCGAACCTTGATTCCCGGGATCTTCCGTAAACTCATTTGCGAGTTTCGCGAAGTCCTCGCCCGCACGTGCACGCTGCAGGATCTTTTCAGCTTTCGCCTTCGTCGCCGTTGTGTCGAATTCGGGATGCGTCGACATGTAAGCGGCGATCTCCTTATCGGTCACCGCGATCTTCGCCGCCATGATCTCGGCATAGGCCCGGGCCAAGAACTGAGCTTGCTGCAGTTTCACCTGCAGGTTTACCTTATCTCTAAACGTCTTCGGCAACTTGCCCGACGCAGCCCCCGCTTCATACTGTGCCTCGTAGATTTTTATCTTCGCGAA
>DATLCA010000486.1:0-5791 GCA_035526605.1 Pyrinomonadaceae bacterium | reverse complement strand
TCCGCGAACTTCGGGCAGTCAACCGATATTCCTGTCTCCGGAGATTTTGTCGGAAGCCTCACTCCCGATTTCGCATACTTCCGCCCGTCGAACGGGACCTGGTACATTTCGAATAACTCCTGGAGCGGCGTGATTACCAATTTCACGACTATCCAGTGGGGCATTCAGGGAGACATTCCGGTGCCTGCGGATTACGATGGCGATGGCAAGTCCGACGTCGCAGTCTTCCGACCGTCGGACGGAAGCTGGTGGATCAGGAATAGCTCGGACGAATCGTACAGGTATGTCCGGTGGGGAGTGAACGGAGATAAGCCCGCGGTCGGGGATTTCGACGGCGACGGCCGTTACGACATATCGGTGTTTCGTCCTTCGGACGGAAACTGGTACATCATCCGCAGCTCCGACGGCGGGTTCGTCTTCACGCACTTCGGACTCGACGGCGATATTCCGGTTCAGGAAGATTACGACGACGATGAGAAATTCGACATCGCGGTTTATCGTCCGTCATCCGGCGTCTGGTACCGGCTGAATAGCTCGGACGGAAATTTCGTCGCGATACAGTGGGGACTGCCGGGAGACGTTCCGGTACCCGCCGAGTACGACCGCGACGGCAAAATGAACATCGCGGTCTGGCGGCCGTCTAACGGATACTGGTACATCCTGAACCCCGACAACGTTTCGATGCACTTTTATATTTGGGGAAATCCGACGGACATTCCGCTTCCCGGAAAGTTTTAATAGTCGGAACCGTATTTGAATCGGAATAAAAATCCGTGTAGAAGGGATGAATGGTTATGGCGGAAAACGCAAAACTTTTCATCCCTTTACTTTTGGGCACGCCCAGAAAGAACCGCGAAAGCGAAAAAGTCGCCCGATGGGTCTTCGGCAAGATCGAAGAGCGGGAAAACATCCAGACTCAGTTTTTTGACGTCCGCGACTTCGAGATCCCGCACGGGGAATACGGACAGGAGATCAAAGATCTTTTTCCCGAATGGCGGGACGCGATCATCAAAGCCGACGGCCTGGTAATCGTCACGCCCGAATACAACCACGGCTACCCCGGGAGCCTGAAGGCCGTTCTGGATTTACTCCTTAGAGAATACGTTCATAAAGCGGTAGCGTTCGTCGGCGTCTCCGCCGGTCCCTGGGGTGGGACTCGGGTGATCGAGGCCTGCGTCCCTATGGTTCGAGAGCTCGGACTTGTCGTCTCATTCACCGATCTAAATTTTCCATCCGTCCAAAGCAAATTCGACGGGCAGGGAAATCTGATCGACGCAGCCTACGAAAAGCGCGTTCAGGGTTTCCTGGACGAGCTGATCTGGATGGGCCGCACCCTCAAATGGGGCCGCGAAAACGTTGCGTCAAAATTTCATTCTTAGCCGGCTTTCATAATTGCCACTTCCGCGTTCAACGACTAACCTATCCGAATGGCTGAGCACAAGAAACGCTTTGGGCATCATCGGGAGCGCCACAAGACGGACCGGATCGGCTGGCTTAGGGCGGCGGTCCTCGGAGCGAACGACGGCATCGTTTCTACCGCGAGTTTGATCGTCGGGGTTGCCGCCGCGGAAAGCGGGAAGTCGGCCGTCCTTATTGCGGGGCTCGCCGGTATGGTTGCCGGAGCAATGTCGATGGCGGCCGGCGAATACGTCTCGGTACATTCACAGGCTGATACCGAGAAAGCGGACCTCGACCGAGAAAAGCGCGAGCTTGCCGCCGATCACGAAGGCGAGCAAATGGAGCTTGCGGGAATCTACGTTCAGCGTGGACTGGATCCGAAACTGGCGAGCGAAGTTGCCCATCAGTTGATGGAACACGACGCGCTCGGGGCCCACGCGCGGGATGAGTTGGGGATCACGGTCGAAGGCTCCGCTCAGCCAATGCAGGCCGCACTTTTTTCTGCCGTTAGTTTCGCACTCGGAGCAGGTATTCCGTTGGCGGCGGCCGCGGTTGGACCTTTCCGGCTGATCGTGCCGATGGTCATGGTCTTGTCGCTGATACTTCTCGCGGTCCTCGGCGGGCTTGCGGCGCGGGTTGGCGGGGCTTCAATTATCGTAGGCGCCGCGCGGGTGACGTTCTGGGGCCTGATCGCGATGACCGTTACCTCACTGGTCGGCTATTTATTTGGGGCCACCGTGTGACGACACCGGCCGGTTACCGGCGCGGGATCTCTTCGCCTATCGTCCAGACGACGACCGAGCTTGAAAGACCGTGCCCGGACAACCGTCCCGCCATCATGATCAGGGTTTCTCCTCGAGCGACGACGCCCGACTCTAGTAAGGTTTCTTCTCCCACTTTCAAAAGCTCCGCGGTCGCGTCGGCCCCGCCTGCAGCGTCCGCCATCATGCTTGCATTGCCAGGTTCTCCCGAATTCATGGCGGTTCTCACGGCGCGGTGATACATCGGCTGCACGCCCCAGATCAAAGCGAGTTGATTGCAGGCGTCGATGGATGTGGTCAACCCGAACGTCTGGAGGCCGGACCGGATGCTCGAAAGCCGCCGTGCCATCAATCCCGACTCGGTGAACACCGCAACTTTTTCCGTGATCACCTCTTTCGCCGCGTAGGCCGCCGCCTTGCACAAGGCCTGGCTCGTGCGCCCGGACGGCGGCTGCAAAAATTTGACCGGCTTCCGCAGATCCGACGGCTTCACCGTTTCCGCCGCATCTATTATTCGGGCCATCGTCTGGACCGTTTCGAGTGGGTACGTGCCCGAGGCGGTCTCCGCCGAAAGCATCACCGCGTCGGAGCCGTCCCAGACCGCGTTCGCGACGTCCGACGCTTCCGCCCGCGTCGGGTGCGGGCTTTCGATCATCGATTGAAGCATCTGCGTCGCGGTTATGACGAACTTATCGTTCGCGACAGCTCTTTCGATGATGCGTTTTTGATAAACCGGCACGTGCTCGACGGTGGTCTCCACCCCGAGGTCCCCGCGGGCGACCATTACGCCATCGGTCGCTTCGATTATCTCGTCGAGGTTTTCAATCGCCTCCGCCTTTTCGATCTTCGCCACCAACAGTGCGCACCCCTGCTTCCGCGAATTCAGTTCCTTTATCCGCCGCTTCACTTCGCGGCAGTCCTGGGCCCGTCGGACGAATGAAAGAGCCACGTAGTCGACATTGTTTGCCATCGCCCAAACGAGGTCCGCCTCGTCCTTCTCCGTCATCGAGGGTATGGGCAAAGGCGTGTTCGGGAGGTTGATGCCTTTACGCTCCTTTAGCCATCCGCCAACCACGACGCGGCAGTGGATGTCGGTGCCGGATTCGGATTCGACGACCAGCTCTATCGCACCGTCGTCGATGAGTATCCGCGTGCCGGGCTCGACCGCGCCCGGCAGGCCGTCGTAGTTCGTCGAAACTTCATGTTCAGTGCCTTCAATTTCGCGGGTCGTGATCGTAAACTCGGCACCGGGCTTCAACTCGACCGCGGCGCCGCCCTTTAAGGTTCGCGTGCGAATTTTCGGGCCCGAGAGGTCGGCTAATATCGCCAGCGGCTTCCGCAGGTTCGCGGCAGCCGCGCGGGCCCGTTCCAACGTCAGCGTGTGTTCGTCCTGGGTGCCGTGCGACATGTTAATGCGCACGGCGTTTACGCCGGCGGTGATCATCGACTCGATCATCGACTGTGAATCGGAAGCCGGCCCGAGGGTGGCAAGGATTTTCGCTTTTCTCATCTGAAAGAAATTCTATCGTACCGGCAGGGCCGACAAAAGAAATCGTCAGGTCTTTAGCTCGCGCCGCTTGCGGAGGTAGTTCTGCACCGCCGCAACGTAAGTCGAATGCGACCACGTCAGCGGTGCAACCGACGCCTGGGCACCGGTCGCCGGGTCGATCTGTTCCGACAACACCCCGGAAGGCCGCGCAAGGAGCGCAACTTGCCGGAAGATGGCCAACGCCTTTTCGAGATCGGAGATACAGGTCGCAGATGCGACAAGAAATTCGGCGAGCCAGAGCGTGCAAATGAACCAGGCGTTGCCGACCACATCGGCAGAGGTCCGCATATACCCATCATTTTCAAATCGCGCGATCCCGCCCGCGACCGACAACTTCTCCGCCACCGCGGCCATCGTCCGCACGACCATCTCGTCGCCCGGTGCAAACGCGCCGAAGTAAAACGTGCCGAACAACGACGCGTCGACGGTTGTGTCGCGCTCGTACTTGTCATCGTGATCAAACTGAAGCGAACGGATAAATCGTCCGAGCTTTGCGTCGAACAAGTGCGTCCTCATCCCCTCGGTGATTTCTTCAAGGGCCGCAGCGTACTTGGAAGCCTTGTCGAAATCCGCGAATAAAGTGGCGAATCCGGCGGCGGCACGCAATCCCCCGACTACTGCCGCGCAGGTGAATGTGTGAATTCCCCGGCGGTCCTCCCACAAGTTCCAGGTCGGTTGTGGGAGTTTCAGGTCCGGGTCCCGAAAGTCCGCCATAAAGTCGGCACAGGGAATGACGAGCTTGCGGTAAAGGCGATGTGCAAACTCGATGTCGCGATATCGATCGTAATGATTCCAGAGTGCCCAGAGCACGAGTGCGGTTTCGTCTTCCTGGATCGGGACCATCGGTTTTTTGTTGCCGCTGTTCCAGGCGGCGTGCCAGCCCGATGCGACCGTCCCGTCGGCGTTGTACTTCTGCACGAAGTAGCCCTTGGAATGCACGATCCGCCCGCAGAATTCGTAAAACCTGCGTGCGAGATCCGAGTATCCGGAAAGGTCGAGAGCGTTCGCGACGAAAGCACCGTCACGAGTCCATAGATAGCTGTAATGGTCGGTGGCCCGCGCGGTCACGTCCGAGTCGTTGGCCGCAATGATGGCGCCGTCGTTGTCGATCTGCGTCCGCGTAATGAGCAGCGAGCGTTTGTACAGTTCGACTACTTCATCCGGCAGAGCGTCGAATTCGGTATCGTTTTTATTTACCCATGAACGCCAGTAGTTGGAGGTGTATTCGAGATACTGCTGAGGGCGCTCGTTCAGGAGATGCGCGTTCAGCTCGGTCACCTCGCCGTACGAGGTGCCGGCGGCGATCCAGTAAAAGAACTCCTCCGATGCGTATGCACTTATTTGGAGATGCACGCCGAGCGTGGAATCAACCGAGCCCTCCGTAACCGCACCGCCGCTCAGCTCCCCGTCTTCGGCGTCGCGCCACGTACCTTCGTGATCGCGAAACGCTTTCCGCCCGGTAGCAAACGAATCGAATTGCGGCTCGGTCTTGATCAGGAAGTAACGATGTTTCTTGTAGTGGATGAGCGACCCGGTTTCGGGATCGTAGAACGCGGTGTCCCCGACCTTGTTTTCGTAGAGACGGAAATCGTGATGCAGGAAAATCCGGACTTCGCGTGCGGGCTCCTTCAGGTTGGTGACGCGAACGCGCCTCAGGAACACATTGTCGTGGCTCGCGACGGTGTCGTTGCAAATGATCCGCAACCCGAGCTCCGAGTTCTCCAGGTGGACGGAGGTAACAAGCGTCTCCGGCAGATACTCCAGACTCCGCGTCCAGTCATCAGAAAACACCCATGAAAATTTGCCCTCGGCCCAAACACCGAACCGGAAAGGAAAGCCTTCGGTATGATTCTCCTGCCCGACGTGGGGAAAATAAATATCACGAATTTGATACTTGTCGTCGAAGGTGACGAGGAGTGAGCCGTTACCGACAGGAATATCGCGCATTGATCAAAAAAGGTCTTATCGAAGGTAGCACAGCCGCGGGCTTCACGGAAAAACGGATAGCGGAGCCTGTTGGTCTTAGCACGCGGCGTCGCATCAGTTTCAACACAACCGTTGAAAGCCGCTTACTGAACCACCG
>DATLCA010000485.1:0-1786 GCA_035526605.1 Pyrinomonadaceae bacterium | reverse complement strand
CGCCTCACGTGCATAGACGTACATCCCTCCGGTGGATTCGAAGCGGCTGGAAACCTCCGCGAAGCACAAAACTATCAAGCCCGCAATGAGCGCGCATGCGACAAACGCCAACAAACTGTAGCTTCCGATGAGGCCTGTCACCCGTGCCGGCAAGATGAAGATGCCGGTCCCTATGACGGTATTGATCGCGATCGCGGTCAGGTCCCATTTTCCGAGACTGCGAATGAGTTTTTCATCAGTCATTCTTTTTCTGTGGAGTGATAATCAGTTGGAATTTTCCCAAGTAAATCGGATGGCCGGGCTCGTCGGTACACTGTGTACTATTCCGTGCCTTCGTGTATTCGTGCATTCCGTGGTTATGGATTGAAATCAGGAGCCACCGAAACACGGACATACTCGGAACAAAGCGCGAATAGAGCTACCCTATCTTTCAAAGTGAACAATCGATATCGAAAGGTATTCTTTCCGAGCCGGCTTTTAGTTTATACTCTAAAAAATCTCGTTCCGTAAAGACATTCAGGGGAAAAATTCAATGAGCCAGTTTATGCGTCTGCTGTTTTGTATCGCGCTGCTGTCTGTCGTCTGCTTCGGCCAAAAATCTGAAAAGCATGTCGAGATCTCGGTACCCGCCGCCTATCAGGCGCCGGTGCTGCAGGATTCGCCAGAGCTTCGCAGTCTTCTCAGTGACGCGATCAATGAAGTCCTTAAGTCGTATCCGGCCGATGGCTTCAAACCGGAGGAAATCGCCGCTACGTTGATCGACGTCCGCGATCCCAAACAACTCAAGTGGGCGAACGTTCGCGGCGATGAGCCGATCTACCCGGCGAGCGTCGTGAAGATGTTTTACATGGCGGCGCTTCATCGGCAGCTCCAGGACGGGAAGGTGACATCGACGCCGGAACTGATGCGCGGGCTTAAGGACATGATCGTGGACTCTTCGAACGAGGCTACGCAGTATATCCTCGACGTCCTCACGGACACATCGAGCGGCGCTGAGCTGCCGCTCGATGCGTTCGAAAAATGGCAGTACAAACGCAACCGCGTGAACCGTTATTTTTCGGCGATGGGTTTCACGAAAATAAACGTCAATCAGAAAACGTTTTGCGAAGACGCGTACGGGATCGAACAGCAGTCGCGAAATTACAAAGGTCAGAATCGCAACATGCTGACGACGAACGCGACCGCCCGTTTGCTGGCGGAGATCGCCCTCGGGCGCGCGGTAAATGCGGACCACAGCCGTCAGATGATGGACCTCATGAAACGCGATCCGTTTAAGGAATCGAAAGACCCCGACAGTCAATCAACCGGATTTACTGGCAAAGCATTTATCGCCAACAAACTCACGGGTGCAAATCTGTGGTCGAAGGCGGGCTGGACGAGCAAGTCTCGTCACGACGCCGCCTACGTGGAAACGGCTGACGGCTCCAAATTTGTTCTGGTGATCTTTACGGAAAATCATGCGGCCGATAGCGCGCCCATCCCGACCATTGCTGGAAAGGTAATTGAACGGATGCGCCCCCGGTAGAGCGGAAGGAGTAGGCCGGATATCAAAATTGAAATCTCAGAAGGCGGAAGACGGAAGGCGGAAAATATCAAATTTGAAATTTCAAATTTGAAATTTCAGAGGTAGAAGGCAGGCGGCTAGTCGATCAAATATCAAAGTTGAAATTTGAAATTTGAAATCTCGGAAGGCAGAAAGCGGAGTTGGTATTCCGGCTATCAAATTTGAAATTTCAAATTTGAAATTTCAGAAGACGGGCGAAAGCGTGGCAGGCGGCAGTTTGCA
>DATLCA010000484.1:0-3121 GCA_035526605.1 Pyrinomonadaceae bacterium | reverse complement strand
GGCGGTCGGTTGGGTCGCGGGGCTTGTGAGTGCGTTCCCGAAAGAGTCGGTCGATCTGTTCAAGTATGCGATGAGCGGCGATGCGGCGAAGGCACGCGAGATTTACGAATGGTTCCTGCCGCTGCTGCGGCTCGACACGGTACCGAAGTTTGTCCAACTGATAAAACTTGTTCAAGAAAAAGTCGGCTGGGGCAGTGCACGCGTGCGTCCGCCGCGGCTGGAGCTTGTCGGTGAAGAGCTCGCCGAGACTTTAAAGATCATCGACACAGCCATCGCGAGTCGACCCGACGCATCGATGAGTGTTCCGGCGAGCTAACGAGAGCACCGGCTCTTTCCTTGGCGAACTCTGCGAGCTTTGCGTGAAACTCTTCGAGATTCCTTCGCCAAGGAAGAGTTTCACGCAAAGCTCGCAAAGTTCGCCAAGGAAGGGGAGCTTGGATCTAGACCCACTCAGAAGGAAATATGGAACTAACAGGCACATCGATCATCGGTTTCGGCAGCAGGTCAGCAAGTGGAAACACATTCACGGCGTTCGATCCGCAAACGGGGCAGGCCGTTGAGCCGGATTTTCATTCGGCGACTAAGGAGGATCTAGATCGCGCTGCTGGAATCGCTGATGCGGCACGAATGCCGTACGGCAATCTTCCGGGTAAGACTCGTGCGGCATTCCTGCGGAAGATCGCGGATAACGTCGAAGCGCTTGGTGACACCCTCATACAGCGAGCATCCCTCGAAACGGCGCTGCCCAATCAGAGATTTGTCGGTGAGCGTGCTCGCACGTGCGGACAACTCAGGATGTTCGCTGATCTTCTCGACGAAGGATCGTGGGTCGATGCTCGCGTGGATCATCCGATTCCGGATCGGCAGCCGCTGCCGAAACCCGATGTAAGATCCATGCTTCGCCCACTCGGCCCGGTTGCGGTTTTTTGTGCAAGTAATTTCCCTCTCGCATATTCGGTCGCCGGCGGCGATACCGCTTCCGCTCTCGCAGCGGGTTGCCCAGTCATCGTCATCGCACACACCGCGCATCCCGGTACCGCGGAGCTAGTGGGATCGGCTCTTCTGGAAGCGGCAAAATCCACGGGCATGCCCGAAGGCGTATTCAGCCTTCTTTTCGCGAACGATTACGAGATCGGCCAGGCGCTGGTGAAACACCCGGCTGTCAAAGCAGTCGGCTTCACAGGATCGCGCCGCGGCGGTCGCGCATTGATGGATATCGCAGCCGCACGTCCGGAACCGATTCCCGTCTACACGGAAATGAGCTCGGTCAATCCAACCTTTTTTCTTCCGGGTGCGATCGAAAAACGCGGCGCAAGTCTGGTGACAGGACTGCATGCGTCCGTCACTGGCGGCGCGGGCCAGTTCTGCACAAAGCCGGGTCTCGTTTTTCTTCCTGAATCGGAAGCCGCTGGCGGATTCATTTCAGATTTCAAATTTCAAATTTCAAATACTCCGCCGTCCCCGCTTCTGACCAACGGGATACAAGAGAGCTACAACAATGCGAGCGCCAAACGCGAGGCTGACGTCGCACATCATTTTGAAAAAGAAGACGCCAGCCCTTCCGGCTTCTCGGTTAATCCGTCAGTCTTCGAAACCTCCGCCGTCGAGTTCCTGAACACGCCGGATCTAAACGAAGAGATATTCGGTCCAACTACGCTGCTAATAAAATCGCAATCGAAGGAAGACCTGCTCAAGATCGCTCGCTCATTGGAAGGCCAACTTACGGCGTCAGTGCATGGCACTGAACAAGATCTCGAAGAGTACGCCGATCTGATCCGGATACTCGAAACAAAAGTCGGGCGGCTGATCTTTAACGGGTTCTCTACGGGAGTAGAAGTCTGCCCATCGATGGTCCATGGCGGACCGTATCCGGCGACTTCCGACTCGCGCTCGACCGCTGTCGGGACCCGTGCGATCACGAGATTTGCGCGGCTTGTATGTCTTCAGAATTTCCCGGATTCTGCGTTGCCGGATGAGTTGAAGGAAGGCAATCCGCTCAATTTGTGGCGGATGGTGGATGGGGAATTTGGAAAGGATTGAAGAGTTTCACGCAAAGCTCGCGGAGTTCGCAAAGAAGAGGGGGGAATAAGAGTGAAGTTGTCACGTGCATCGGAAATTCCTTTCTTCCAGTTCTTCTTTGCGAACTTCGCGAGCTTTGCGTGAAACCAATCGTTGAATTCCAACCAGCTCAGATTTATCTACAGCCCAGGCCCTTCACTTCTACTCCGATTCAAACCCCGAAGCTTTCAAAACAAACTCTGGAACTTTAGGTTCATCCGGAACGATGTATTCCCGTCCCTTTTCCCGCGCCCAGCGGTGAAGCCATGAGATTCCGCCCGGACCGACATAGGTGTCGGGCAATCGATACGCGTCGTCCTTGAGGGCCTCTTCGAGCGACACAAGCTTGTAACCGCGTCGCCGGAACATCGCGGCGAGATCGTCGAGATAATCTGAATTTATAAAGTTCGCATGTATCAGAAGTGTCTGGCTTATTTCCCTGCCGAAAAGTTTCTGTGACTGCCGTTCCCAATACGCGAGCTTGGATGCCATGTACGGGATGTAAGCTTCGCCGATCTGCTTCATCAATTTTTTGTCGCCGCTGTCGAAAGCTCGATCGTAGGCCGCGGAAAAAATGTAGTCGCCGTTGTCGAACGAGATAGGGGCAATTGTGTAGCCGTGTTGTTTTAGAAATGAATCGAACGAGGCTTTGATCTCGAGTGTCCTGCCGGTCTGCAGATACGGGTGACGAAAATATCGAATCCTGCGGTTTCGCTTTTCCAGCAGCTCCTTGGTGATCACCTCGCCTTTCAAAAGATCCGCCTCGTACTCATCCAGTGAAATGCGGTTCAGGCTGCGATGTGAGTAAGTGTGATTGCCAAGTTCCAACCCCGCTTCCAGCCACATTCGCAACAGATCGATCTGTGCCTCGTCGCGCTTGTCGTCGGTATAAAGTTTGTTCTCATTAACAAAACCGATGGCGGGAATTTTTGCTTTCCGGATATGCCCCAAAAGTTTCTTCGTAATGTCCCGCCGGTTTTTGAGATCGCGACGAGTGGAGACGACGGGCAGGTCATCGATTGTAATCGCCATTGTCCTTTTGGGAGTTTGGGCTAGTGCCGAG
>DATLCA010000483.1:0-14043 GCA_035526605.1 Pyrinomonadaceae bacterium | reverse complement strand
GACAACGGACCGACGGACGTGTGCAACCAAGCTTGCCACCCAAAAATAAAAATCCCGTCCGCAGCATAAACGGACGGGATCGCATTGTAAGGGTTTCACTCTTAGGAGGAGTATTTTTTTCCTTACAAACTTTACGGCTTTGTTGTTTTCGTGGCCGTTACGGCCTTCGTGGCCTGCCCTGCCGATACGGGTCTGTATATGGTCCCCGCCGGGCTGACGGTGTACGTCCCTGACGGTTCGGTCACGAGCTTGTAACCGTTCGGCAGCGTGAACAGCGAAGGATCCGGCTCGTTGCGGACGATGTTTGTCAAACGATAGGTCTGCTCGCCGTATCGCGGATCGTTGTGTTTCGACATCACGACCATCTGCAGATCTTTCGAATACCATTTCTCGTAAGTGATCTCGATCGGACGCTCGTTTCCAACGGCACCTGCCGGAATGGTCGTGATCGTCCTCGTGCCTTCAGCGTCGACGCCTTCGATGTTCTGCGTACCTAATTCTTCTGTTCGCTTGTCCCATTTCGCCTGAGAGCCGGGCCCGTATGCGAACGACATATTGAAGCCGGTTACTTCCGTTGCCATCTGACCCGCTGCGGCACGTGCGATCGCGACCGGCGCCTCAGCTGCTGCAGCTCGGATCTCCTCACGGACCCTCTCCGCAATAACCGCATTGTTCTGCCCCGCCGCCCGGGCGTCGACTGCGGCTTTGATCTCGGTACGCACTTTCTCTGAAATGGCAGGGCTTTCCACTATCGTAACGGGTGTCACACCGGAGACTATCCTGACTTCACCACGAGGCCGGATGAGTGTCTGATGCGTGGTCCTGAGATTCGGGTCGATCGAGTAACGAAAACCGCCGACCGGATCGAGCAGTGTTACGCCCGGGCCATATGTGAACATCGGACCAAGCATTCCGCCGGATCCAGACGCCATCTCGCGACGAAAACGTCCTTCGCTGTTCCGATAAAGTTTGCTCGTCGAATTGCGAACGATTCGATTGCCGTCCGCTAAAGTTTGTACGCTTTCGCTAACGGCTTCGGCCGAAAACGGTGCGTTCTTGACTGTGCCTTCGGCGCTGGCGGCGATCTCCGCGAGGACCTTCGGGGCGTCCTGTGCGTCGGCGAAAACGCCGAGCAGGACGAACATTACAAATACAGATATGATCTTCATAAACTCTCTCCTAAAAGTATTATTTAACAACTCGGATAGCCCGCGTTACGCCGTCGCTTCCGATAAGCAGGTCAGCTTTGACCGTCTCGCTCTCATTCTCGAGCGGCACGTCCACACCCATCGCAAACAGTGTCGATCGCGGAATGTCGACACGCACGATACGTCCACCCCGTTCCGTTTCGTTAGGATCGCCCGCGTACGACAGGGCATAAAAATCGCCCTCGCCCTCGTATCGGATCTGCTGTGCCGCAGACCGTCTCGGACGGCTGATCTTCACTTCCGGCACGTCAGGGACGTCAGCCCTGCTCGAGGCCCTGTCGGCCCGTACCGATGTCTGCGTGCGGGGAAGATCGGGAGCGGCCACGCGATCGGGCCGGTCGAACTTCTTCGTTACCTCTCGATGACCCGGTGTCTCAGGAACCGGAACGGCCGCCATGTCGGGAGACTTGGTATTGAAAGCCAGAAGTGCGAAAACGATGATCCCGACAAGCGCGACGCTCGCAAAGGAGGCCATCGCCGTACGCCCGAAAAACAAAAAAGGCTTCGGTGCAGGCTCGTTTGCCGCGAGCTTTACGCGTGCCCGTACCGAATCGAAAAGCGCCGGGTTCGCGATAATGCCCTCGATATCCCGGGGCGAAGGGGCATCGGCTTTCACCAACGCCTTCGCGATCTCGTCTAAAGTTTTCTTTTCCAACTTACGCATTGTAACTTCCAAATTGAAGGACGACTTACGGGCCGTTCCGGTTACAAGAACTTCCTCAACACACGCCGCACCGAATTCCGCGCACGCCATGCTTTTATTTTGACTTTCGACGGCGACCAGCCGGTCACCTCCGCGATCTCGGCCACGCTCATCTCTTCCGAATACAGCATTTGCAGCAAAGCGCGATCGTCGGCCGGTAACTTGCCGAGAAGCTTGCTCGCGAGATCGCGATCAAGCAGAAGCTTTTCAGCGTCCGGCGCAGCATCCGCGGGCAAAGCCGCGAGCGATTCGAGCTCCCCTTCCGCCATGTCGCAGCAAAGCTGCTCGGGCCGCCGCTTTGTGGTGCGAAGCACGTCGAAGCAGGCATTCGTCGTGATGCGTGCGAGCCAACTCGCGAGCGACAGATCATGCAGGCCGCGAAACTTCGCGAGCTCGACGAACGCTTTTGCAAAACTTATCTGTAGTATTTCTTCGATCTGCTCCGGCTGGCGGAAGTAGCGGCTCGCGACAAGGCAGACCATCCGTTTGTGGCGGTCGAACAATTGTTCGAATGCGTTTTCGTCACCCGAAAGCACGAGCTCGACCAACTGAGAATCCGAGCGTGTCACGCGGACCGCCCCGAGGGCGACATCTTCGTCTGCGCGACTGATGAGATTCTCGTTTTGCAACGCGGTTGGGTAGCTGCTCATTTCTGCTCGAAAAAAATATGAGGACCGTCTTATGTCTAGGACGGACGTGGATGAAAACCGGTTACGCGAAATATTTCACGACGCGTCAAGGCTTACGTATCGGGACGAATTAATGTTTAGGACGTGAGGATCAGCGGCCAGTGGCTCCCGGGCCTTTTTCGTGTGATTCGCGTGTTTCGTGGTTTGGTTTTAAGAAAAGCGGAAACCACGAAACACACGAATCACACGAAAGAAGAGGGAACCGGAATTTGGAATCGTATTAAAACTTTGTTTGCTCGTTATTATGTTTGAAGGTAAAGACCACGGAGTTTCCGGAACACACTGAACAAAGCAGGAAAGACCTAAGCATCTGTTCAAAGTGAACACCCACCCGTCAATGGTTCGGATTAACGATAAGCTTCCGGCGAGCGTCGACCTGAAGGCCGGCTCGTTTGGAAGTGACGACAATATTCCGTTCAGCGGGACCTCTGGTCTGTGCCAGCGGGATCTTTGGAATGTATGTGAGGACGTAGCTGGAGTCAATCATCTTTGCGACCAGCGCTGTTTTCTCGACCATCTCGTCAAGAGTGTCCGGAATTACCATCGTTCCGTTCGTGTTCTCGGCAAGCCCCTCAAGCTGCCTTTCGCTGTTCTCGAGGTCTGTCTTTCTGGCCTTCAGCTTTCGCAGCAGCGTTCGGTCCAGATTTATCGTTTTCATCTTTGGTGCCGTTGCGACGTCGCGCACACCGTTCGGCAGCTGCGCGGCAATCTCGTCGGGCATCGCTTTCGGGGGAGGAGAATTTGTGATTCCCTTCGTGCGGGGTGCAATATCTTCCGCCTCCAACCGAGCATAGCTGAGAACGTGAACACTGATCTCCGTCGACAACAGCCGCCGGATCGCGTCGCTCTTGCGCACATCGTTCCCGTTGCTGTCGGTTCCGTCGCTGATCAAGACGAGATGCTTATTCTCGAGCGGATTCTTCAGCAGAAAATCCGTGGCAAGGTTTAGAGCGTAGACAAACTCCGAACGCCTTCCGAACTTCGTCCGCCCTATAGCACGCGAGATCTCGGACTTATCGTTCGTCCATTCGGCGACGATCTCGGCAGCATCGCCGTACTGCAATACCGCCACCGAATCTTCGGGCCTCAACGAAGCCAGCAGCGCCCGTGCGATCTTTCGTGTTTGCTCGAGACTTTTTACCTGCCGCATTTCGCCGCCGGTATCCATAACGATGAGCACATTGGCCGGGAGCCGGCGGACACTCGTCGGTTGATGAAGGATGTTGTTTTCGGTGACAACGAGATCCGATTCTTTTACGTTACCGACGAATTCACCGTTGTCGTCGAACGCGACGACATTCAATTTTACTTCTTCCGTGATGACGCGCTCGGCGTCGTCTTCCTGCGGAGTAGGAGTTGGTGACGGCGGCGGAACACGTCGACTCTGCGCTCCTCCCGCCATCGCAAGCGAAAGCAGGATCACGAAAGAAGCGAGCAGAAGCTGAAGTCGGAAAAGCAGCATAAGCGTTCAGTTATGATGTCTCAACTACAGCGACGGATGCTTTTTTACAAAGTCGATCAGATTGGCGGCATAATCGCGGAAGCTGGGACACCGCACACCGTGGACCGCCAAAAGATCACTGGCCTGGCTCGTATCGTAGGTCTGGGCGATGAAAAAATAAGGCACCGCCGAGTGGGGCAGGCCAGAGAGCGGCGGACCGACCGACATCATAAGAGATGTTTCGACGATGGCGGGCGGCGGTGTAAGGAGTGATTTCTTTTTTGACAGGGATTCGGCAATGACGTCGAAGAGCTCGGCCGTCGTGAGCGGATCCGGATCGGCCAGAGCGAGAGTCTTTCCTACGGCGTTTTCGTCGCTCGACAACGCCGCGATGCCTTCAACAACGAAATCCACCGGCACCAGATTGAGCTTCACGTTCTTGTTGCCGACATTTATCAGCCGGAGCAAGCTGGGAGCTTTGCGCAAGTATTGGATGAGGTAATAAATGCCGTCGTATTTTGTTGTCTCGCCGGTTCGCGAGTCACCCACGACGACGGATGGGCGCAAGATCGTCACGGGTAATTCGCCTTTTAGCTTTTCAACTTCGAGCTCCGCAAGGTACTTGGTTTCTTCGTAGAAATTTCGAAAGCCCGCGTCGTGTTCGAGCTCCGCCTCCAGGATCCGGCCGAGACGCTTCCCGGCAATGTAACAGGTGGAAATGTAATTGTACCGGCGAAGGTTGGGAAGGCTGCGGCACAACTCATTCACGTTCTTCGTGCCTTCGAGATTGACCCGGTATGCGATCTCTTTATCAACGGCGAGATCGTAAGCCGCGGCGAGATGAAATACCGAGGTCGTCTCCTCGCGGATCGTAAGCAAATCCTCTTCCGAGATCCCGAGCTGCGGGCTTGTGATATCGCCTTCGATCAATGCGAAATTCTCTAGCGGCGTACCGGTCACTCCAGAAATTTGTTCGATCGCACGAGACGCGCGCTCCGTGAACTCCGGTTGAACGAGCAAGAAAAATTGCGTGTCACGGCGAGCCAAGCGCGACACAAGCCGCTCCCCGATGAAGCCCGGAAATCCGGTGAGGAAGATTGTTTCACTAAAGGCCATTACACTTTTATTCTAACAATTGAGCCCACGCCGGCCGGAATCGTAAGTATCCACATGTGGAAAAGTTGTGCTACGATTTCGCTGTTCGTGCAATCAAATGAGCGAAGCTACCGAGAAAAAACAAATCGAAATCAATGCCAGTGAGCTAGGTCAGCCGCGTTGGTCGGTCGTCTCATTCGATGCGTGCGAAGCGTCCGGATTGACATATTCTGACGCCGTAAAACTCCTTAGTGAAAAAGAAGCTGCTGGTGTTTACGGGCTTTGCATAGTCACTGATGAAGCGGCGCATCGGATCAAAAGCTGACAGAAGAGCGGGGGCAAGCCCGCCTTCCCGACCTGCGAATGTAATTATCATTCGAAGTTGCTCATCGATGACTCTTTGCAACGAAAGACCGCGGGACCATTCCCAGGTCGGGAGGCGGGCTTGCCCCCACTCGTCTAAAACCTCAATCAAACGCCAATACCACCTTTCCGAAGCTATCGTTCGATTCCAAATATTCATGCGCCGCGCGGACGTCATGAAAACTGAAGACGCGATCTATGTTCGGCCGTACGCTGCCGGCCGCCAAAATTGGAACTACCTCGGACGAAAACGTACGGGTTGCTTCAGCCTTCTCTTCAACTGATCGGCCGCGAAGAACTGTACCGATCAATGTCGCACGTTTCGACAGCGCGGTTCCCAGGTTGAATTCAGCCGTCGCACCTGCTGTCAGCCCGACCAAAAGTAAACGGCCCTTAACGGCGAGGCTCTTCAAGTTCTCTTCGAAGTACGCGCCGCCTACGAGATCGAGAATCACATCAACACCGCGCCCTTCCGTTCTCGAAAGGGCCTCTTCAGAAAACTTGGGCTCCGCGGCGACGATCGCTTCGTCCAATCCGAATTCGCGACATCGTTCCAACTTCTCTTTAGTTCTCGATGTTCCCAGCACCCGGTGGCCGCTCGCTTTTCCCAATTGAACCGCGGCGAGACCGACGCCCGATCCCGCCGCGTGCACAAGCAGCGTCTCCGTACCTTGCAAACGTCCTTGAGTAAACACCGCGTCGTGCGCCGTGATAAAAGCTTCGGGTACCGCGCCGGCTTCGATGAAATTCAGGTTGTCGGGAATTCGCGCGAGTAAGCGATGATCGATCCTCAAAAACTCCGCCTGCGCTTCGCCGGCAGTAATACCGAAAACACGATCGCCTTTTTTGAAATCGAAAACGTCTTCGCCTATATCGGCAACTTCGCCCGCGAACTCCAGTCCGGGAATGTTCGGTGAGTAACCTGCGGGCGGCGGATAGGTCCCACGTCGCTGAAGAAGGTCCGCACGATTCAGCCCGGCGGCCTTCACCCGGATAAGCACTTCCGACGCCAATGGCTTCGAAAGATCGGGGACCTCGCGAATCTCAAGATTCCCGGGCCCGCCGAATTCTCGTATGTAGACAGCTTTCATTCTTCAGTCTGCGGAGCAGACGCAATAATTTTAGCTACACACGGAGCAAAGCGGAATGTGCAGCTCCGGGCCGCAAAGAAACAAGCGTGTGAAACACGCCAGGACCGGTTAGAAAGCTCGCCGTACTTTATCTTAGCCGTGCCTCGACATTATTCGCCTTCAACGAATTTCCCGTCGCACGCTGCAGGTCAGAGATCGCTTTATTGAGCTCGGTCTGCGACCGAAGCTCCGCACTGCGCGCCGCCGTCAACGCGGTCTGCCGTTCGAGCACACGGTAAATGTCGGACTGGCCATTGTCGAGTTTCCTCTGCTCCGATTCGTACTGCCTGGCAGAATTTTCCCGCGATATCGCCGCCGCCCGAAGTCGTGCCTCCGCGGTTCGAAGCGTCTGCAGCGCGTTTCGAACATCTACCTGGATGTTCTGCTCGATCTGCTGCCGCTGCACATCGATGCGTTCACCTTCGACGAGGGATCGGCCGTATTGCGCCTTGGAAGTCTTGTCACCGAACAGAGGCAGATTAAATTGGACCCCGACCCTGAATGTGGGGTACTTGTTCGAGAAAATATCTGTGACCGATGACGCGGCCCCGCCCACATTTTGTAGCAACCTTTGTTGAGCCTGGGCGGCGGCAACGCAGTCCGGTGTCGTCGAGTTGTTGACACATTGCCGCAATAGCGGGTTCGTGAAGTTGGGGTTGAGGCTTCCGCCCACTCCGCTCGACGTATAACTCGCTATCAGATCGACCTGCGGTTTTTTTAATTCTTTGAAGTAGCGCTGATCGATCGCATTAATGTCTTTCTGGGCTTGATTTATTTCGAGCTCGGGGCGATTCAGGAGCGCCGCATTCAGCGCTTCCGGCAGTGTCGTCGACGGCGCGTCGAGGTCGACCGGATCGACCGGCGTGACGGATTCGCTCCACAGAGCATCGTTCCGGCTGGGTGCGATCAGGTTCTTCAGCGTGTTCTCCGACTGCGTCACGATATTGAGCGCATCGTAGACGGCCTGCTCAAAATTCGCGACCTGCGTTTCGGCTGCGACGATGTCGATCGGGGCGAGTTGGCCTTCTTCGACGAGACGGCGATTATGCGCCAGTTGGTCCTTCGCGTCTCGCACCGCGTCGCGCTGCACCTGCAGATTTCGAAGAGAGTAGGTCAGATCCCAGTAAGAGCGCTGTACCGATGCAATTATGTCGATCGAACGCTGGCGAAACTGCACATCCGTCAGCGACAGATTTCGCTTCGCGATCTCGATCACGCGGCGGTTTTGATCAAAGCTTCGGCCGCGGAGCAGCGGCTGGGTTATCGTTGCCACGAGACTCGAGTTGTACTGCGGGCTGATGATTGACACCAGGTTGTCGGTCCCGATGCGCTGGTTATTCACCGCCACGTCTAAGGTGGTTCCGAATTTCGGGACGTACGCTTGCAAACCCGCGTTACCGACAAACGAGCTGGTGGTCACCTTGTCGGTGTCCGGCGTGAAGAAACTGATGTTTGGAACCGTAGCTCGCTCGTAGTAGGTCTGTCCGCGGAACCTGGGCTCGTAAACACCGCGTGCAGCCAGCAGATCATACTCCGCGATTTTTACATTCTTCCGCGTGACCTCGATGTCCTTGTTGTTCTCGAGTGCGAGCGTGATCGCGTCGTTCAACGTGAGGGATCGCTGGTCCGTCATGTCGACCCCGACGCGTCCGAGATCGGGCAGGCTTCGATCTTCCGAGCTATAGTTCGGTGCGATCGCGGGAACGCCCTGCAGTTTCTCGGGAGTTACTTCCTGCTTGTCATCTACGGCGGGCGTCGCCGCCGGGATCGGCGTTGACGCGGGCGTAGGTGTAGGTGTCGCGGTCTGGCCGAATGCGGCCAGCGAAACCAAAAACAAAAATATGAATGCAAATAAAACCTTCTTCATAAACACCTTTTCAAATAATTCTCTATCGGTGCGAGCGACGCATCACCCGTGATCGTCGCAATATAATTGTCGGGACGAAGCAGTACGTTGAAGGACTTGTCCGTTCCGAAGATCTCAGTTATTCGCGTGGAAATCGGGATCTCGTGACGGTCGGCGATTTCTTCGAATCCGTGGCCGAAACCTGCATCGATCCCCGCGTCGCTCCCGTCCGAAAACGAAAGCAAATGAAACTTCGGTTCGCGAAGCCTGTCATAAATGCTCGCGCCGTCGAGCGTGAAATACGGGAAACGATCGCCGGCTTTGATCTCGAGATAATCGTCGCCGTGTTCCGTCATTACGCTATGCCGGTAATTGATCCCGATCTGCGAGATGCGCGGAAACACAAATTTCTTGACCGCATCCATACTGAACGCCGCACCGGCGATATACGGAAACACGTGGGTTCGAAGGTAGCTCAGTACGGGCTCGGGGCTCGCGACAAGATTGAAAAAACGATCGGTCGTCTTTAAAAGATTTTCCGCGTTCTCGAGTCGCTCTTCGTTGTAGCTGTCGAGGATCGCTTTCTCATCCGCGCCACGCAAAACCATCGCAAGTTTCCAAGCGAGGTTGTAGCCGTCCTGAATGCCCGTGTTCATCCCTTGAGCTCCGGCGGGCGTGTGAATGTGGGCCGCATCTCCGGCGAGAAAGCACCGCCCTTCAGAAAATTTATTGACGTGGCGCGTGTGGACCTTGTACGTCGAGAACCAATTCACATTGGTGATGTCGAGCTCGAGCTCGGCGTCTCGTTTGATCTGTTCTTCGATCTCCGCGTACAAAACATCGCCCTCGTCTTTCGCGAATTCCTCCGGAAACGTCCCAACGATCCGCCAACGTTTATCACCTACCATCGGGAAGAACGCGAGGAGATTATTCTTCATCAGAAAGACCATCAGCGCGTCGTTCTCGAACTGCCAATCGATCTGCACGTCGGCGACGTAGAACATCCGCTCAAACGTGCTGCCTTCGAACTTTAGGCCGAGCCCATGGCGCACCGGGCTTTTTGCCCCGTCGCAGCCGATAAGGAACTTCGCTTCGACAGTTTCGGTTTGGCCCGTGGCGTTTTTGACGACGGCGGTGACACCTTCGGCGTCCTGGGAAAAGCTTTGGAGCTCGGTCCGCCAGCGAACATCTCGCCCGTTCGATCTTATGAACTCGTAAATAACGTTCTCGTGTTTGCCCTGTTCGACGATCAGCACATACGGATAGGCGCTCATTCCCCTGCCGATGTCGGAAAAGTCTACTTCGCCTCGGACTTGCCCGCCGACGATCATCCTCGCTTTCTCCGCCTTCCAACCGATGTCGACAAGTTTGTCGGCGAGCCCGATTTGTTCGTAGATCTCAAGGGTTCGCGCCTGCACGCCGATCGCCTTCGAGTGCGCGGTCGTGGTTTCTTTCGAGTCAATGATCACGAAGTCGATGCCGTAACGGATAAGTTGGCAGGCAAGGGCGAGCCCGGTCGGCCCGGCACCGATAATGATCACGTCAGTTTTTGTCGAACTAGTCGTCATAGCTCTTCGCCGCATTCGCGGCCGAAAGAATTTAGCCGTGGGCCTTAGCCCACGGTCCCGTTCATATCAGCGCCCGCCGCGTCAGCGACGGATGAAATTTCCACCCTCGTCACCCGCCGCTCACGCGGCGGTATTCTCTTTATCCCAACCGTGGGCTTCGCCCACGGCTAAATGCATTTGACCGCTACGCGATCCGTTCTAATGCATTTGGCCACTACACGATCCGTTCTAATTCATTTGACCGCTACGAGATCGGTTCGTCTGGTCGATACGCGATCCGAACTTTACGACTTGCCAAACAACGTACTCGCCGCCGTCTGAAATCTCCGTTTCAATCCGCCGAACAGCCAGTCGGACCCGCGTCCGATTTTTTGAAATATGCGGAACTCCGACGCGTCGTCGAACAGCGAATAGAAAACCGGGACCGCGAGCAGTGTCAGCAGCAAACACAAGCTCTGCCCACCGACAACGAGGACGCCGATCGAACGGTTCGTTCCTGAACCCGCTCCCGACGACCAGACCAGCGGCAGCATGCCGGCCACAAGCGCGATCGTCGTCATCAGGATCGGCCGCAGCCGGTCGCGATTCGCTTGAATGATCGCGTCGTAACGATTCATTCCCTGCGACCGGAGATTCATCGTGTGATCGATCTGCAGGATCGCGTTCTTCTTCACGACGCCGAAAAGCAAAAGCAGACCGAGGCCTGAGAAAATATTCACGGTCTGCCCGGCGACCAGCAAACTCAAAATTCCGAACGGGATCGACAGCGGAAGAGTAAGCAGGATCGTCACCGGATGGATGAATGATTCGAACTGCGCCGCCAGGACGATATACATAAAAATGAACGACAGCGAGAACGCGAGCAGGAAATAGAAACCGGCCTTTCCCATTTCCTTCGACTGCCCGACATAACCGGTCTTATACCCGGGCGGCAACGAGAGAGTTTTCACATAACTGTTGATCGCCGACGTGATGCTCGCCGCGGAACCGCCGGGCTTCGTATTCGCGAGCAGCGTCACCTGCCTCTGCCGGTTCGTTCGATCGATCGAGCTCGGGCCGGTGCCGCTCGAAACTTTGACGAGCCTATCCAGCGAGACCCATCCGATCTTCGTCGACGGAACGATCATCCGCTTCAAACCTTCGATGTCCGTGCGGTACGTATTTATCGCCCTGACGCGGACCTCGTACTGCTCGGTGCCCTCGTTGAACGACGTCGCCTCCTGACCGGCAACGAGGGTGTTCAGTGCCTGCGAGACATCGCCGACCCGAACGCCCAGGTCGGCAGCCGTGTCGCGGTCGACCGTGAGCCGAACCTCGGGCTTACCGCTGATCAATGTGGTATCGACATCGACGGCGTCCGGGATCGCCTTCATCTTTTCGAGGACTTTCGCCGAATACTGTTCGAGTAATTTCAGGTCAGGTCCTGAGATCAGGAACTGAACGTTCGCGTTGCGGAAGCCGCCGCCCGAGAACGCCTGGACGATCTGGACACTTGTTCGCAATCCGAGCTCGTCCGGAAATTTTGATTTGTCGCCGAGCAGGTCGCGCGTCTTCGCCATGAGCATTTCCTGCGAAGTGTCGCGGGCCTCGACGGGTGCCAGCTTGACGTAGATCGATCCACTGTTTACGACCTGCTGCTGTCCGCCGCCAACGGTGACGAGGGTGTCGGTGACGCCGGGCATTTTGCGGATTTCCGATGCAGCTCGCTCGAACACCTGCGCGGTCGCGCCGATACTCGAGCCTTCCTTCGCTCGGATCGTCACTTCGAACTGAGATTGATCATCGACAGGCAGGAAGTTCTTTCCTACAAACATGAACAGCGGGACGATCGAAAGAAACACAAGGGCGCATAGGATCAAGATCACCCATCGATGGGCCATCGAAAAACGCAACAGCCACGTGTACACGCCATCGACATGGCGGAACCAGCTCGTGTGTTTCGAATCGGTCTCGGTCCTATGTCCTACGTCTCTCGTCCCACGTGTATCTTCGTCTTCTTCGAATGGAAGAACATCACCCTCTCGTGAGACATGGGACACGGGACTGGGGACTTCTTCCCCTACCAACTTCGATTTCGGACGCTTGATGAGCCGTGCGGCAAGCATCGGCGTCAGCGTGAACGAGACGAGCAGCGAGACGCCGACGGCGAACGCGGCGGTCAGGCCGAAGCTCGACATGAACTTGCCGACGATACCCTGCATGAAACCGATCGGCACGAAAACCGCCATCAGCGAAAGGGTCGTCGCCATAACTGCGAGGCCGATCTCCCTGGTTCCCTCGATGGCCGCCTGGAACGGGTCCATGCCCTTCTCTTCGATAAAGCGGTAAATATTTTCGAGCACCACGATCGCGTCGTCGATGACGATACCCACCATCAAGGTAAGGGACAACATCGTGATCGAGTTCAGCGTGTACCCCATCGCGTACATGAGCGCGAACGTCGAAACGATTGATGTCGGGATCGCGATCGCGGCGATGAACGTCGAACGGAAGTTCCAAAGGAAAAGGAAAACGACGATCGACGCGAGAATCGAACCGACTATCAAGTGCTCCTCGATCGAGTGCAGCGAGTTCTCGATGAATATCGAGTTGTCGCCGATAATTCGAACATCGAATCCTGGGGGCAGCGTGCCCGCGATATTCTTTTCCTTGTCCCCGGCAATTTCTTTGAGGCGCTCTTTGATCTCATGCGCGACGGCGACCGTGTTTTGCCCGGACTGCTTAGCGACGACGAGCGTCACTGCCGGCTTACCATTTAGCCGCGCTTCCGATCGAACTTCCTGGGCGCCGTCTTCCGTGTGGCCGATGTCTTTGACCTTGACCTGATAAGTGCCGCGCGTCGCGACGACGACGTCGTCGAATTCCGCAGGCTTCTTTATTTTTCCGACTGTGCGGACACTGGTCTCCTTCTGTCCTTCATCAAGCCGCCCGCTCGGAAACTCGACGTTTTGGATCTTGAGCGCGTTCGAAACGTCGGCGGCGGTGACGTTGTAGGCTCGCATTTTGTCCGGGTCGACCCAGACATTTATCTGTCGATCCTGACCACCAATTATCGATACCTGTCCGACACCGTTGACGGACTCGATCCTTTCTTTGATCTTGTTCTTGGCGACTTCCGTGACTTCGCGGAGTGAAGTTGGTGCCGACACAACGACGCGCAGCACGGGGGCCGCATCGCTGTCGAGCTTCTGGACCGTCGGCTGTTCGGCAGTGTCCGGCAAATTCGGAATAACCGTCTGAACCCTGTTCTCGACTTCCTGGGCCGCGACGTTTACATCCTTCTCCAGCACGAACGCCACGAAGACTTGCGAGATGCCTTCGACCGAAGTCGAACGGAGCTCATCGATACCGCTGATCGTGTTGACGGCCTCTTCAACCTTGTCCGTGATCTCCGTCTCGATCTCTTCCGGCGAAGCGCCCGGATTGAGGACCGTAATCGTCACAGTCGGGAAATCGATCTTCGGAAAAAGATCGACACCCAACGAGAGGAAGGAGAAAAGTCCGACCACGACGAGTGATAGCACCAACATCGTCGCGAACACCGGACGCTTTACACAAATTTCTGCTAGCCACTGCATAACTTCTTATTGGTCCTTGGTCTTTAGTCCTTAGTCTTTAGTCCTTAGTCCTTTGGCATTCGCGTGTCCGACTCGGTAAATTCCTCGGGAGCAAAAGGCGGAGGACTAAGGACCGGACCAATGATGAACGACAAATTCCTACTGCCTGACAAAAGCTCCGTCCGTAAGCTGGTTTAGATCACTGACGACGACCGGGTCGCCTTCGACCACGCCGGATTTGATCTGGATCATGTCGTTCTCCAGCAACCCGAGCTGGACGAACTGCTCACGGGCGATTCCGTCCTTCACCACGAAGACCGAATTCGAATCGCCGATCGTTCTCACCGCTTTCACAGGAACCATGACTGCGGGCTCCGGCTTTGACTGAGTGATGCGTACTGTGGCGAACTGCCCGGGCTTCAGAAGCCCGTCAACATTTTGGA
>DATLCA010000482.1:0-16158 GCA_035526605.1 Pyrinomonadaceae bacterium | reverse complement strand
GGCGCCAATCTTTATTTTGCCACGAATGTCTGGTGAGTCGCATCGAACAACCCGTTGCCTGTGGTAGAATCTCACTTCGATTCTCACAGTCGAAGCGCCTGAATGGCTGGAATCATCGTTCACATCGAGGTTGGGTCGGAGAAGTCGACCGAGGTCTTTTCGCAGGAGCGCCTGACGATCGGCTCGGACGAGACGTGCGATCTTCAGATCCAGACCGACGCGCTTTCGATTTCGGGGATCTGGATCGATCTCGAAGACACCGAGGGCGTTTTCCGCCTCATAAGATCTGCTCCGGAGCTGAAGCTGACGCTCAACGGTGAGCCGATCCGGCGGTATGTTGCGATAACCGATGGGGACGTGATCGGGATCGAAGACACCGAGATCTCTTTCTCATTTTTTGCTCCTTCGCAAAAGCCTTCCCTTATCCGTACGAACCGCGAGTTGCCCCACGTTGCGCAGTTTATCGAGTCTGCGGCGCTGGACGCGGCGACCTCGCCAAAGCGCGATGACGCGAAAGCGTTCCTCCGAGAATTTTCGCGAGAGCTGATGCGCGAGGTCAGCTGGACGACGAAGGCTATAATTTTCGTTCTTGCGGTCGGGTTCATCACCGGAGTTTTGTATCTGGGTTGGGCCGTGAGCCGGGAGCTCCGCGAGAACCGCGAGCAGGCGCAACGACAAAGCAACATTATTCAAAAGCTCGAGGAGCAGCTCGGCGTCACCAACAATCAGCTCGGCGATCTTGAAAAGGTGAACTCGGACATCATCAAAACCGTTTCGCTGGCGCAAAATCTTCGAGTCGATTACGGCAGCGGGGTGTGCCTGATCGTCGGCGTGTACGACCTCGTGGATCGCACGAGCGGACGAGTGCTTCGTTATCCTGATCCGCAATCGCTCCGCCCTAATCCCTACGAGCCGGCGGCGACTGAGGAATCGGGCCCGCAAAACGCGCCCGCCGCTCAACAGGGCCTGACAACCGAGGGCAATGGTAGTCCCGTCGAATACGATTTTATCGGAACTGGTTTTCATGCCGGCGGCGGGTACATCGTCACGAATAAGCACGTGCTCCAGCCATGGACCGAGGACGATCTCGTAAAGCAGATGATCCGCGACTCCAACGGACGGGCACGGATAAAGCGCCTCGTGATCTACTTTCCGAATTACCCACAGCCTTTCCCGCTTAGGCTCCGCGAGCTCGGCGGGCGCGAAGATGTCGCAGTGGCAACGATCGATACCTCTCAAATGCCGGCTGACGTTCCGTCGCTGCCGCTCGAGACCGATTCCGAAGCTTCGACGATCGGAAAGACGGTGGTCACGATGGGCTATCCGAGCGGACCGGATCGACTGCTGGCGATGGTCGATGACGACGAGGCAAAGTCGATCAATCAACGCTTCGGGAACTCGAGACAGAATTTGATCAACTTTCTTGCCCAATCGCGCAAGATCGTACCGTTGACCACGCAGGGCGCGATCACCGACCTCGACGCGCGCAGGATCGTCCACGACGCGAAGACGGCGGAAGGCGGTTCGGGTGCGCCGCTGTTCGGCCAGAGCGGGAAAGTGATTGGCGTGAACTTTGGCGTCTTCACGGAGAACACGGCGGCGAATATGGCGGTGCCGGTCCGTTTTGCCATCGAACTTTTAAAAAAGGCGGGATGGAAATCCCCCGAAGATTTACAGCAGGAAGCGTCGCAGCAAAACCAGTTGGCGGCGACGAATACGAATACGAGTAGTCAGTAGACAGTTGTCGGTTGTCGGTAGTCAGTAATCGGTTGTCGGTTGTCAGTCCTGAGTAAGAACCATAGAGTGGGACCGGCAATGACCAACGACCAATGACCAATGACCAGCTACTGACAACTGACAACTGACAACTGACAACTGACAACTGACAACCGACTACTGAAGACCGACAACTGACAACCGACAACTATTCATGGACAGCTTAGTCTTCTCAAACATGCTTCACCGGCCGGCGCGGACGGTTGTCAGCATTCTCGGTATCGCGGTCGGGGTGCTGCTTATCGTGTTCACGGTCGGGCTGTCGAACGGGACGATCCGGGAGCAGGCGACCCGCGAAGCAAATGTCGGCGCCGAGATATTTATGCGAGCTTCGGGATCGATCGGGATGAGTGGCTCGGAATCTTTCCGGCTGCCGGTCACTCTTGCGAACGACGTATTGGGCGTCGACGGCGTTCGATCGGCGATCGCGATCGGACAGAATTCGGTCGACGCGACGGACAACAACTCGGGTAAACGGTTAGTCGACGGAGTGGTCTTCGACGACTACGCGGCGATATCCGGACTTCGCCTTGTTGAAGGTCGCGCCTTTAACGTTGGCGCGGATGAAACCATCATCGATACAGCCTGGCAGAAGCAAAGGAAGCTCAAACTCGGTAACACGATCTCGCTTTACGACCGCCCGTTCACCGTCGTCGGGACGTACGAACCCGCGGGCGGCGCACGTTTGAAGATCCCGCTGGACGTCATGCAGGCCCAGCTCGGAAGCGAAGGCAAGGCCTCCTCGGTTCTCGTGTCGATCAAGCCGGGCTACACGGTCGATCAAGTTGGGCAAAATTTGAGCTCGAGGTTTCCGGAATATCAAATGATCCGCACCCGCGATCTCGAGGAGCTCTACATGGCCGGCTTCCCCGCCCTAAACGTTTTCCTGAATGTCTTCATCGGTGTCGCGGCGGTCATAAGCGCTCTGGTTATTCTGCTGACGATGTACACGACGGTCACCGAACGCACGCGGCAGATCGGCATCATGAAATCGCTCGGCATGAGCAACGCGGCCATCGGGTGGACGATCACGCAGGAAGCCTTGCTGATAAGCCTTCTCGGAATTACGACCGGAATACTGCTGACCTATTTGGTTCGGTTTGCCCTGACGCGAATCACCACGCTCGAAGTCGAGATGAGCTTCTGGGTGATGTTGCTTACCCTGATCGTCGGCCTGATCGGCGGCGCGGTCGGCGGGCTCTACCCGGCGCTGCGTGCGGCACGGCTCGATGCGGTCGACGCTCTGAGCTACGAATAGGTTCTGTGAACGTCGGGCTGGTTCCGGGCGTTTATGTTGGTCTGTTCGGCCATTATCAAACGCTCGCCGTCCACGGGCATTTCATCTTCTTCCTTCTTTTTCTCTTTCGGCAGGAACAACACGACAAGTAAACCGAGTCCGGCCATAATGGCGCCCGACCAGAAAACCGGGTGGATAGCGCGGGCGAGCGACGACTGAAGCACGCCGAGGGTCTCAGGCGAGATCGCGGATTTTGCGGTCGGCTCGATCAACGCGTTCGGGTTGGAGGCGAATTCCTGCGCTTGCGCGGGCGTCAGCGCCCCGCCGGTCGCGGCGGCCTTATTCAATTCTGACGCGAGCGTCGCCGTCAGGATCGCACCCATCACCGCGACGCCGATCGCACCGCCGATCGACCGCGAGAATTGATTCAACGAAGTTGCGACACCGAGCTTGCTTCTCTCGACCGCCTGCTGGACGGCGATGAGCAGCGTGAGCATGGAAAGTCCAAGGCCGATGCCGATGATGACGAGATCCAAGTACAGCCAGACCTGATTCGTTTCGCGGCCGAACAGCGCGAGGAGGACAAAGCCAAGCGTAAGTGCCGCATAACCGATGATCGTGATGACCCGGTAGCCGATCTTCAACATCAGCCGCCCGCCGATGATCGACATCGAAACCCACGACAGCATAAGTGGCGTCAGCAGCGAGCCGGCGGCGGTCGCGGAAAACCCCAGAGAGGCCTGCGCGAAAAGAGGGATGAACGAGATCGCCCCGAACATCGCAACGCCGCCGAGAAAACCGGCGGGGATCGCGATCGCGATCGTTTTATTTCTGAAGAGGTCGAATGGAATGATCGGATCCGCGGCACGCTTCTCCACGAAAACAAAGATTATAAGCAAGGCCGCAGACGCCGCGAAGATCAGCAGGTTCTGAGAATTGATAAGCCCGCCCGATCCGCCCTCGACCATGGCGAGCATGAGCAGGCTGATCGCGGTCATCAGGAGCACGGCCCCGGCATAATCGATCGTCGGCCGGCTATGCTGCTTCGGCTCACGCAGCGCAAATCCGATGATCAAGGCTGCCACGACCCCGATCGGCAAGTTGATAAAGAAAACCCAGCGCCAGGATATTTGATCCGTAATGAAACCGCCGACGATCGGGCCGACGACGCTCGAAAGCCCCCACACCCCGCTGAAGTAGGCCTGCATTTTCGCGCGCTCCTCGAGCGTGAACGTGTCGCCGATTATCGTCATCCCGAGCGGTACTAAAGCTCCGGCCCCCAGTCCCTGGATCGCGCGAAAGATAATGAGCTGCGTCATCGTCGCAGAGAAGCCGGACAGCAGGGTGCCAAGTAGAAAGATCCCGATCCCGATCTGGTAGAGGAGGCGCCGGCCGTAAAGATCGGAGAGTTTGCCCCACACCGGGACGGTGACGGTCGATGTGACGAGATACGCGGAAAAGACCCAACTGTAATGATTGAGGCCGCCGAGCGACGCGATCACGGTGGGCATTGCCGTGCCGACGACCGTCGCCTCCAGGGCCGCGATAAACATTCCCGTCATCACGCCCGCGGTCACGGCCCAGCGACGCTTGTTCGACATTTGCAGATTCGGTACCGCGATTTCAGTCATCTTTGCTGCTGTGTCGTTCATTCCCTTCCCCTTGTCCAGTCCATACTTTGTCCCGCTGTCCTAGAAGTTCTATCTTCTCCATCAAGAAATCCCCGATCTCCTTATGCGTACGGATCGAGTCGCGCTTTTCATAGAATTCGGACAGATCAATTTGCTCGCCAAACCAAATTCGAACCTTCTCACCGCCCGTCCAATTACCGAGTATCTGCCGGGGCAAGTCATTTATCAGTCCGGTAACAAACACGGGGATGACCTGGGGTCTCGCTTCAAAAATCACCTTCCCGATGCCCGGCTGAGCCGGCAAAAATGAATAAGGATCGTCGCTCAGGTTCCGCTTTCCTTCAGGGTGAAAGCCGATCACGTGGCCGCGGCCGGCGGAGCAGATGCGGATCAATTCGCGGACAGAGAACTTGTCGAAGGCGCGCTTTTTCGCCTCTTTCTGCTCGCGGAAGAATGGCGGATACATCGCCCACCATCCCATCACGAGGTTCACGAACCACCCGAGCGGGTTGTCGTAGAAGAATTTCGCACGCACCGGAAAATAGAGTTTGATGGGCCGCTTTGTGCGCCGGAACAGCACACTGGAGATGGTGTACATGTCGAAAAACGACCGATGGTTCGCGACGAGAAGGACCGGGCGATCAGGATCGGTGGCTTCGATATTGTCGATACCGAAGACGTTCATCAAATTGTAGGTCGCGATGAAGATCCAGAGAGATCCGATATGGCGCTGGCAAAAAGTCCAAAAGTTCTTCCACGCGCCTCGGTTCATCAGGTGCGTCAGTCGAAACCCGAATCTTTCTATACCACTTAGAACGTCAAGCTCCGACTTGGCTGGAAGAATCTCCGTCGGGATCCCGGATATTTGAGCTGATGATTCCGGGGTAGTGAGATCGGTCGACATAGGCGAAGGACTAGTTTAACGGTCGCGGGTTGGAAACAAACAATCGGCGCGTGCAAAAAAGATAGACACCTCCCTAATGTTTCTATAATATATCTCAGATAAATCTCAGACAATTTCTTTCACTTCAACTTTGACTTTCCCAGTCCTTCGTCGTTCCCCGCAACAGGCGTTCCGGAAAGACATCGGAAAATCAGACGACCCCAAGGAGTATCTTGTTTATGTACGCAAAGCGGAACTGTACAGCTTTATGGCTTGTCACACTGTTCGTTCTTTCCTCACTCACGGCCCAAGCTCAGCAAAAAATCTGGACACCGAATGACGAAAACCCGGCGGAAATAACGGCAGCCCGGTCGGTCTCGAGACAGTCTTTTCCGAAAGATTTCAAATTATTCGACCTCGATATTGAACCTCTGCGCCAGCAGCTCTTTTCTATTGTCGACAACGCGGGGAGGGCCTCGGCGGTCATCACACTGCCTAACGCGGACGGAGCTCTGGAGTATTTTGAGTTGTTTGAGGCGTCGAATTTCGAACCGGACCTGCAAGCCCAGTTCCCGCAGATCAGGGCGTTTTCCGGTCGCGGAATCTCGGACAGATACGCAACCGTAAAGCTGAGCATTTCACCGCAGGGCATCCAAACGATTGTCTTCAGAACCGACGCGGAGAACGAATTCATCGAGTCATATTCTCAGGATCGCAACACCTACGCCGTATTCCGGAGGCCGAGGCGGAGCGGAACTTCGCCGTGGGAATGCACGACCGACAGTACAAGCTTGTTCTCCAACACCGAGTCGAAAGCTCCCTATGCGAGCCGTCCCGATAGCAATACCGGCCAGGTAAGAACTGTCCGACTCGCTCAGTCTTGCAACGGCGAATACGCGAACTTCTTCGGGGCAACCAGTGCCTCCCAGGTTGATCTGGTACTGGCTGCTTTTAACGCGACTATGACGCGCGTCAACGGCGTAAACGAAAAAGACCTGGCTATCCACTTCAACCTTATCGCAAGCACGACCTCCGTAATCTATTACGACCCGGCGACGGACCCGTACACATCTCTCGGAAGTTGGAACTCGCAGTTGCAGACCACTCTGACGGCCAACATCGGCGAGGCCAATTACGATATCGGCCACATGTTCGGCGCCTCAGGCGGCGGCGGAAACGCCGGATGCATAGGCTGCGTCTGCGTAGACGGATCGAAAGGAAAAGGCATCACCTCGCCGGCCGACTCTATCCCGATGGGCGACAATTTCGACATCGACTATGTCGTGCATGAGATGGGGCACCAGTTAGGCGCGAATCATTCTTTCTCTCACACACTTGAAAGCAGCGGGAATAATAAAGAAGTCGGTTCCGGGATCACGATCATGGGATATGCCGGAATTACGGGTTTCGACGTTGCGCCGCACTCGATCGACACATTCCACGCGACCAACATCCAGCAGATCCAAACCAATCTTGCGAACAAAACGTGCCCGGTCACGACCACGATGACCGCGAACCATCCGCCGGTAGTTGCGGCGGTGAGCAACGTTACGATTCCGATCTCGACGCCGTTCTCGCTCACCGGTTCCGCGACGGATCCCGACGACGATGCCATCACTTACCAGTGGGAGCAAAACGACAATGCAACCACGTCCGGAGGTAACAGTGTGGCCTCCCCCGGCAAACTGACCGGCCCGAACTGGCTATCATTTCCGGCGACCAGCTCACCGACAAGGACGTTTCCGAGAATGTCGACCATCCTTTCGGGTTTGTTCGTGACGCCGCGTCTGCCGGGCGGCGACTCGGTAGCAAATATAGAAGCCTTGAGTTCGGTCGCACGAACGCTGAACTTCAGGCTGACGGTGCGGGACAACCACCCTTACATCGCGGGTTCCACGACGGGTCAAACACAGTTTACGGATACGACCGTGACCGTGACTAGTTCCTCGGGACCGTTCAAGGTTACTTCGCCCAACACCGGCGTAAGTTATCCCGGCGGTTCGTCCCAGAGCGTCACCTGGGATGTCGCAAATACAACAGCGGCCCCCGTCAGCGTGTCGAGCGTGAAGATTTCTTATTCCTCCGACGGAGGGACGACATTTCCGACCGTACTGTCGGCAAATACCGCGAACGATGGATCTGAGACCGTGACCATTCCCGAAGGAGCGACGACGCAGGGGCGCATAAAGATCGAAGCACTCGGAAATATTTTCTTCGACATCTCGGACGCCAATTTTACTGTCACAGGGTTAGCTCCCCCGGCGCGATCGCGTGCGGACTTCGACGGCGATGGTAAGACCGATCTTTCCGTGTTCCGCCCCTCGGAAGGCAATTGGTACCTCAACCGTTCGACGGCGGGATTCGTGGCCCTTCACTGGGGAGCTTCGACGGACAATCTGATTCCTGGCGACTACGACAACGACGGGAAGGCCGACACGGCGATCTTCCGTCCGAGTGCGGACCCGGCTCAGTCCGACTTCTACATTCTGAACAGCAACGGTTTTACGGTTACAGGCCTATCGTGGGGGACGACCGGTGACGTCGCCGTGCCTGCGGATTACGACGGCGACGGTAAAACCGATCCGGCCGTTTATCGCGCATCAACGAATACCTGGTACGCGTTGAAAAGCGCCGGCGGATTTACGGCGGACGTCTTCGGAGTGGCGGGCGACGTGCCGATGACCATGGATACCAATGCGGACGGCAAGGCGCAGATAGCTGTTTTCCGTTCTTCGAACAACACTTGGTACATTGCGAAGCCGACCGGGGCGCCCGGCACGAACTTCGACGCGGTCCCGTTTGGAGCTCTTGGAGATCGTCTGGTGCCCGCCGACTATGATGGCGACAGCAAGGACGACATCGCCGTATACCGGCCGAGCAACGGAACCTGGTACGTCTTGAAAAGCTCGGGAGGGACGTTGATAGCCGCCTTCGGTATCGCGACCGACGTCCCGGTTCCCGGCGATTACGACGGAGACGGATCGGATGATCTCGCAGTGTATCGAAACGGGATCTGGTACGTTAGCCGGTCGACGGCTGGGATCTTGATCCAACCTTTCGGACTTGCCTCCGATGTCCCGATCGCGTCCAAATACGTTCCTTGACCTCTACTTCTACGCCGATGACAAACTACGGCGAGCGGATCAAAACCGCTCGCCGTAATTTGTTTAGCCAACCCCAGCGCGGGCGCGAGCGTCCAACGCCGCGTCGCTCGGTGCGGCCCCCGATCTCGACCGGCTCGGAAAAAATCTAGACACAGCGCGTCCGATTGAGATATCATACCTCCTACATTCCGTTAACAATCAAAGGGTTCATTCGCTATTTTCAGTAGATCAACGTCCCGTTCGCCGTCCTGCCTCCCCGGTGTGACTGCTTGTTTTAGACTCAATCAAAGTAGGAGTGATTTTCCATGAGTAAGACCTTCGGCCGCCTCTTCGCGGTTTTGCTTTTCCTTATAAGTTTCCAAGCACTCGCGGGTGCCCAGACGAGCCCGGACCGCGTATGGACCGCAGTTGACGAGAATCGACTGGCCGAACGTTCTCTCGAAAGAACGGTAACTCCGTCCGCTTACAAAACGTATGCGCTCAGCAAATCCGCACTATCGTCTATCCTCAACGACGCCCCGGAGGAATTCTCGCACCAGAGCCGGCTGGAACAGACGGTGCTCGCGTTGCCGATGCCGGATGGCACCTTTGGCCGGTTTCGTATCGAGCATTCGTTGATTGTCGAGCCGGGCCTCCTTGCGAAGTACCCCGAGCTCGGCCGCACGTATAACGGTCGCGGCATCGATGATCCTACCGCAACCGTTCGACTCGATTTTTTACCTTCAGGCTTTCACGCAATGGTCTTGTCGACGTCCGGTACGGTGATGCTGAACCCGTACGCCGAAGGCGACACGGAAAATTATCTAACCTACTTTAAACGCGACGCGCCCAAGCGGAACAGATTTTCATGTGATTTCGATGATGAAGAAGCGATTCGCCGGCTGCTCACTCCGGGCAGTGGCGACAGTAGAGAGCTGATTCCCGACGCGGCGTCCCCGGACGTCAGCTCGGGTGCAACGCTTCGAACTTACCGGCTCGCGCTTGCCGCGTCTAATGAATACACGACGGCGGTCGGGGCGAACACGGTCGCGGGAGCTCTTGCTGCCGAGGTGCTCATCATGAACCGCGTCAACGGGGTGTACGAACGTGACCTCGCGATTCGGATGGTGATAGTCGCGAACAACAATTTGATCACTTACGCCGGTGACAACATGACCTGTGCGGGCGTAGCTTGTACTTCCGCGAATGATCCGTACACGAATTCGAACGGCAACACGATGCTGGGCCAGAATCAGACGAATATCGATACGATTATCGGGACCGGAAACTATGATATCGGCCACGTCTTTAGTACCGGCGGCGGCGGCGTGGCGGTCTTGAACGGTCCGTGCGGTGGGAATAAGGCCCGCGGCGTTACCGGTCTCTCGAACCCTGTCGGCGACGACTTCGCTATCGATTACGTCGCTCACGAGATGGGTCACCAGTGGGGCGCCCAACATACCTTCAATAGTACGTCTGTCAATTGTGGGGGAAACCGGAGCACGAACAGTGCTTACGAACCGGGTAGCGGTATCACGATCATGGCGTATGCGGGAATCTGCGGGGCGCAGGATCTCGCACCTCACAGTATCGATACCTTTCATGTTAAGAGTCTCGAGGCGATCGTCTCGTACAGTCAGAGTGGAACCGGAAATACTTGCGCTGTGTCGACGCCAACGCTGAACACTCCGCCTACGGTCTCGGTCGTTGGCGGGCCTTCCTTCAATATTCCCAAGCAGACTCCGTTCATGCTGACAGCGTCCGGCTCGGACATCAACCCCGGCGACATACTCACTTACGATTGGCAAGAATACGATTTAGGAACATCGTCGAATGCCGTCCCGAATACGGATTCCGACGGTACCGCTCGGCCGATATTCCGCCCGTTCAACTCGAGTACGAACCCGAGCAGAACTTTCCCTGCCGTCGAGCATATTCTAAACAGTGCGAATGTTCCGCCGTCGACAACATCCGGCTTCCTGACAGGTGAGCTCCTGCCCGCGATGGCTCGGACCATGAACTTCCAGGTGATCGCTCGCGACAACCGTGCGAACGGCGGGGGTATCAATACCGCAACCGCTACGGTCGTCGTCGATGCGGCGAGCGGGCCGTTCGCGATCACGGCACCGAACACCAACGTTAGCTGGGCGGGAAATTCAACTCAGACCGTGACCTGGAACGTGGCCAATTCTAACGCCGCTCCCGTGAGCGCGGCGAATGTACGAATCTTGTTCTCATCCGACGGTGGACAAACGTTCCCGACCGTCGTCCTCGCTTCCACCGCCAACGACGGAACCGAATCGATCACGGTTCCGAACTCCCCAACAACGGCGGGACGTATCAAGATCGAAGCTGTCGGTAACATTTTCTTCGATATTTCGGACGCGAATTTCACCGTGGCGACCGGCGTCGCAACGGTTCGCGCGCCGATCGACTTTGACGGCGACAACAAAACCGACCTTGCGGTTTTCCGAGGTTCGAACGGGTCGTGGTGGTGGCAGCGAAGCTCGGACGCGCAGGTTCCCGCGGTGCAGTTCGGATCGGGTACGGACAAAGCCGTCCCGGCGGACTACACCGGAGACGGCAAGACCGACGTCGCGTTCTTCCGTCCTTCGACGGGCGAATGGTTCGTGCTGAGATCGGAGAATTTTTCGTACTATGCGGTCCCGTTCGGCATCGCCAACGACGTACCGGTGCCGAGCGATTTTGATGGCGATAACAAAGCCGATCTCGCCGTCTTCCGGCCGTCGAACAATACCTGGTTCATCCAGAAGTCGACCGGCGGCGCGGACATCGTTGGTTTTGGCTCAGCAGGTGACAAGCCGGTCGTAGGCGATTACGATGGCGACGCTAAGGCCGACATCGCGATATTCCGACCGGCCGCGACGGGTGCGGAATGGTGGATCCGCCGCAGCACCAACGGCGCAGTCAACGCGTTCCAGTTCGGGGCCGCGACCGATCGCCCGGTCCAGGGACGTTACACCGCGGACAATAAGACGGACGTCGCGTTCTGGCGACCGTCGAACGGTACTTGGTTCGTAATGCGAAGCGAGGACCTTTCGTTCTACGCGGTTCCCTTCGGAACAACCGGCGACATTCCGGTCCCCGGAGATTACGACGGCGACGGACGATTCGACAACGCGGTCTTCCGACCGTCGAGCGCGAATTGGTTTATCGACCGGACAACCGCGGGAACCCTGATCCAGCAGTTTGGCTTGCCGACCGACATTCCCGCGGAGAGCGTGTTCATTCCTTAATTGGATCGAACCTTTAGGAAAAAGAGGCCGCCTCGAATGAGACGGCCTCTTTTCTTTGGTTCACGACATTGTCCCGACAGGCGGTCGCTTCAGGGGTCAGGACGGTGTGGTCGCAGGGTCAGCCTCTGACTTATAGAGGCGGCAGTTGATTGAAGGACGACCTCCTATGCGTCTATTCGATGTTGAAGTATTTCGCATCCGGGTGATGGACGATCACCGCCGAAGTAGACTGTTCGGGATCCAGCTGAAATTCTTCGGTCAGTTCCACGGCGATCCGTTCGGGCTGGAGCAATTCGAAAAGCTTTGTTTGATCTTCCAGGTTCGGACATGCCGGATACCCAAAGCTAAACCGCGATCCCTGGTAACCCTGGTGAAAAAGTTTCGCGAGGTCCGGCGAATCGCCGCCTGAAATCCCGAGCTCTTCGCGAATCCGTTTATGCCAAAGCTCCGCGAGTGCCTCTGCCGATTCAACCGACAGGCCGTGGAACAATAGATAATCGGTGTAGTTGTCCGATTTGAATAGCTTCGCCGAATGCTCACTCGCCTTTCGGCCCATCGTGACGAGCTGGAAGGCGACGACGTCGGTTCTCCCGGAATCGACCGACGCAAAATAATCCGCAAGACAAAAATTCTTCCCGCCTCGCTGCTCCACGGGCTGACGCGGAAACGTGAAGCGCGTTCTCTCCGTCCGCGTGTCGTCCTGGTAAATGATCAGATCGTTCCCACTCGACTGACATGGAAAATATCCATAAACCAATTTTGCTTCCAGCAGCTTTTCACGGATGGACTGCGCCTTTATCTCGGCGAATTTCGGGTAGACGGTCTCGTTAAGGATTTTCTGATATTCTTCGGCCGACTTTTTCCCTTGCTTGTACTGCCACTGCCCTTTGAAAAGCGCGGTCTCATTGATAAATCCAAATACTTTGTTTAGGTCCGTGATCTCAACAACCTTCGAACCATAAAACGGAGCAGCCGGAATTTCTACGTCCCGTGAAACATGCGAGGGTGTCGTGTGCGTCGTGTCGCCCGAAGATCGAGATGAGACCCGAGCGGCAATCGCGCCGAGCTTCGCGTCCTCGCCTACAAGGTCCTCGTCCGACTGCGGACCGGGGATTTCGGATTTCGGATTTCCGTTTCCGGCTGCTGCAGACCTTGCCTTCGACTCTGCAGACTCGACCGGCTCGACAGATCCACTTGTCACCTCGTCCATCGCGTGCAGCCCGTCGAACGCATCCCGCGCGTAGAAAAGTTTTCCCCCGTAGAGCGGAATAAGATCGGCGTCGACGTACCGTCGATTCAATGCCGCTCCGCCGAGGATGACCGGGACGTTTATGCCTCGATCGTTCATGAGCTCAAGGTTGTCACGCATGATGAGCGTAGATTTTACGAGGAGGCCGCTCATCCCGATCGCGTCGGCTTTCGTTTCTTCCCAAGAGCGAAGGATGTCGTCGATCGGCTGCTTGATGCCCAGATTGACGACCTTATAGCCGTTGTTGGTGAGGATTATGTCGACCAGATTTTTTCCGATGTCGTGCACGTCGCCCTTCACCGTTGCGAGTACCAGCACCCCTTTGTTCGAGCCTTCCACCTTCTCCATGAACGGCTCCAGAAATTTGACCGCGGCCTTCATCGCTTCCGCGGACTGAAGGACGAACGGGAGCTGCATCTGTCCGCTGCCGAAAAGATCGCCGACGGTTTTCATTCCGTCAAGAAGGATGTTGTTGATGATCTCGAGCGGAGGATAAGTCCGAAGAGCGTCCTTCAACGAATCTTCGAGACCGATCTTTTCACCGTCGATGATGTGGTGCTTGAGGCGCTCCTCGACCGGCAGGTGTGTAATGTCCTGTTTGATGGACTGCGCCGTTTTTCCCTGGAACAGAGTCGTGAATTCGGTCAGCGGATCATATGTGCAAACATCGCCCCCGAACTTTCGCCGATCGTAGATGAGGTCGCGGGCGGTGTCGATCTCGTGCTCGTTGAAACGGATCAGCGGCAGGATCTTCGATGCGTTGACGATCGCGGAATTCATTCCGGCTTCCACGCAGTCGTGCAGGAAGACCGAGTTCAGAACCACACGTGCCGCGGGGTTCAGACCAAATGAAATATTCGAGACGCCAAGTATGACATTGGCCTCCGGCATTTCGGCCCGGATTTCGCGAATAGCGGTTATCGTTTCTTCAGCGTTCTTCCGGTCCTCTTCGATACCGGTCGAGATCGGCAGAGCAAGCGGGTCGAAGAAAATATCGTGAGCCGGAATTCCGAACGCCGTAACTTGCTCGAAAGCTCGCTTGGCGATGCGTATCTTATCGTCCTTCGCGCGCGCCATTCCGGCCTCGTCGATGAGACCGATGACGACGGCAGCCCCGTACTCTTTAGCGAGCGAGAGCACTTTCAGAAACCGCTCTTCGCCGTCCTCGTAATTTGTCGAATTGAGAATGCATTTGCCGCCCGCGTGCTCAAGCCCGGCCTCCATTTTCTCCCACTCGGTCGAGTCCAGCATGATCGGGATCTTGACGCTGGTCACGAGCTTAGAAATAAGCTCGTGCATGTCGGCGACCCCGTCGCGGCCCACAAAGTCGACGTTTACGTCGAGGATGTGCGCCCCCTCCTTCTCCTGCGACTTTGCGAGATTTACAAGCCCGTCCCAATCTTCCGCATCGAGTAGATCGCGCATCTTCTTCGAGCCGGACGCGTTCACGCGTTCCCCCACGATCAGGAAGGACGCATCCTGAGTGTAAGGCTGTTGGAAATAGATCGAGGACGCCGACGGGATAAGCTTCGCATCACGCTGTCTCGGTGAAAGCCGGCTAACTCGCTCGATGACGAGCTTCAAATGCTCGGGCGACGTCCCGCAGCAGCCGCCGACGATGTTCGCGCCGAAATCTTTTGCGAAGTGCTCGACCTGCGAAGCGAAACTCTCGGGCGTTTCGTCGTAGTGCTGTTTTCCGTCTTTGACCTCGGGAAGACCCGCATTTGGCAAAACGGAAACGGGCAGCGGCGAATTCTCGCAAAGATAACGAAAGCTGTCGGCCATCTGCTTCGGACCAGTCCCGCAGTTCATGCCGATAACGTCGATCGGGAAAGGCTCCAGCGCGGTCAACGCCGCCCCGATCTCGGTACCATTCAGCATTGTCCCGAACGTTTCGATCGTGACCTGCGCGATGACCGGGATCCGCACTTTCTGCTTTTCAAAAAACTCGAATATTGCCGCCAGCGCGGCTTTCGTCTGGAGCAGGTCCTGACAGGTCTCGACGACAAACAGATCGCTGCCTCCGTCGAACAGCCCCCGCACCTGTTCGCGATAGGCGTCTTTCAGATCGCGGTAAGTTATATGCCCGAGCGTCGGAAGCTTTGTGCCCGGGCCGATCGACCCGGCGACAAATCGCGGCTTGTCCGCCGTCGAATAATCGTTCGCGATCCTCTTCGCGAGCTCGGCGGCCTTGAGATTTACATCGTAAGTCTTCTCCGCGATGCCGAACTCGACGAGCACGACCTCGCTGCCGCCGAAGCTGTTGGTCTCGATCACGTCGCAGCCGACATCCAGAAAATCCGTATGCACTTTCTCGATCGCGTCGGGGCGCGTGTAAAGCAAATTCTCGGAGCAATTCTCAAAATTCGGCCCGCCCCAATCATCGATCGTCAGATTGAGCGCCTGAAGATTGCTTCCCATCGCCCCGTCGAAGACGATAATCTTTTCGTTAAGTAGGTCTAAAAAGTCAGCCATATTTTCGATTTGCGATTTTCGATTTGCGATCTCTCGATATTCGACGCCGTGACTCCCACACGAGGCTGACCAAAATGCGATCGAAGTCGCAAATAAAAAACTCCGCGCTTTGGACAGCACAGAGTCTTCGTAAAAAATTAAGCTCTTTGCTGTTTAGCCGTTTGTTTTACGTGGCCGCAAGTCGCAATAACTCACCACGTGAATCTGGATGATAGCGAATTTCCGCCGACCTGTCGAGCAGGTAACATGACCGGGTTAGCGGTGAGTCGAATTTAGCCGCGGGCCGGAACCCACGGAACACTCGAACCAGGATCTGCGTCGCATCATCGACGCACGATTACTTTAGATTGCGTTCGGGGCTTCGAGGGGTTATAAGAACATACCACCCCCGGGTGTTCGTGCGTCGCTGACGCGACGCGATTCGCTTTGCCCCGCATGTGGGTTAGGACCCACGGCTGAATTCGGCCGTCGCTCCGCGACGGAAAGCCGCGGCCGCAAGTACCCGCGGCGGCCCATTAGCCGGATGGCCTACTAAAGCTTTTCTGATTCGACGTAGAAGTTCCGATC
>DATLCA010000481.1:0-9027 GCA_035526605.1 Pyrinomonadaceae bacterium | reverse complement strand
CGACGCAGGCCTTGCCGGTCGCCTCCGGGTTCTCAGCGATGATCCAATCCAGTAGCGCACGAAGTTTTTCTTTTACGACATCGTGGTAATCGTCGCCCCACGCATAACGTGAGATCTTCCCCGCACCTTTATCGTTCGAGTGAATATACGGGGTGTAATAATTCACCGCGACGCTGACCACGGTGCGGGCGTCCGGAAATATCGATCTGGGGTCGGTCCGCTTCTCCGGCTCCCGTTCGAGCCAACCCATCTCGCCGTGATGACCGCGCTCCAGCCATTCGAAAAAGTGTGAGCCCCGATCGGCGAGTGCGCCGGCTCGTGCAAATCCGATCTTATCGATTCCAAGCTCCGACGCCTTTTGTTTGATCTTTTCCGAAAGCGATACCACCGTTCAATTATGAGGTAATAGAAAAGGCGGAACAAGACGTTCGCCCGCGAAATACGCGAAAGGACGCGAATAAGAGAGTTACTTCTCATTCGCGTCCTTCCCGGTATTTCGCGGGTCGATTCTTATAAGACCGGCAGGTTGGAAAGCCGGTCCCACATTTCTAGAACGTCAGCTTCGCACCGAACTGGAACTGTCTCGGGTCGAATGCCGATGTCGGCCGGCTGTAATACTTGCCGTTCGATTTACGATCGTTGAATGCGTTGACGACCGTGTAGAACGGATTCGCCGATGCTTCATTAAAGCGGTTGAAAAGATTGAAGCCCTCGGCGATCAGGTCGAGGCTAATTCTTTCGCTAAATCGAATGCGTCGCGTGAGCCGTGCATCGACGGAAAAGTAATTGTGCGTGATCCCGGCGTTACGACCGAGCGTCCCGTTGATCGGGAAACCCTGGACGCAGACCGGGTCGTTGGTGTCGGCAACCGCGTTCTGTCCGCGACAGAGGGTTCCGTCGGGAAGGACAAACGGTCTCTCGTTGGTACTCTGGAAATCGCCATTCGCATCGCTCGGGGCAATGATGTTGAAGGGCCGTCCCGACCCGTATTCGATGATAGGCGCGAAAGTGAAGTCGGACATGATCCTGTTCCACATGCTTCCCGATCTCCACCGGTCAGGCGAGCTGAACACGCCGCTGAAAACGAACCGATGACGCTGATCGAACAAAGAGTCCGAACGCTCGGCACGGAAGTTCCTGTTGTCCTGCGGCTTCAACAACGTCTGCAGATCGGACGAATCGTCGATCGAATGCGACCACGTATACGTCGCGTAGAACTGCATGTTGCTTCCGAATCGCTTCTTCAGCTCAACGTTCAGCGCGTTGTAAGAAGAATTGCCGTCCGACAGCTGAGCGTTTACATCCGCGTACGGATTGATCGGGCCCGGCGTGCGCACGCTGCCGACAATGGCCGAATCGAACGTCGCCTTGTTAACGAGGCCGCCGGTCGCCGATGTGACAAAGAAATAGTTCGGTCCAAGCCGTCGGAAATAGTTTGCCGCTACGGGCGATACAACTCGGCTCGCGAGATTTGTGAGCGGTGCCGTCACCAGGCCCGGAATGATGATCGCCCAGGTCTGGCCCAGGTTTGCATTTGTATAGCACTGCAACGGCACGCCACCCGGGCAAGGAGTACCGCTGGTCGGAATCGAGACTCCGAACGCGGCAGCCGCGAGGGTCGGGGGCGGTCCGCCGAAGAAGCGTCGGAAATTTTCGATCAGCGCGTCGGTGTTTACCAGGTTTACGTCTTGCGGGTGAGCGAGATGGTGTGCGTTGACCGTTATGTAGTTCGCCGAGATCGACATGTCTTTGCCGATCATCTGCTCAATACCCAGATTGCCTTGGAACGCGACGGGATACTGAAAATCCTTCGCCACGTTCAGCGTGAAGGGGAGGATCGGTCCGAAACCCGTAAAGGTCGAGGGATTGAAACGCTGAAATCCATAAAGGTACTGGGCCGAAGTCGCCACACCCGGCGTGACCGTCGAACCGCAGAACGCGGGAACTGAGCCTTGGACGCCGCACACCGTACCATGGAAAACCTGGAAGGCGTTGAACAGCCCGGTCGGTGACGGCCCGCCGATCGGAAGCAGTGTTGCCTGTTGTTGCTGTGAACCGTCACCGATGTCCGAGTTGAACGCGACCGCAAGAAGTGGGTGGTCGTAGAACAGTCCGCCGGCCCCGCGAACAACCGTCTTTCCATTATTGAAGACATCCCACGCGACGCCGACGCGAGGAGCCCAATTGTTACTGTCGCGCGGGAATCCCTGAGTGACATTCAAAGCATCTTGCGCGACCTGAACGTCCGCCGCGGTGAGCGTGATTCCCGTCAGCGGATCGCGGAACGCGGTCGGAGCGAACTCTTGGGTAAACTCGATGTCGTACCGTATACCGTAATTCAGCGTAACGTTCTTAAGAATCTTCCACGTGTCCTGCGCGAAGAAGGCGACCGGCTTGTTGCTGATTTTGCTGGCGGGATTGCCGAATCCTTGAATGAAAACGCTCGGGAACCCCAGCCCGTAAGACTGGTTCGGGGTGATCGCCGGGCACCTCAAGGCTTGAGGTATGGTCGGAGAGTCGCACGCCACGCCGGTCACCGGGTTACGCACGAGAGCTCCGGCGGCTTGAGAGCTGAAATTGAAAAGGCCGGGGAAGTTCAGCTCGAACGTTGCGTCGACGTTGATCCAGTTAACATCGCCACCAAATTTGAAGATGTGATCGCCGGTCGCCCATGTGATGTTATCTCGCAACTGAAAGCGGGTCTCGCTCCGATTGACCGGAGAGAACGGGTTTGAGCCGATAAAGCCGGTTCCAGCGATCTGGTGAGCGACGCTCGGCACCTGTGAATCAAACTTGGCGAGGCGTCGGCCGAAGTTGAAAAACGCCTCGTTGACCATGTTGTGCGGCAATACACTCGAAAGCGAAGCACCGACGGATGTATCCTTCACATCCTGGATACCGGTTCGCGAATAATCATTTTGCCCCAAAGTCTGGTTCTGCGATTCGTCCTGGATTCCGTTGATCCGGCTCGGGTTGTAGCCCATACGCAGCGAGAACTGGTGGCCGGGCACGATAAGGTGGTCGAGGCGGACGGATGAAAACGTTGTAGCTTCCGAAATCGGGAAAATCCTCTTGAGCTGCGTGAGCGGACGAAATGCGACCAGCTCGCCGCGGGCATCGCGTGTCAGAGGCACGGGCGTCCCGGAAAGTAAAAGTCGCGGACCGACCACCTGGCCGACGGGGACACCGATGGTCGGAATAAAGTTTGTCAGCGTGCTTGCACCGAACAACGCGGTCTGGGCCCCGATCGATGTGAGCTGGGCATAGGCAATCGCCGTTTGGATACGACCCGTGTTCCCGCTAGCCAACTCGCCCTGGATATAGGCGACCTGACCCGGAGTTAGATTGTTATATGTTTGCGAAAGAGGAAGGAACGGTGCGCCGACCGTGATGCTCGCTGTCTGATTCCCGATGATGTCGCTCGTAAAGAATCCCGACTCCTGTCTTCTTCTCTGCTCGAACGACGCGAAGAAAAATGTCCGCTCTTTTACTAGCGGGCCGCCGAACGTTGCACCGTATTGGACGCGGGTGTAAGGCGGACGCTTGCTCGGATCACCGTCGATGATCGGCGCAAAGGCGTTCCTTGCCTGGATGCTCTTATCCCGGATAAAACCAAAAACGTTTCCGTGAAAATCGTTTGTTCCGCTCTTGGTCACGACGTTGACGATGCCGCCGGTCGCGCGGCCGAATTCCGGAAGGTAAGAGTTCGTCGTGACCTGGTATTCCTGAACTGCTTCCTGCGAAACCGTGGTTCGCGCCGCGTTGATCGAGTTGTCGGTAAAATCCGCGCCGTCTACCTGAACGAGAGTCGAGCGGCCGCGCTGGCCGCCGATGTTCAGACCCGATGTCGGGGCCGGACCGACCGGACGTCCGTTGTCGCGTCCGACCGTCGAGATCGTCAGAGCAAATCCCGTCGCGCTTCGTTCGTTGATGGGAAGATTCTCGATGCGGGTTTGGTCGATGGTCGTCGAAACATTCGTCCTTGTCGTTTCGATCAGCTCGACCGAATCGGCCGGCACGTTCACGACAAGGTCCTGGGCACCGATCTCCATAGAGATCTTGAGCTCGGCTGCTTGGCCTACCGTGAGGCGAACGCCGGTGATAGAAACTTTCTTGAAAGTCGCGGCCTCGCTCGTAACGTCGTACTCACCCGGCGGAAGGCCCAGCAGTTTGTAAGTGCCGTCATCGCCGGACGTCGCTGTGCGTTCGATACCCGTGGCGGTGTTCCGCGCCGTGACGGTCGCGCCGGCGACTACCGCGCCGTTGGGATCGACGACCGTACCAGTGAGGTCGGCGGCGCTGGACTGCGACTGCGCCGAAACCATCGAGGCGCTTGCCGCAAGCAGAACAAGCACGAAAAACTTACCGATAAATCCTGAAATCCGGCTGGAAATTGCGTTCATTAAATTTTCTCCTTCCTGGCGAACTTGTGCTGATCCGGCAAATCGAGATCGAACTGGATGAGGCAGTGTATCGAAACCGACTTAAAACCGGCAATGCCCGATTAATTTTTTAATGTGGCTGCGGATGCGCAGATCAGATTTGCTTTGATGTTTGTAGCGTAAAACCGTTATTTAGGCAAGCAGAATGTAAGACTTTTGTAATTTTAGAACTAATCAGAAACCGAGCTGCGCGTCGCTCGTGCAAGGCCTCGCCTCGCAGTCGTGCTGATGGCCAGAAGCGACACGATGCCGGTCGCCAGGTTCGGCATGAACGCGGTACGCCGGAGGAGCGAACAGACGCGAAGCCGGTTCGCAAATTTTTTCTGGTAGGCGGTCCCGTATTCTGCGGCGATGCGTTCGGGTGATGAACCGTTCGCGATGATCGAATTTGCGAGAAGCTCCGCACTTTCGAAAGCCATGACCATTCCGCTGCCCGTGAAAGGGTCGATGAAAGCGGCGGCGTCACCGACCGTAAATAAATTACCCGCCGCTGCCGGGGCCTTTGTTCCAAAACTGTCGATCGAAACGGCCAGCCAATTATCCGAGGACGAAGCAGCTCGCAATGTTACGGAGGCGCGTTTGTTTTTGGTTACGATGTTCCGGACTATTTCGTCGGCGTCGCTCCCCGCAGATTTGACCGTCGACGCCTTCAGCAAGAAACAGAGATTGAATAACCCGTTCTCGACGTGCGAAAGCCCGGCGTATCCGCCGGGGAATGAATAGATCTCGCATACGCCGTTCGCGATATCGACATCTTTCATATGCGTCTTGAAGCCGACAAGCGTCGGCTTTGGGCGCTCGGCTGTGGGGCGTTCTTTCTTTTCCAGAAGTTTGGCGATGATCCGCGAGCGCCCGGTTGCGTCGACAAAAATATCAGCCGCGATCTCGGAAGTTTCACCGGCTGCGTCACGAACTTTAAGATTGCCCACGCGCCCGTCCACGGTTTCCGCATCGACGACCGTGGTCGCTTCGCGAACCGTAACGCCGACGGCCTTTGCTCTCTCGAGAAGTTGATCATCCATCTCGGCGCGGCTGAGGCTTAACGCAAAGTCACCCCGCCCAAACCAGCTGGTCGGAACGACGACGCTACGCCCCCGTGTTTCGAAAAACCGCGTTTCGGTTATCCGATCGCCGCCGGCGTCGAACATGTTTTCCAAAACACCGAGGCTTTCGAAATGCGAGAAACATTCCGGTGAGATAAATTCACCACAGAGTTTCTGACGGGGAAACTTTTCTTTCTCGACCAAAACCGTTTCAAAGCCGGATTGCGCGAGTCGAATCGCAAGACCCGCACCGGCCGGACCGGCGCCAGCGATGACTATGTTCGGATTGCGATTTTCGATCGGCGATTGCAACATACAATTTGCGAGTTTCGATTTGCGATTTTCGTTCGCACGGCTCGTAAACATTATAATTCACTGACGAGAGAGTTTGTCGTTTACAGGGTTGGGGTCACAAGAAAGATAGCTGAGCCCCGCTCCGGTGTCTTTTCCGTGTGTTCCGTGTATTCCGTTGTTATGGGTTTTAAATCACAGACCACGGAATACACGGAAAGGAAATGAGAAGAAACGGATAGGGATCGAGGCTCTCCCCGATCTGTGGGACTCGCAATCCGACTCAATTCCGAAATACAAACTGAACCATTGCCGAAAGCCTTATGTTGCTGCCAGATCGAAAATCGCAAATCGCAAATCGAAAATCCCAATGAAGATAATCCCTCTTTCAATTCCCACCCCCTTCTATGTCGGCGACGTAAACGTGTATCTGATCAAAGAGGATCCGTTGACGCTGATCGACGTCGGGCCGAAAACGGACGAAGCGTCCGAAGCCTTGCGCCGAAAACTAGGAGAGCAGGGAGTCCGGGTTTCCGAAATCCGCCGCATCGTTCTCACGCACGCCCACGAGGACCATTGCGGGCTCGCGCGCAAGGTTCGCGATGAGGCGAAGGATGCGGAGATCTTCGTACATGATTGGGAAACCGGCCATCTTTTTGGAAGGCTCGCGCGGGAGGAGCACCGGAAACTGCTCATGCGTTCCGGAGTTCCCGAAAGCGTTTTGCAGGAGATGCGCGTGCTCTATGAAAACATCAGCCTGCTGACCGATTCGCTTGCGGAGGGTGATTTCGAACAGCTCGAGGATGGCGCCGAACTGGAGTTTGCGACAGGGAGCTTGCGCGTGCTTCACACGCCGGGCCATACGCCGGGCTCGTGCTCGTTCGTCCGCGAAGCAAATCGAACTTTGATCTGCGGCGATTGTGTTTTGAAACGTATCACGCCGAACCCGATCCTTTCTCCGGACCCGATCGATCCGGAAAAACGTTTTCGGTCTTTGGCGGAATATCTCGTAAGCCTCGCCAAGCTGCGCGAGTTTCGTCCGACGCTTTCATACGGCGGCCATGGCGAGCCCATCCAGGATTTTGAGGAGATCTTCAATCGTTACGTACGCTCGATCGATGACAGGCAGAAGAAAGTCGTATCGCTCGTTTCGAGCTCCGGACTGACCGCGTTCGATCTCGCACAAAACCTTTTCCCGGATTCGTTCGATCACGACGTTCATCGGTTCCTCGCGATCTCGGAAGCCGTCGCGCATCTCGACTATGCGGAGTCCGAGGGAAAGATCAATGTTGAGTATCGCGAAGGGGTGGAGTTTTATCGAAGGTAGAGTGGCGATCTGGACCTGCTGGTATCGGAGTCGAGGTGGGACCACAGGTCAGAACCGCGAGCGGTAGCGACCGGGGTCTCCCTGAGTTGTCTCCAACGCCGCGGGGTCACCCGGTCGCTACCGCTCCTGGTTCTGACCTGTTGTTACAACGAGAGCCCGGGCGACGAATTTCGTGCAAGTTTGATGTCCGACGCATGCGGAACATCCGCTTGCCTTGATAGGTGAATTCGCTAGAATTGTTCTTTCACATGCAAGCGTGACCCTGCATCAATTGGACGATTCAGCAATTATGAAGAAGCTTTACTTTTTTACGACACTAGTTTTAACCCTGTCTTTTAATATCTTCGCCCAGCAGAACAGCGTGGCGATTCCGGGTGAAAAACATCTCACCAACATCAAACAGTTGACGTTCGGGGGCGAGAATGCCGAAGCGTATTTTTCGTCGGACGGAAAGCAGTTATCGTTTCAATCCAAGCGCGACGGACGCGGCTGCGATCAGATCTACACGATGAATTCCGATGGCACGAACGTTCGGATGGTTTCGAACGGCGAGGGCCGGACGACCTGTTCGTATTTTTACAAGGACAGAAAAAAGATTCTTTACGCCTCGACCTTCCAGGCGAATAAAGAGTGCCCGCCGAATCCCGATTTCTCTAAAGGCTACGTCTGGGCGGTCTATCCCGGCTATGACATTTTCCAGGCGAACGCCGATGGATCGAACATCAAGCCCCTTACGACAACCGCCGGTTATGACGCCGAGGCGACCGTCTCTCCAAACGGAAAGAAGATCGTCTTCACATCGATGCGTGACGGCGATCTTGATCTCTACGTCATGGACTCGGACGGCAAAAATGTGAAGCGTCTGACAAACGAGCTCGGGTATGACGGTGGTGCGTTCTTTTCGCCGGACAACAAACAGATCGTGTATCGCTCATTTCATCCGAAGACCGCCGCGGAGATCGCACGCTATAAAGATCGCCTCGCGAACAATCTAATCGAGCCGACGGTCTTCGAAGTCTGGGTGATGAACACCGACGGCACGAACAAACGCCAGGTCACAAAACTCGCCGCCGCGTCGTTCGCACCGTTCTTTACGCCGGACGGGAAAAAGATAATTTTCTGCACCAACTATTTCGCCAGCGACACACGGAAACGAAACTTCGATCTCGCGCTGATAAATGTCGACGGCACCGGTTTGGAACGTGTGACCTTCAACGAAACATTCGACGGATTTCCGATGTTTTCGCCTGACGGAAAGAAGCTCGTGTTCGCGTCGAACAGGAGTGCCGCGAAGACCGGCGACACGAATGTGTTTATCGCGGATTGGGTTTGGTAGGACATTTAACGGGCCTTCGTTCAAGATTCATCATGCGCATTGTTTTCCTGATCTTCATCTTCCTACTCGCTGGAAACGCGTACTCGCAGGAGGCCTTCAAGGTCGACGAGTATGGAAACGTGCCGTGTGACGATTACCTAGGCAGAATGGATGGCTTATTTGCAGAATCGGAGCGAAACCCGACCGCCAAGGTTTACATTCTCTTGTACGAGGGAAAGGTGCCCACTTACAACTACCGCACGAAACGAATTGAGCTAAAGCGTCCGATCGTGGGGCTGGCGGAAGCAAGAATTCGATCGATCAAGAGATACGCTGATCACCGCCGGTTCCCTAAAGAAAGGCTCGCGTTCATTAAAGCCGGTTTTCGTAAAGAAGCTGCGTTAGAGGCATGGATCGTACCGCCTGGAGCGAAACCGCCTACGCCGAGTGAAACAGTTCCGAAGATGAGATACCGGCCCGGTAAAGCTGCCGGATATTGCGTAGGCTGTTGTTTACCATGAAGAAGCAATTATCTGGTTTCCTGATCTTTCTTTTTGTTTCGTGTGCATTCGCGCAATCTCCACCCGAACTCGAACAAAATCTCCGCAA
>DATLCA010000480.1:0-13940 GCA_035526605.1 Pyrinomonadaceae bacterium | reverse complement strand
GTCGGCATCGTACGCGAAATCATGCGAACCGGCGGGACGGAACTTCTGGTCGTCGAAAACGGAGCACAAGAATATTTGATCCCGTTCGCGGAGGCGATCTGCCCAGAAGTCGATATTGAAAAGAAACGGATCGTGGTTGATCCGCCCGAGGGATTGTTGGAGTTTTGAGAAACGGTCTTTGGACTTTGGTTTTGGGTTTTCGATCGTGCAAAGACCAAACGCCCAAAACCAAAGGCCATGCGAGTAGACGTCTTAACAATATTCCCGGAGTTTTTCGCTCAGATCTTTGATTTTGGAATAATTCGCCGGGCAAAGCTCGCGGGCATCGTCGAAATCAACGTGCATGACATTCGCGAGTTCGCGACGGACAAGCACCGGATGGTCGACGATCGTCCGTTCGGCGGCGGCGACGGGATGGTCTTAAAGCCGGAACCGATCTTTGCCGCGATTGAAAATTTACTTGGAACCTCGGATCCGAAGGAGTATCCATCCGGCACGTCGGTAGTTTTGCTAACTCCGCAAGGAACGCCGCTGAAGCAGTCGCTTGCGAAGGGCATAGCGGACGAGATCCGACATCTGGTCTTGATTTGCGGCCGATACGAAGGCGTCGACGAACGCATCACCGAAACGCTGGTGACGGACGAGATATCGATCGGCGATTATGTTCTATCGGGCGGAGAGCCCGCCGCGGTTGTTTTGGTTGATAGTGTCGTGCGGCTGCTGCCGAATGCTTTGGGAAGTGAGACGTCGGCGGAGAATGACTCATTTTCAGATGGGCTGCTCGATTATCCGCACTACACACGGCCTGCTGAATTCCGCAGCATGAAAGTCCCGGAAGTGCTTTTGAACGGCAACCATGCCGAGATCGAAAAGTGGCGTCGGGAAAAGGCGCTGGAAAAGACAAGGTTAAAAAGAAAGGATCTATTGGAAGGAGAAAATGGTGAAATGTGAACGGTAAAATCACCGTTGACCTCTGGCCGAAAATAATATGAATCGTTTAGATAATGTCGAGAAGACACAATTAAGAGAGAATATTCCCGCGTTTCAGTCGGGTGACACTGTGAAAGTGCACGTTCGAATTCAGGAAGGCAACAAAGAGCGTCTGCAGGTTTTCGAAGGTATCGTGATCGCACGGAAACATGGCGGCGCACGTGAAAGCATTACTGTTCGGAAGGTGAGCTTCGGCGTAGGTGTGGAACGCATCTTCCCGCTTCACGCGACGGTCATCGATCACATCGATGTCGTTCGCCGCGGTAAGGTCCGTCGTGCGAAACTTTATTACCTCCGTGACCTTCGCGGGAAGGCTGCACGTATCAAAGAAAAGGACACACGCAACAAGACGGCCCAGGCCGCAAAGTAACAGCGGAGAGTCAGCGAATGCGAGACGCGGAACGGAGCGAACCTATCATCGATACGGAATCGCCCGGCCGCGTCTCTCTGTTTTCAGATTTCGAAATTACAGGCTGCGGACTCGTTTTCGAGAAGCAGGCTTGGGAAAGCGGTTTCAAGTTTGTCGCGGGGCTCGATGAGGTGGGACGGGGCTGTCTTGCCGGCCCGGTCGTCGCCGCAGCGTGCATATTGAATCCGGCAAAGGAACTTCCCAAAGGCCTGAATGATTCAAAGCAAGTCGCGGCGAAGCAACGTGACGAGATCGCGGCCGAGTTGAAAGAGATCAGTCTCGCCTATGCGATCGGTTCGGTCAGTTCGGAAGAGATCGATCGTATAAATATTCTTGAAGCGACGAAGCTCGCTATGCGGCGCGCGATCGGTGACATAAAACCAGGCGCGGATTTTCTGCTGATCGACGCACTCGTGCTGAAAGGCGTTCCGATCCCGCAGAAATCCATTATCAAAGGCGACTCAATATCAGCCTCTATCGCGGCGGCTTCCATCCTCGCCAAAACCTATCGTGATGATCTGATGAGCTCCTACGAGACCGAGTATCCGGAATATGGATTTTCGGAACACGTCGGCTACGCGACGAAGCGTCATTACGCGGCGCTGAATGCACACGGGCCATGCCCCATCCACCGAATGAGCTTTCGTGGCGTCCTGCAAAAGACCGAGACCTCACTTGCCATCGACGGCCAATTGGATATAAATATCTAATCCCCGAAAACGGGTCAAAAAATGTTCTACCGCTTACGCAAAACAGTTCAGGCCTAAGCGTCTTAATCACGCAGTCCAAACAAAGGGTAAAAAAAAGGCGTTATTCTGCACCATCGTAAGATGGGCGCCTTAATAATTAGCAATTTCCGCGGATTGACTGTGTTTGTGAAAACCGTGCTCGGCCGATGGCCGGATACGGATCGCAAGTTGACCCGCTCCCAAATCGACATCTGTAACTTTTCGACACCTAGGAGATTCCCATTATGATTAGTTTAAAATCGACACTAAAGATCTTTACATTTTTTGTATTCGTTTTCGCGGCCGCTTCGATGACGCAGGCCCAGGCAACCCGCACGTGGGTGTCGGGCGTTGGCGACGACGTCAACCCCTGCAGCCGAACAGCCCCATGTAAAACATTTGCCGGAGCGATTTCGAAGACGGCAATGAATGGCGAGATTAATTGCCTGGATCCGGCCGGATATGGTTCGATCACGGTTACGAAATCGATCACGATCGATTGCGAGGATACACAGGGTTCCATTCTTGCAGCGGGCGTCAATGGCGTTATCGTAAATATTACAAATGCGGCGGACCCGAAGAAGGCCTTCAAGATCCGGGGCATCAGCATCAACGGCGCGGGAACAGGGATAAACGGTATAAGAATTCTCGCCGCGAATACAGTGCACGTGGATGAAGTCGTCATCGACGGCATGACCCAGCACGGCGTTTCCATCGAGACAACAACCGGCGCCCCGAAAGTGTTTATTCAAGACACCCACATTCGAAGCGTGAGCGGGAACGGCGTTAACAGCTTTGTGATCGGCGGCGGTGTTAAGCTCGATATCTCGAACAGCCAGCTCGGCGCGACGGCTACCGGCCTTAGCCTTAGCAACAACACGGCGGCTACGATCAGCCATTCCGTCGTGGCCGGCAATACGACCGGTATTGTTGCGTCGAACGCCAGTGCGGCCGTTTTCGACTGCACCATCTCCAACAACACAACTGGTATCAGTGCACTGTCGGGCGGTAACGTTCGAGTAATGAGCACTATGATTACAAGCAACGGCACCGGCGTAAGCCTCGGTGGCGGCAGCGTTGTATCTCATATCAGCAACGTTTTGGCTGGCAATACGAGTGACGGTGCGTTCAGCTCCGCTGTAGCTCTTCAGTAGAAATTTATCTGAACGATCTAATGCCCGGTTCGGCGTAATGCTGAACCGGGCTTTTTATTTTGGGAATTCTCGCTGTAGAGGGTATCGCCTAAAATGCAAACCAGGCGGTCGGTTCCTTATGGTTTGCTAGTGTGATCTTCGTGTCCGATTGAAACAGGGGTGCCCGCATTCTAAGAGCGGTCTGGGCTGTCAGAAGCGCGAGGTGCGGTTCGTTGGAACGCTGCGAGAGGTGGGCAAGAATGATCTGCGCGGCGGAGCCGTCATAGTCTTTCGTGAGCCAGTCGGCGAGGTCTTCGTTTGAAAGATGGCCGGTGCGCGAGGCGATCCGCTGCTTCAGGCTCCAATTGTAAACCGGACACAGGCGGAGCATGTCGCGGCTATGGTTCGACTCGATGACGATCGCGTCGCAGCCGTCCAGCTTCTGCTTCATGAGCTCCGTGAAGCAGCCAAAGTCGGTGAGTGTCGCGAGCCTGACGCCGGCATGTTTGGCGATGAAGCCGAAATTATCGACCGCGTCATGCGGAACACTGAACGGTTCAAAATCGATATCCCCGATCCGAAATTCCTGGCTCGACTCGATCTTCACAGTGCGGTCCTTCAAGGCGTCTCGTCGCCTGGTCGCTTCGCTGTCGCCGTTCACACCTCCGGCCCTGGTCCAGTAATAGGCATCTTCCGTTACGAGCGAAACAAAAACGGGGCAGCAAACCGACCGGAGGAGCGCACGCAGCCCTCCGATGTGATCACTGTGCTCATGCGTGATGACGATGCCGTCGAGGTTCGAACAATCGACCCCGACGACCGCGAGCCGGCGAAGTATTTCACGGGCGCTCAAGCCCGCGTCGACGAGGACGTTGGTTGTATCGGTGGAAATGAGAACAGCGTTGCCGGTAGAGCCGCTGCCGAGTACGGTGAACTTCATACCTCTGTTTTCTGATGTCGCGAGCGAAGGGCCTTCGCCATTACGCGGGATGAGATCGAGTTGGGTACCAGCGTTCCGGCCAGTGCCCCGATATAGTTTGCCCAGCCCGAAACGACCTTCGCCTTACTTCCGCTTATCGCTTTCATGGCCGTGTCTACCACGTCTTCGACCGTCTGCTGCCCTTTGACCTGGATCGGGCGCTCAATGTTCGACGCCGCAAAGAAATTTGTCTTGGTCGAGCCCGGGCACAGCGCGAGTATCCTAACCCCGAAGGGCCTGTTCTCTTCCGCGATCGCTTCCGTGAAAGAAGAGACAAAGGCCTTGCTCGCCGCGTACGTCGCCATAAAGGGGATCGGCTGGAAACCCGCCGCCGATGAAACGTTGATTATGGTCCCGGCCTTTCGTTCACGCATTTTTTGCAAATATCGATGCGTGAGCGCGACAAGTGCGGAAACGTTCAAATCGATTATCTCGAGCTCCTTTTCCAAATCAAGGTTCGCAAAGTCGCCGGACGATCCAAAGCCCGCGTTGTTTATCAGCCAGTCGATTTCTAAACCGTTCTTTTCAGTTTCATCGAACAGCTGAACATCTGCTTCGAATTCAAGTAGGTCGATCGCAAAATACCGGCAAGAGATTTGATGCTTAGCAGTGAGTTCGTCACACAATTCTTTCAGCTTCTCTCCGGAGCGCGCGACGAGCACGAGATTGTGTTTCTCCGCCGCCAGCCGCCGGGCGAACGCTTCGCCGATCCCACTCGACGCTCCGGTTATAAGCGTGTACTTCATAATTCTTCGGCGGTCGTGGTCGGGTACAGAGAATAAAAGATCGAGCAGACTCCTCCGACGATTATAACCATGGTGCCCACGGCTCGGATAATACCCGCGACCATCTTTGTCGATCCGATAAGGCCGGTCCGGGTGAGCATGTAGTTCCAATCATGAAAACTGCCCTCGCTGCCCGTAAAACCGCTCGTCAAAACGAGCTGCATGACGACCGCATCCGCGGCATAGACCCACACATTCAAGATACTCTGACCGACCCAGAAAAGAACGATGGCTGCCGAATAGTATTGATGCCGCCATACAAAATAACCGACAAACACGGCCGGCAGGATAACCTGGAAAAGTGAGCCGCCGGCGATTCCCAAAAACTCGCCGAAGATTCGAAAGATCAGGTGCCCCGTTTCATGGATCGGGAGATCTACAAGGTCGAGAAAGCTGCCCTGCATCGGATCGTGGGCTATCCACAGGAAGTAGATCGTCGAGACAGCCGCGAACATCAGTTTTGGAAAGTTCGGCCGCATGTTCGGTTCCGGTCAGCGAAACTTCTACTTCCTATAAAGTCTTACTGAAGAAATTCGTCTTTCGAGATAGCGTAAAACGCGCACTCGTCGCCGTAGTGAAACTCGGACTTCTCGTAACGCATGCCGAGCTTTTCCATTATGTGCCGCGATGCCCAATTTCCGGTATGGGCGACGGCCACGATCCGGTCGAGTCCGGCGTTCCGGAACCCGTAGTCAAGCCAGGCCCGGGCTGCCTCGGTGCCGATGCCCTTTCCCCAATATTCTTTGATGATGCTATACCCGACCTCGATCTCGTCCGTGCCGTCGAGCGGCTGCAGGCCCGCGGAGCCGATCATCTCCCCGGTGGCTTTCCAGATCATCACCGACGATCCGAAGCCGTGAGTCTCGTAGCACCTCATATAAAATCTTATCCGCTTCGCCAGTGCTTCAGGATTTTGCAGCTTTGTGCCGCCCAGAAATTTGTTCACGTCCGGGTCCGAGCGCTGCTCGATCAGCAGCGGAAGATCGTCGAGTGTGAACCGGCGGAACAGCAGTCTCTCGGTTTCGATCATATGAGGTGGACGAACAAACCGTCTTTCAATTTTGGTTCGAACCAGGTGGACTTGGGCGGCATGATCTCGCCCATGTCGGACACGGCGAACAAGTCGTTCATCGTCGTCGGAAAAAGAGAAAACGCAACGCGCGCGGATCCTTCCGAGACGCGACGTTCCAACTCCTGCACCCCGCGGATGCCGCCGACAAACTCGATCCTTTCGTCCGTCGTCGGGTCGGTGATTCCGAGGATCGGGCCGAGAATGTAATTCTGCAAAATGCTCACGTCGAGCCGTTCGATCGGATCCGGCTCCCGAATGTAATTGACGGCGAATCTCAGCGTGCTCCACTTTCCCTCCAAGTACACGCAGACCTCTCCGTGATTTTGCGGAACCCGAGTCCCGTCATCGATGACGACGAAATTCTCTCGAACACGATCAAAAAATCCTTCAGCATCGAGCCCGTTGAGGTCGTGGACGACGCGGTTGTAGGGAAGAATGGTCAACTCACCCGCGGGAAACACGCCGGCGAGTACAAAGTTGTAGTCCTCCTGGCCCGTGTGCGACGCGTTGGAGTCGCGAAGCTGCTTTCGTGCAAGCCGCGCGCTTTCCAGACGGTGATGGCCGTCCGCCACATACATTGCGGGTACTTCCCCGAAGGCGTCGATGAGATCGGTCGTGCCCGACATCTTCCACACCGTCTGTCGGGTGTCGTTGGTGCAGGGAAAATCGTAGAGGGGCGCCCGCGCCGTAACTTCGGCTATCAACTTTTCAATACGTTCGGTCTGACGAAACGCGATGAGGATGAGGCCGGTCTGGGCCCGAACCGCGAGCATGTGGTTCGTGCGGTCTTCCACCTTGTCCGGCCGCGTTTTCTCGTGCTTCTTGATGACGCCGGCCTCGTAATCGTCTACCGCCAAGCAGCCGACGATCCCCGTTTGAGTATGCCCGTCACCCGAGAGCCGGTAGACGTAGAACGCGGGCTCCGGATCGGAAATGAAAACATCGCGGTCGAGGAACTGTTGGAGATTCGCTTGCGCCCGACCAAGAACCTCCGAGCTTTCAGGCGCTTTATCGCCGTTGAATTCCGCTTCCGCCCGCGTGACCCGTAGAAAGCTCTCCGGATTGTCTTCGATAAAGTCGCGCACCTCGCGCTCGTGTGCGACGTCGTACGGAACGCAGGACACTTGTTTCGCTTTGTCTACTGCGGGCCGGACGGCCCGGAAAGGTCGAATTATCGACACTAAACACTCCTGATTATCCAAACTCGGTGAACGGTGAGCTTTACGAAACGAATCACAACGGCGGCTGTTTGCCCTGATTGATAAGGTCTTCCATCTGCTGATTGGGCAGCTCCGTCTCCTGGATCAGCCGCTCCGCGTAACCCTTTTTGTCTATCTTCCACTCATCGTCCTCACGGACGAAAGGTACGGTTTCCCACGAGCCGAAAGAATTTTTAACCTCAATGGTTGCCTTTTCACCTTCGATCTTCTGGTTGCGGAACTCGACCGTCTTCTGTCCTTCGGTGAATAACGTTTCCCGTTTGACCACGTCGTCCAGCGTCACGCCCTGAGCTTTGGCTTCCTGCTCGTGCATTTTTATGCTCTCGGCCGAAAGACGATTCTTCATCGTCGTCGTATTTTTTTGTTTGACCGCGTTCACGTAGACTTTAAAAGATTCGATCGGCGTGTCGGGCTTCGATTCGCCCGAACATGCAGGAATGAGTGCGGCGATCAGAATGACGAAACTTGGAAACAGAAAACGCATGGTCAAAAACTTTGCAATTTACCTCAGCGGCGCGTTAGAAAGGAAAGTATATCCTAATGAAAGGAGCGTGAGAAACGAGTGGAACGCAAAAAAATGACGGCGGATGAGATCGAAAGCGGCGTCGCTTCGACCACCAATTGGAACCTCGATTCGGGCACGTTGTTCAAACGATTCGAGTTCGCGAATTTCGCCCAGAGCTTGGCCTTTGTGAACCAAATCGGGGTGATTGCCGAGGCTTCGGACCATCACCCCGACATCACGTTCGGGTGGGGCTACGCGGAAATCCGGACGACGACGCACGACCGCGGCGGAGTGACGGATGTGGATTTCGCGCTCGTCAGAAAGATAGACGAGATCAAAGGTACCGGCGGGGACCGATCGAGAACATAAGAAGGGCGATGCGAAAAGGGATCATCACCCACACGATTACGAAATTAAGGATTACGGAATTACAAAATTAACTACAAAAAAGACCTGCCGCTCTAACAAGCCCGGAGGTCTTTTTATGCTTTCTAGTTTTGTAGTTCCTTAATCCTTGATTTCGTAATGCCTTGACGTCGACCCAATTGTTGGAAGGCTAGTTGACGTCCGAACATTGAATCGGAAAATCCTTTTGCAGCTTTATCTCCGCTCCGCCGAATTTCGACTGCATGAAGTCGTAACTCGACCTCGCTTCCGCCAAACCGTAAAAGCATTGCGCACCGCGCTGGTATGTGAAGGTGGCAAACACCCGACGCGTCTTCGCCATCGCCATCCCCGTCGAACCGAACTCCTGCCAGTCGTCGCCCGAGAAATAGAGTTTCGCCGGTGTTATCTCATCCGCGGCGAGGGTATCCACGATCTTCGACTTCAACGCCTCGTCGTAAAAGATCCCCGCGATTGGAAGCTTCGCAACGTCCGGGGTCCCGCGCAACATTATCGAAACGTAATCGGCGTCCATCTTTTTATACTTGGCGGTGCCGCCGGAGAAATCCAGGGTCACCGGCGCGGTCGCAAGATTCGAGGTAAGCGAGCGCGGCATGGAAACGTTATTTGTCAGACGAAACTCGTTGTTCCAGAGCCCGGGCTTTGCGGCGCCCGACGTCATAAGAAATACCGGTATCGATTTGTTCCGGCCGAATAATCCCGGTGCGAGGTTGATCTTAAGTTCCGTTGCCGCCAAATCTTCTTTATTGAACAGGAGAGTGTACTGACTCTGGGCCGTAACGTCGCCGCGGGGACCGATCTCCGCATACAGGGTGTACCGCAGTTTCTCCGCATCGTCCGGATTTCTGGTCGTGAGAACGTAATCGCCAAGCTTGCTTTTGAACTTGACGAAGAGCCACAGCGGCTCGCCATCGACGATCTTCTTCGCCTCCGCCGCTTTGGCTTCCGCAAAAGTTTTGTGATCGGCCTTGCTCAGAACGATTTGCACATCCACGTTCATGACGGCGGGCTTGGGAACGGGAAGGCTCGATGCTTCCTCGAGTCGTCGGTCGTGCTCACGATCTTCGGAAGCCTTAACCGACCGGTCCATGCGCTCACGATGCTTTTCCATCTGCGGAAACTGCGCGTAAGCGGTATTCATCGATACTGCAAAGAAAATCCCAAATAAAACTGCTGTTCTCACTCTTAATAAACCTCGTTGATGGAATGATGGTCCGGACCTTGGATGCAGCAATTATAGCTTCTCGTGCGAGGATTTTTAAATGTTTGTCGCGTAGCCTGGGTAAGCGATTGGCGAGTCTCATTATGTGTATTCCGTGTATTCCGTGGTTCCTGATTTAAACCTTAAACCATGGAACACACGGAACACACGGAATACACGGAATACACGGACGGGGCGTGGACGACTTCGCTATGTCCCGCAAACCGGAACGCAACTCTCAACGACCACTTCTTTGCTTGTGAAAAGCAATTTCGCTAGAATCGTGAATTCAGTTTAGCCGCAGTTATTAAGCTTATGTCTAATGTACCTATTACGGTTGCGCATGGGGACGGCATCGGGCCGGAGATCATGGATGCGACCTTGCATATTTTGAAAGAGGCCGGTGCACGCATCGATATAGAAACAATCGAGATCGGCGAAAAAGTTTATCTGGCCGGGAACACCGCAGGGATCGCGCCTGAGTCGTGGGATTCGCTGCGCCGCACAAAAGTGTTCCTGAAAGCGCCGATCACGACGCCGCAGGGCGGCGGGTTCTCGTCGCTGAACGTCGCGGTGCGAAAAACGCTCGGTCTCTACGCGAACATCCGGCCGTGCGTTTCCTATCACCCGTTCGTCGACACGAAACATCCCGTCATGGACGTCGTCATCGTTCGCGAAAACGAAGAGGACACTTACGCCGGCATCGAGTACCGGCAGACCGACCAGGTAGAGGAATGTTTGAAGCTGATCTCCCGCCCCGGTTCGGAAAAGATCGTCCGCTACGCGTTCGAGTACGCGAAGAAATTTAATCGCAAGAAGGTTACGTGCTTCATCAAGGACAACATCATGAAGCGCACCGACGGTTTGTTCCACCGCATCTTCGACGAGATCGCGCCGGAATATCCGGGTATCGAGGCCGATCACTGGATCGTCGATATCGGTTCTGCAAAACTTGCCGACACGCCCGAGAATTTTGACGTGATCGTGATGCCGAATCTGTACGGCGATGTTCTGTCGGACGTCGCAGCCCAGATCGCCGGATCGGTCGGGCTGGCGGGATCCTCGAACATCGGCGAAAACGTCGCGATGTTCGAAGCGATCCACGGCTCGGCTCCGCGTCGTGCGGGACAGAACCTTGCAAATCCATCGGGGCTTTTCCTTGGGTCCATCCTGATGCTCGTGCACATCAACCAGCCTGACGTGGCTAGCGCGGCCCACAACGCTTGGCTCAAGACGATCGAAGACGGCGTTCACACCTATGACATGTACAAAGAAGGTGTCTCAACCGAGAAGGTCGGCACACGCGAGTTTGCCGAAGCGGTCGTCTCAAGGCTCGGTCAAAAACCAGCGACGCTGAAGCCGGTTTCGTACTCCGCGAATGTCGTCGATGAAAATCCGAAGCCGATCTTTTCGACGCCGACACCGCAGAAAAAGGATCTCGTCGGTGTCGACGTATTTCTGGATTGGTGGAAGGGAAGTTTCTACGGCGTCGCCAACGATCTCGGCCCGTTGGTCGAGAAAGTAAACGGCGATGGGCTAAAACTTCAGACGATCGCGAATCGCGGCGTGAAGGTTTATCCCGGCGGATTGCCGGATACTTTCACCGTCGATCACTGGCGGTGCCGATTTGTTGCCGACGCGGGCGAGGGCTCGGCGGTCTCGGCGACCCAGGTCATCTCTCTTTTGCAGCGGCTGAACGATGCGGGGCTTGACGTGATCAAGACCGAAAACCTTTATAACTTCGACGGAGCGAAAGGATATTCGGCGTAACATCTCTGCTGCTGCATGCGGGTGTATGCATCAAACAGTTATGCGAATTCTCGGAAAAAGAAGTTTGATGCTTGCGGCGGGAATGCTCATCACCGCCGCAGTTTCGTTAGCCCAGTCCAAACCCGCGCCGAAGGAGGTCTTCAGAGACTCGGACGGCAACATCGTTTCCAACAACGAGTTCGTCGACATTCGGATGGCGAACTTCAATTATCCCGACGCGACGATCATCAAGATTCTTGACGATGGGACGAAGGAATTCCGGCTGCAAAAAATTCCGCAGGAAGGCATGTCGGCCCCGGATTTCAAAGTGCGGACGCTTGATGGCCGCAGCGTCGCGCTCGCGGAGCTTCGTGGCAAAGTTGTCGTCCTGAGCTTCTGGTTCATCGGGTGCCCGGCGTGCAGGAACATGGAACCGAAGCTAAACGAATTCAAGGCCCGCTTTGCCGGGGACGATGTCGTGTTTTTGGCGATGACGACGGATCCGAAAGACGCCTTGGAAAGATACCTAAAAAAAGAGCGGTTCGATTATGATCAGGTGTCAGACGCGAGCGCCGCAATGAAGAATTTTGCGTTCCGCGGTTTCCCGAAAAACATCGTCATCGACAAACAGGGCAAGATCGTCTACTGGCGCAGCACCGTCAAGGCTTGGGACAAGTTTGAATCAGTAGTTCGCGCAGAATTAGCGAAGAATTAAGATCGCCGCCGGAGAAAAACGATCGCAAATCGCAAATCAAAAATCGAAAATCCCCTTATCTCGATCATTATGGGCAGCAAGTCCGACTGGCCGACGATGAAAAATGCGGCGGACATGCTTGATGATTTCGGTGTCGCATATGAGTCGAAGATCGTCTCAGCGCACCGGACGCCCGACCTGCTTTTCGAATTCGCAAAGTCCGCGGAGTCACGCGGCATCGAGGTCATCATCGCCGGTGCGGGCGGTGCGGCCCATCTGCCGGGCATGTGCGCGTCGCAGACCGTTGTGCCGGTTCTCGGTGTTCCGGTTGAAAGCCGGGCGCTCAAAGGACTCGACTCACTCCTTTCGATCGCCCAGATGCCTGCCGGTATTCCTGTCGGGACGCTTGCCATAGGCGAGGCGGGTGCGAAAAACGCCGCGCTGCTTGCGGTCGCGATCCTCGCAAATTCGCGACCGGAGCTTAGAAAGAAGCTTGCTTCATTCCGCTCGAAACAAACCAGATCGGTCCTTAAGAGCGTCATCGCGAAGAAAGGCCGGTCATGAGATCCACCTCTATCATCATTATTTTGATTTTCCTTTCGGGGCTCAACGCGATCGCTCAGGTTAAGGAATATTCCGATCGAGGTCCCGATTTCGCCCCGCTAAAGGACATCCGGCTCGGTGTGTCCGCGATCTCCTACGTCGGACGGCAACAGGTTTCCGTCGAAGGCCATATACTGAGCGCGGCAAAATACAACATCATCTCGAAGGACCCGGTTCCTTTCCAGGCCGGCGTCGACTACAACAACGTCGTCAAGGATCTGGACATGCATTACGAGCTCATGATCGCCGATGACGCCCGAAACTTTATCCATGACACGCTGATCGACATCTTGAAAGACACCTGCAGCGGGCCGGCGAACCAAATTGATTTTTCTCAAGTCGGGCTCGTCGGTGACCGGGGACGCTATCTCATCTTTTCCGGCCCGGTCTCGATGCCAAAATACGTTTGGTTCGATGGCCGCGTAGTCATTGCCCGGTTTGTCCGCTTCGGCGACAAGCGAAGGGACCGCTCCCCGACCACCGAGACCTTCTGGAAAGAAAAGATCAGGTTTTATCCGGGCGGGCGAAAGCTCGTGCTCGAGAAACCGGGTAAATCGTTCGCCGGGGATTTTCTCTCGCGGTATGCCGCCGGCGAGTTTGTAAGGCCAAGGACCTGAAGTCTCTCTTGTTCCGGTTCGATAAACGCAGGGCAAAAGTCCGTCGAGTGAAAAGTCTTGACAGAACCGGGCCCGAAAAGCTTCAATCAATTGGGGCTTCCCGCCACCCCGATCCTACCTACGCGAGGCCCGCCAATGAACTCGATCAAATGTAAAAACTGCGGACTATCTAATTTCTCTACTGAAGCGGAGTGCCGGCGTTGCGGATACTCGTTTTTGAAAGCGTCCAAACCGAAAAAGGAAAAGACGCCAAGCCGATTCTCGCTGTCATCTTTGCTCATGATCGCGCTCGCTCTTGGGCTGGTTTACTACTTTTACAGCGGAACTCAGAGCTCGATAGAAAAGGTAAACGCCAACGATGCCAAGCGTGTCGCCTCCGCACCCGCGGAAAGGCCGGTCACGCCCGGGTTGTCGAGAACCCAATACGACCAGCAGAAAGCGCGGACGTATGGCGACGCAGTAAAGAACAGCTCTTCACTGGCGGCGCATCAGCAGCACGTCGACGAATCTCAAAAGATGATGCAGCAGATCTCGAACAACCAAGTCGGAAAATAACGCCGGCGCGGAAGGTAGCCTCCGGTTCTCGGGTTGAGACTACCGGTGCGAGTTGGGAAGCGAAAAAGTTTCGGCGCGATTGCGATCTTTGTAGAACAGGCTTTCCGGCCCCGCCCGCTCGCGACAGGCCGGAAAGCCTGTCGCACGCGCATTCTCTGTGCTAACCTATCGCTTCTCTTGTGACAAAGATCATCCTTCCAAATTCAACCATCGGCGTTTTTGGCAGCGGCCAACTCGGGCGTATGTTCGCGATCGAGGCACGCAAGATGGGTTATCGAGTCCACACCTTTTCGCC
>DATLCA010000479.1:0-2512 GCA_035526605.1 Pyrinomonadaceae bacterium | reverse complement strand
TGAAGTCGTAAAGGCCTTCCATTTCGGTTGACCATGCAGCTGCGGATGTCGCCGCCCAAAGGTCCGCCTCGGAGTCATCCGCAATTCGAGTTTGGAGTCCCGCCTTCGGGCGGCCCTCCCGCACCTGAGGGCCGCCTGAAGGCGGGACTCCGAACTCCAACTCCCGATACATTACGCTTGTCTGCTCGATCGGCTTATAACCGCGGGCGCTCAGGAGGTGCATCAGCGCAGGATCGGTCAGCGGGCTCACCTCATGAAATACCGGAGCCTCGCGATCGATGAAAAATTTCTCGAGCTCTTCGAGATGTTGATCGGTCGCCTCTTCAAACAATCCAAGACCGAACGTCTGCGTGCAGGGTGATTCGGGACCATCGAACATCGCATATGTGCCGGCGACTTCGATCCAAGTCGCACCGCTGGACGGATCGAGCTTCGCACGGGTTTCGACAAAGTCAGCATTCGCCCGCGCCTCGGTGCGTTCGAGTTTTTGGGAAAGAGATTTGTCGATGTAGATCATGATGGTGAGTCGGGGAGGCAGAGCCAGAGAGAGTCTGGCGGGTCTCTCGAGTCTCGCGAGTCCGTTTGAGCACCAAAGGTGCGGCGTAATTTAGCCAGGGGCAACGCCCCTGGAAGTTTGTTTCGAAATCGAGCACCAACGGTGCGGAGTAAAAATGGTTTGCGTCAACTATTACTTCGCCGCGTTGCGGCTTCCCTAATTACCCGAGACGCAGGGGCATTGCCCCCGGCTAAATTACCTTGCACCTTTGGTGCTCAAACGGGCTCGCCAGACCCGCCGGGCCTGACAGACTCGCTAGGCCATTCCCGCCACAATAATTCCTTCCTTCCTCAACTCCTCCGCCTTCGAGTTGGAGTTTGCGATCAGAACTATCGACCTCACTTTCAAGTCCGACAAAATTTGCGCCGCCGGAGCGTAACTCCTGGCGTCGGCCTTGTATCCCGCCATCTCATACGCCTTTGCCTGGCCATGTTCTTTCTTGAAAGGGATGCTTTGAATTAGCGCGAGGTGGCCGTTACCCTTCGCCTCCTGGTCGAGCCAGATTATAACCCCGCAGCCTTCCCGCTCGATCGCAGATTGCGCCGCTTCCATCTCTTCGCGGCATGTGCACTCGATGCTGTTGAAGACATGCGCCCCGATGCAGTGCGAGTGGACACGGCAGAGAACGTCGTCCCGGTCCGCGACGTCACCCATGACGACCGCGATCGATTCGCGCTGCCCATCGTAGTAGAGCACCTCCGTGAAGGTCCCGAATTTGGTTTGCAGTTCTCTTTCCGCGAGTCTGACTATCATTTAATTTCGGGTCATCAGCCGTTGTTTCTCAACCACCTCAACGCTTCATCCGCATCCGCGAAAAACTTCACCCGTACGCCCTTCGACGCCGCGATGACTTCGTACAACTCGCTGAGCTCCGTCTTCACCCAATTTTCCAAGTGAAATGCAAGCCAAAGGTTCGGAACGGTCGCGGTCCTCTGCCCCGCTTCGATGACCTCTGTCGGCTTGCGATCCCCGCCGGGCGCCATCCCCTCGACGAGGACCCGCCGGCAGTCATACTCGTCGCAGATCTTTCGAAGAGTTTCCCAATAATCCTTCGGCACCTCCGCGTCATCGGACGGTTCTTCCGTCAGCACGACGTGAACGTGATCGCCGCGAAATGTAACTGCGAACTCCATTCCCATATCAGACCTTCACGCACTCCCCGCGTTTCAAAAATTGCCCGTCGCCGGCTTTGCCTTTATGCTCTCCGTTCTCGACGATGACGCATCCGCGCGACAGAACCGTTTCCACCTTGCCCTTAACCTTCCAGCCTTCGTACGAGGAATAGTCGACGTTCATGTGCTCCGCGTCAAGACCGAACGTGTGCTCTTTCTCCGGATCGAAGATCACGATGTCGGCGTCCGAGCCGACCGCGATCGTGCCTTTTTTTGGAAACAGGCCGAACATTTTCGCGGCGGCCGTGGAAGTGAGTTCGACAAAACGGTTCAAAGAGATTCTGTTCTCGACAACGCCGCCGTTGTAGATGAGCGACATTCGATTTTCGACGCCGGGTGCCCCGTTCGGGATCTTTGAGAAATCATCCTTGCCCAGTTCTTTTTGCTCCTTCATGCAAAACGGGCAGTGATCGGTCGAGATCACCTGCAGGTCGTCCATCTTCAAGCCTTTCCAAAGCTCCGCCTGGTTATGCTTCTCTCGTAACGGCGGTGTCATGACGAAACGCGCTCCTTCGAAACCGTCTCCGTAATCTTCAATCGAATGGAAAAGATATTGCGGGCATGTTTCCGCGAACGCGGGGATGCCGCGGTCACGGGCTTCGCGGACTTTATTCAGTGCGTCGGCGCAGCTGAGGTGAACGATGTAGACCGGCGATTCGGCCATCTCGGCGATCGCGATTGCACGGTGTACGCCCTCGGCCTCCGCGATGGTCGGCCGCGTCAGTGCGTGATACTTCGGCGCCGTGCGTCCTTCTTTCAAAAAGCGTTTGATGATCTCGTTGAT
>DATLCA010000478.1:0-13121 GCA_035526605.1 Pyrinomonadaceae bacterium | reverse complement strand
CCTCCTTGCGGGTGCGATAATCACGGAGAAGATCTTTAGCTGGCAAGGGCTCGGTCTTCTGCTTTTGGAAGATGGGATTGGCAAACGCGACTACCGCCTTGTGCAGGGCTGCGTGCTCGTGATCAGCGTCACGTACATACTTGCGAATTCGGTGACCGACTTTGTATATCGAAAGCTCGATCCGAGGATCAGACTTTCGTAATAGTGAAAAACTAAAAGTTAAAAACTAAGCGTTGTCGTTAACCACTCCCGAGGCTAAATCGATTTTGAGAGCAAGAGTTATACGTTCGCGATTGGAACTGTAAACCTTAATCGTTATTTGCGGATTGGAAACATGAGTTTGTGCTGAGCAAAAAGGTTCTCCGGTGCGGTACAGCAATCGAAGCTTCAATACGAGAAGCAGAGCTTGGCAAATCAAGAGCCGATTTCCGAAAGATGATGTACATTGCGCTCAAGGAAGCGAATGAAACCAACTATTGGCTAAGCCTGTTAAAGCACACTACATCCAATCGAAGAAGTAGGGCAGTATTTCGTCCGATTGCTCAGAATCGATCCGCATGCTTGGAGCGACAGGCAAAACGACGGCCAAGCCGATCGAGAATTCATAACTTTGAGTTTTTAGTTAGTAGTTTTTAACTTTCATGACCCGTCTCGCTTACATCGGCCTCGTGATCGCCGGCATCGTCATTTTCACGGCGATATTTGCGCCTTTGATCGCGACACACCACGTCACCACACAGGATCTGCTTATGCGGTACGCGCCGCCCACCGCGGAGCACTGGTTTGGGACGGACGCTCTGGGACGCGATGTCTTCTCCCGGGTTGTTTACGGGGCACGAATCTCGTTGGAAGTTGGAATAACAGTCGTCACGGTTTCTTCCGTGATCGGGATTCTGATCGGAGCCGTCGCCGGATTCTATGGTGGCTTCGTCGATAAGTTTTTGTCGGGCTACGTCTTCAACGTCTTTCTCGCCTTTCCCGGCCTTCTGCTTGCCATCGCTCTGGTCGCGTTTCTCGGGGCTGGGCTGGGCAAGACGATCCTCGCGCTATGCGTTATCGGCTGGGTCGGCTACGCGCGCGTTATGCGCGGCCAAGTCTTGAAGATCCGCGAATATGATTTTGTTCAGGCAGCCCGGGCGCTCGGGGCAAGCAACATGCGCATCCTCTTCACGCACATCATGCCCAATGCCGTTCAGCCTTTGATAGTCCAGGCCTCGCTCGGTATGGCCGGTGCGGTTCTGTCGGAAGCCTCGCTGTCGTTTCTCGGTTTGGGGATTCCTCCGCCGGCCCCGAGCTGGGGAACGATGATCGAAGAAGCCCGTGGCTTCGACATCCTTTACAACGCACCGCATGTTCTATTTTTCCCGGGCATCGCGATCGCGCTAACCGTGCTCGCGTTCAACTTCATCGGCGACGGACTGCGTGAGTATCTCGATCCGAAACAGAGAACGAGATAACGTATGGCCGATTCACCGAAGATCTTTCCGTTGGGCGACAACTGCGTCACCGTCGACTTCGGAAATGAGATATCGATCGAGCTGAACAACAAAGCGATCTCGCTCGCAAACCATTTCGCAAAAGATCCCTTCCCAGGATTTGTCGAAGCGGTTCCCGCATACTCTTCCCTTTCGATTTTCTATAACGTTATCGAAGTGCGCCGGACTTTCCCGGAATTCGATTCGGCCTTCGCCGCTGTCGCATGGCTCACGCGCGCCGCTTTGGAGTATCCGTGTGAATTTTCGAAAGCGGAAACCAGGCCGGTCGTCGAAATTCCGGTCGACTTCGGCGCGGACGCGGCACTCGACATCAATTTTGTTGCAGAACAGAGTAATATGTCGCCGCCCGATGTGGTCGATCTTTTCACGGCCGGAACCTACCGCGTCTACATGCTTGGATTTCTTCCCGGCTTTGCGTACATGGGCGAAGTCGACGAGCGTATCGCCGTCGCGCGAAAGGCCGCTCCGCGTACCAGGGTTCCGAAAGGAAGCGTCGGAATCGCGTCGCGTCAAACCGGTATCTATCCGCTCGAATCTCCCGGAGGCTGGCAGATAATCGGACAAACAAATGTCGAGATGTTCGCCCCCGATTGCGACTCGCCCTGCCTTCTGGCACCCGGCGACGAAGTGCGTTTCGTCCCACTCGCGCGATCATGAGTCTCATCTTCAAGAAACCCGGAATTCTAACTACCGTGCAGGATCTCGGCCGTACCGGATCGCGAAGTCTCGGCATCAATCCAAACGGCGTCATGGATGTCGCCGCGGCGCGAGTCATAAACGCTGTTTTGGGAAATGTCGACTCGGCGGCGGTTCTCGAATTCCACTTCCCAGCTCCCGAGATCGAGTTCGACGCCGACACGCAAATCGCCATCGGCGGAGCGGACTTCAGCGCGCGCATCGATGACGCGGACCTCCAGAACTGGAGCTCCTCATTCGTGAAGAAAGGCGCCGTACTGAAATTTTCCAAACCGCTGTCCGGCCGCCGCGCCTATCTGGCAGTGGAAGGCGGCCTCAAAATAGAAAAGTGGTTGGGAAGTGCCAGCACAAATCTGGCGGCAGGCACTGGTGGATATGGGGGCCGGAAATTGACGACCGGCGACCGGATAGAATGTGCGCCCGCGGCTCGCGGTACGACCTCGATCAAAATCGGATCATCCATCCTTCCGCGATACAGCCGATTTCCGACTATCCGCGTTCTACCCGGGAACGAATTTGATCTTTTAGCGGCGACGAGCGAGATCGGCTTCCTGCGCGAAGGATTCACACTTACGAATGATTGCGATCGAATGGGCTATAGGCTGTCCGGTAAATCTTTATATCTGCTTCACGATTTCCAGATGGTGTCATCGGCCGTGACATTCGGAACAATACAAATGCTTCCCGATGGACAGCTCATTATTTTGATGGCGGATCACCAAACATCGGGAGGCTATCCTAGAATCGGAAATGTAATTTCTGCCGACATGCCGCTGCTGGCGCAATGTGGGCCCGGCGACGGCGTCAGCTTTTCGATGGTGTCGATCGAAGAAGCCGAGCGGCTCGCGCTTCAGTTCGAAAAGGAATTGGATTTCTTGCGGCTCGGGCGTAGATTCCGAAATCAAAATGGTGACAATTGATCTGAACTGCGACATGGGCGAGGGCTGCGGCAACGACGCGGAGCTGATGAAGTACGTTTCTTCGGCGAACGTCGCGTGCGGGTTTCACGCCGGGGATCTTCAAACCATGCGGGCGACCGTCGAGCTCGCCCTGGAGCACGGTGTCGCTATCGGCGCACATCCCGGATATCGAGACCGCGAAAATTTTGGCCGGGTCGCAATGGAGATTGCGCTCAATGACATTTTCGATCTTGTCGCAGAGCAGATCCGAACTATGGTCGGCGTCTGTGAAGAAAACGGTACCGTCTTGCATCACGTAAAACCACATGGCGCTCTTTACAATCAAGCCGCCACAAATAGTGAACTCGCGGCGACGATCGCCCGAGCGGTTGCCAGCATCGATCCGGACCTGATCCTTTACGGACTTTCCGGAAGCCTTCTCATTTCCGAAGCACGCAAGGCGGGCCTGCGGACGGCCTCGGAGGTCTTCGCCGACCGAACCTATCAGCCGGATGGAAGCCTCACGCCGCGCTCCCATTCGGAGGCGTTAATGAACGATGACAAGAAAGCGGTCGCACAAGTTTTGCAAATGATTAGATCCCGGACGGTGACCGCGATCACCGGCGAAACAGTCGAAATAACGGCAGATACTTTGTGTATTCACGGTGATAGCGAACACGCTGTGGGTTTTGCAAAATCGATTCGGGAGGCGATGGCCGCGACCGGCGTGCGCGTTATGAGTCCCCGCCTTGGCCGGCTCGCCTGAAGGCGGCTTTCCAACAATATGAAAGAGCGTTCCTTAAGATCGGTCATCCTCGGAGCGGCGTTCCTCATGGCGACCTCCGCCGTAGGGCCCGGCTTCCTGACTCAGACGACTGTCTTCACGGGACAGTTGTTGGCCAGCTTCGGGTTCGTCATTCTCGTTTCGGTCGTTCTGGACATCTTCGCCCAACTGAACATCTGGCGCGTGCTTACGGTCCGCGGCAAGCGTGCGCAGGATGTCGCCAATGAAGCGATCGCCGGCAGCGGCTACGTACTCGCCGCGCTCGTAGTGTTCGGCGGGCTGGTATTCAACGTCGGGAACATCGCCGGATGCGGCCTGGGTTTCAATGTCCTGTTCGGCATCCCGGTCGAAGTCGGCGCCGTGATCAGTTCGGCGATCGCCATCGCGATCTTTCTCGTGAAAGACGCCGGCAAGTTAATGGATCTCTTCGTCAAGATACTCGGCGTGGTCATGCTAGTCCTGATCGTTTACGTCGTGTACGCCGCACAGCCGCCGCTGATCGAGGCGGCGTACCGCACGTTGATCCCGCAAAAGATCGATGCCCGTGCTATCGTCACCCTCGTCGGCGGCACCGTCGGGGGTTATATAACATTCGCCGGTGCGCACCGTTTGATCGACGCCGGCATCTCCGGCCCCGAGGCTCTCGGCGAGGTAAACCGCAGCGCCGTCATGGGCATCACGATCACGGCCGCGATTCGGGTCTTGTTGTTTCTCGCCGCGCTCGGGGTGGTCTCACTTGGTTTTTCGATCGACGCGGCAAATCCGCCCGCGTCCGTGTTTCAAAACGCCGCCGGCTGGATGGGTTACAAGATCTTCGGGGTCGTCATGTGGGCCGCCGCGATTACCTCGGTGGTCGGCGCGGCGTATACGTCGGTGTCGTTCTTCAAAAGCTTTCATGAAAAGATCGAGGCCCGCAGCAATCAGATCATCGTCGCCTTCATCGTTTTTTCGACAATCATTTTTTTGACCGTCGGCCGGCCGGTAACCATTTTGGTATGGGCGGGCACGATCAATGGATTTATTTTGCCGGTAGGACTTGCTCTCGTCCTTCTCGCCTCCAGAAGGTCCGGGATCGCGGAGAATTATCACCATCCGCGCTGGCTGGAGGTCGCCGGCTGGATCGTCGTTGCGGTCATGACGATATTCAGCATCCTAACACTCGTCGAAGCGGGCGGTTAAGAAAGGTGATCTTTTTGGCGTGAATCGGCATCAAAGCGGTGATCTAAATAGAGAGAGCGTTTTAACGATGAGAATTTCGACCTTACTTTGCCTTACGCTTGCCTTTGCACTCTCGGTCTCGGCCCAGTCAGGCCGTAAGATCGAGCCGACACCTACTCCCCTTCCGACAATTGAGGACGACCCCGTAACCTATTCCGAATCGGCTCCGCAAAAAAAGCGTCCCGTTGCGGTCTGGCCTTCACTTCGAGGAGACGCTGTCAAAGCGGCAACGGGGCCGAAAGGCACCACGCCGAGACAGGATGGCACAGTTCCGGCACCAGCTGCCGCGGACGGCGAGGATGTCGTCAAGGTCGAGACAAACTTGATAACGATTCCCGTCTCCGTGTTCGACCGTCACGGGTTGTATATCCCGAACCTCAAGAAAGAGGATTTCAAGATCTTCGAAGACGGAAAAGAGCAGACCATCGAATATTTCGGTACATCGGAAAAACCGTTTACGGTGGTACTGCTGATCGACACGAGTCCTTCTACGGACTATGAGATCGACGAGATCAGGAGCGCAGCAAAGGCATTTGTCGATCAGCTAAAGCCTCAGGACAAGGTGATGGTGATCGAATTCGACGGCAACGTGCATGTTCTGACGGAGGCGACCGGCGACCGCCCGACGATCTATAAAGCGATCAAGCGGGCGGATTTCGGCGGCGGGACCTCGTTGTATGACGCGGTCAACTTTTCACTTTCCAAACGTCTGAACGCGGTCGAAGGACGTAAGGCGATCGTACTGTTCACCGACGGCGTGGACACGATGTCGCATAAGGCGAGTTACGATTCCACGCTGGCCCTCGCGGAAGAAGCAGATTCTCTGATCTTCCCGATCTACTACAACACTTTTGGAAACACACATGCGAACTCCGTCGACGTGTGGGGACCGCCGCCTCCGGGCACGACCGCCCGCGAGTATGCCGTCGGGAAAAAATACCTTGAAGAATTGGCATCCTATACCGGCGGCCGCGTCTTCCGGCCCGAGTCTACGCCGGGCGGGCTGGCAGCGGCCTTTGAAGGTATCGCGGAAGAATTACGCCGGCAGTATAGTATCGGCTACATTCCCAGCGACGACGGAAAACCCGGCCAGAGAAAACAGATCAAGGTTCGCGTCGATCGCCCCAACCTCGTGCTTCGCGCCCGCGACAGCTATATCGTCGGTGGTAAATAGGCTGGATCTAACCGAGGCGTACGGCGCCACCGAAGGCTAGTGGGCCGCTAAGTGCGGAAATACATTGATTTTCCTCTCGTTAAGGTATATAACCATGACATTCGTTTTCGTTCCTGTCTTTTAGGAGGCGTTCTTCGGTTATAAACTAGAGGGGGATCTACCATGTCAGTGCTCAGCAGCGCGCGGCGCCGTTTACGTTTGTTAACGTTTATCGGCGCTTCTGTTTTTTTGGCCTCCCAAGCATTGTTTGTCCAGGCAGCATTGCCCGACGACGCACCCGTAATCGTCAGCGAGTCCGGCTCAACCCGAGCGTTGGTGGCGATGAATACGCGGGCTCGAACCGGCCCATCATTCCGAGTCGTTCCGGTCGGAGGCCGGGTCACCTTTTATGTCACGAATCTGGATTTGTTAAAGGGTGAAGGCGCGAGCGCTTTCCGCGCCGACGTGCAGGACGTAAACAGCAACCGATATCCTTTGGAAGTTTTGTCGCTGCAGGCTACTGCGGAACGGCCTTGGGTCTATGCTCTCACCGTCCAGCTCCACGGAGCGATCGGGGACGTCGGTGACGCACTCGTGCGAGTCACTTGGCGAGGGATGTCGAGCAACCGCGTCCGCATATCGATCGGGCACGAGGGCGGAAAGATCCAGGACGATCCCGATTCGACCCCGACCCCCATGCCGACGGCGCCTCCGACCCATAGTCAGGCCGAGTTGGTCGGACTGCCATGGACGGGAGACCGGGTCCGCTTCATGATGCAGGCCGGTTTCGGCGTGAACCCGGTGCTCGAGGCACGGCTCCGCCGGATCAGCTACAGCACGTGGATCGAAGAGCAGGCGGAAGAAAAAAGGGACGTCAATGGTGATATTAGGTACTCAACCTTCGCTTACCCGCCGTTCAAGCCGACGCGAACATTGCCCCCCGGTGAATGCAATGGCACGACCGGAATGAATGACCCGGCGGATCCCGACCCGCTATGCTTTAGAAATCTCTACTCCATGTTCCCTGTCCAAAACTGGTTCTATCGCGAGGCCCTGTATGGCGAAGATCAGCAACTGAGGCGCCGCGTATCCTGGGCGCTCAGTCAGATATTTGTTGTCGGCGGCCGGGAGACGGAGCAGAGCGGGCGGATGATCGAGTACATCAAGATTCTCGACGGCCACGCGTTTGGGAATTTCCGATTCCTACTTCGGGATGTGACCTTGAGCCCCGCAATGGGCAACTACCTCGACATGGCCCGAAGCACCCGCCAAAATCCGAATGAGAACTATGCGCGCGAGATCCTTCAGCTGTTCAGCGTCGGTGTCGATCTACTCAATCAGGACGGCACGCCGCAGCTAACGCCGGAGGGAAATCGTATCCCGTCATACTCGCAGTCGACGGTCGACAATTTCACAAAGGTTTTTACCGGATGGACTTTTTGCAGCGGGCCGGAGTGCACGAATCGTGCGGAGGGCGTCTTAAATTACATTGACCCCATGGCGGTCTCGCCGGCCAATCATGACAATACGGAAAAAGTGTTGTTCAATGGCGAGATCGTTCCAGCGGGCCAGACACCGGACCAGGATCTCAGACAGGCTCTCGACAACATTTTCCATCACCCGAACGTCGGACCGTTCGTTTCGAAGCTTCTGATCCAGCAGCTCGTCACCAGTAATCCGACGCCCGCTTATGTGGGACGCGTCGCGGCGAAATTCAACAACAACGGTGCAGGCATCCGCGGCGACTTAAAGGCCGTCGTGCGGGCCATACTTCTGGATCCCGAAGCACGCGGCAACGTGAAGACCGACCCCGATTACGGGCACCTCCGTGAGCCGGTCCTTTTCGCGACGAACATTCTCAAGCCGTACAACCCGACGGCACAGGCCGCAGCTCCCGCGAGCTGTGGCGGACTCAGCGACGGCATATTGAATATCGCGACCCTCCCTCTCGACCAGGACGTCTACTATCCGCCGTCGGTCTTCAATTATTACCCGATGGACTACATCATCCCCGGGACAAACCTGGCCGGCCCGGAGTTCGGGATCTTTTCGACCGGAACCGCGTTAAAGCGGCCGAACTTTGTGAATCAGATGGCTCCCCCGAACAGTGCCGCAGGGGTCGGTGGGATTCCCATTAACATAACGGCGCCGATCGGAACCAATATCAATTACGCGCCGTGCGGGACGCGGATAGACCTGTCCCGTTTGCAGAATCTCGTCTCCGCGGATCCCAACGGCTCAACGCTCATCGACACGCTCGATCGCGAGCTGCTTCACGGAAGCATGAGCCCGGCGATGAGGAACGATATATCGGTCGCAGTCCAAACCGTTTCCGCGGCTAACCCGCTGAAGCGGGCCCGGACCGCATTTTATTTAGTTGCGACTTCCCCGCAGTTTCAGGTGCAAAGGTGATGATTATGAAAAATGATCGCAGGGAGTTTATCAAGTCGTCGTGCAAAGCACTCAGTATGGTCGCTGCCGCCACGCAGTTAAGGCACTTTGGCGCTGTCAGTGTACTTGCACAAAAAGCTGCGGAGGTCACTCCCGAAGTTGAGTACAAAGCGTTGGTCTGTATTTTTCTTTCGGGCGGCAATGACAGCAATAACATCGTCGTTCCGAACTACGACGAGGGCTACAACCAGTACGCGGCGGCTCGCGCCCCCCAGGGGCTGGCGATTCCGAGAGCGAATCTGCTACCCATAACCCCGCCGTCGATGGGCGGACAGGTTTACGGCCTTCACCCCGCGTTGCCGGATCTGCGTAATTTGTTTAATCAAGGCAAGCTCGCGGTGACGTGCAACGTCGGCCCACTGGTTAGGCCGATCACGCGAGCCGAGTACCAAGCCGGAGCTCCTCGCCCGTACCAGTTGTTCTCGCACTCGGATCAGGTCGAACAGTTCAGAACGGCCATCTCGACTTTCAAATCGCCGACGGGCTGGGGAGGGCGCCTCGCTGACCGGACCGTTACGTTGAATCAGGGTGCCGCGATTTCCATGATCACTTCGATCGCGGGAGCGAACGTTTTCAACATCGGCCTCAATTCGCAGCCGCTGATCGTTACGGCGGCGCCGACACCGTTGAATCAGGTGTTGACGCTGACCGGTTTCGGCACCACGGGCGATGAGCAAGCCCGGCGGACGGCTCTCGACGCTATCCGCACCCGGGACCTCGACAAGACAATGGTTCAGGCGGCGAGCGTGTTGACGCAACAGGCCGTGAACGTAAGTCAGCAACTCAGCCAGAATCCGGTTTTGACTGTTACGTTCCCAAACACGACGCTCGGGAACCAGCTTGCCCAAGTCGCAAAGCTGATGAAGTTCCGGACGCAATTGAACATGAGCCGGCAGATTTTCTTTGTCCAGTTGGGCGGCTTCGACACGCATACCAGCCAGCTCGCCGGTCAGACGAATTTGTGGACCCAGGTCAACAACGCGCTCAAGGCGTTTTACGACGAAACCGTGGCACAGGGCATTGCGTCCCAGGTCACCACGTTCACGATGAGCGATTTCAATCGCACGTTTAACCCGTCCGGCTCCGGCTCCGGGGTCGGCACCGACCATGCGTGGGGCGGCCATCATTTTGTTATGGGCGGGGCGGTCGTCGGAGGCGATTTCTACGGGCGTCCAACTTCGAACGGTACATTCTTCCCGACCCTGGTCACGAGTGGGCCCGACGACGCAGACACCCGCGGACGTTTTATTCCCTCGACCGCGGTCGAGCAATACGCCGGAACGTTGTCGAAGTGGTTCGGCCTTCCCGACACGGACGTACCGATCGCTTTCCCAAATGCCGCGAATTTCCCCGCGATGGATCTCGGATTCATGATGCCGGCATAGTTGGCATTTCAACGAGACACAAAAGGCGTCCGCTCGCGGACGCCTTTTTATTTTCATCAAAAACTGTTTCCGAGCGTCTTCCCTAATATGCAAACGCCTGGTAAACCTCCTGCGTCTCTACCTCGTCGAGAGATTCGACGCGAGGGTTGTACCTGAGCATGTGCCTTGAGACGTTGGAAAGTTGGTTCCATGTGGAGTGCGGGATACGGATTGAAACTTCGGGGCGAAACAGCCATCGGCGGCTGTACCCGATGACGCACATCGGGCGGGGCTGATCGGTACGGTTCGGCGTACCGCGGTGGATGCCGCGGACATCCCTGACCATCAGATCGCCGACCTTCATGATCAGTGGCCTAACCTCGATCTCGCCGGCCTCGATCCCCCGGAGCCCTTCCTCCTTCGTCATCAAATGGGTTCGGAAGGACGTTTCAAATGGTCCGTTCTCGGGAGTCACGTCTACAAGCGGAAAATTGACCGCGAGCTGGAACGCCGGCGTCTCACTGCCCGTTTCCGGGAATAGGGGCGGGGCGTCGCGATGCAGCTCCTGGTAGTCCGAGCCCTTTAGCGGCGTATCGGTCGCGAGCTGTACCATCGTGAAATCTTTTCCGACCAGGTTCTCGACGATCGCGAGTATGTCGGGGTCGGCAAAAATCTCCTCGTCCGCGAACGGCGCCGTGAATGGCAGCGTGACGTAAAAGCGCTGCGAGCCGCGGTTCTGAATATGCCCTTCGCGCTCTATGTGAGAATGAAGCAGAGGCAAAAACTGTTCATGCCAGCGGTTCAACGTTTCGACCGGCAGGTGATCACGCAAAATGCACAATCCTTCCGTCATGACTTCCTGAGTGAATTGATCTATCTGAGACTGGTCGTACCGCATAACCATTCCTTTATGACCTCATATAAACAACACTATAAGAAATGAATTTGGTGCATACAAGAATTTTGGAGAGCAGTTAGATGGTCAGTCGCGATTAAACCAAAGAGCGAAATTAGCAGCCCGCCACCAAACAAAAAAGGCGCCGCACGCGGACGCCTTAACTCGCTTAATGTAATGGTGATCCGACCTGGACTCGAACCAGGGACCCAATGGTTAAAAGCCATTTGCTCTACCGACTGAGCTATCGGACCACGCGGTTGCAAGTGCCTGGGAAATTTGAAAGGCCCTCCAACCGAATGCAAGATTTTACAATCTGAATCGGATCATGGCAAGTTCGGCGTTGTTTCTAGTAAGGAAGCGGCTCGATCCTGATCTTGTCCCGACGCGCCGAATGGCTGCCCATAGCTACGCCGTCCACGACATGGGACGGGTCATATCGGTGAACGAGCCCGTTTCAACGAGCTTGCCAAGAAAGGGCGTCAGGCGCCCTAAGCATCCGACCAGATGTATCCCCACGTGCTGAAGCATGTGGCTATGCTCGAACGTTAGCCGGCTGGCCGTTCCATTTCATGCTAGGAAACAATCAACTCCATCCGGATGTTCGCGCGGACATATTGAGAATTCGGATCGAGCGGCGTTTCTTCGAATCCAAACTTTCTATATAACTGCACCGCGGCTGCCTGTTTGGTATTCGATTCCAGAATGATCCGGCTTCGATTTGAAGATCGAGCAAACTCGATGCATGCAACCATCAACCTGTCGCCGATCCCGCGGCCGCGGAACGTGGGGTCAACCGCCATCTTCGTCAATTCGAATCCGTCTTCCTCGAAGGGGATCATCGCGACGGTTCCGGCTACCGCGGAATCAACTATCGCGAAGAAGACCTGACCGCCCAGAGCCACTACCGCATCGTACGGATGATCGAGAATGTCGTGATCATGCGGTTCGACGCCGTAGGTTTCCGCGATCCACTGATAGTTGAGATCGGCGAAGTTCTTCGCGTACGCCGAATCGAAATCTACGATTTGAACAGACTCTTCGCTCAACTTTTAAACCAGCTCTCCATAACAGAATCTTTAAGAATAACCGTTTGATCCCGTTCCGGGCCGGTCGAGATCAAACCAATCTCGACGCCGATCTGGGCAGAAAGAAATTCGACATACTCGCGGGCCTTGTCCGGCAGTTTCGTGAAGTCGGTGGTGCCTACGGTATCGCTCTGCCAGCCGGCGAGGGTTTCGTAAACCGGCTTGATCATTCGAAGATCATGCGACACCGCGGGAAAAGTATCGACCCGCTTCCCGTCGATCTCGTACCCGACACAAACCTTTATCTCTTCCAACGCGTCCAGCACATCGAGCTTCGTCAGCGCGATGGAGTCGAACCCGTTAAGCTCCGCCGCATACCGAGTCGCCACGGCGTCAAACCATCCGCATCGACGCGGACGCTTCGTCACGGACCCGTATTCATTTCCCCGCCGGCGAATAAGATTCGCCATATCCTCTTCCTCATCGAGCATCTCTGTCGGGAACGGGCCTTCGCCCACGCGTGTCGCATAGGTCCGAACGATTCCGAGTACACCCGTGATGTGATGCGGCGGAATTCCCGCACCGACCGATGCACCGCCGGCGGTCGGGTTCGACGAAGTGACGTACGGATAAGTCCCGTGGTCGACATCGAGCAATGTCGCCTGAGCTCCCTCGAGAAGGATTCTCTTTTTCTGTTTTCGAGCTTCGGCCAAGAAGTGTGACGTCTCGCACACGAAGGGCCGTAGTCGTTCGACAAGCGGCGCGATCTCTTCGTAAATTTCGTCAGCCCGCAGGGGCTGCTGCCCAAACAGGACGATTATCCGGTTGGCTTCCTCAAGATTGCGTTCGATCCGAAGCTTCAACAACTCGGGCGACATCGAATCCGAAACGCGGATGCCCCGCCTGCCGACCTTGTCTTCGTAAGCCGGCCCGATTCCCCGTAACGTCGTACCGATCTTTTCGTTCCCCAGCCGTTCTTCGGACGTATGATCGAGCGCCTTGTGGTAGGGCATTATCAAATGCGCGCGGGACGAAACTTTCAGACGCTCCGGCGTTATCGAAATTCCCTGCGAGGTCATCTGATCGATCTCTTCGAAGAACGCTTTAGGATCGATGACCATCCCGTTGCCGAGAACG
>DATLCA010000477.1:0-16251 GCA_035526605.1 Pyrinomonadaceae bacterium | reverse complement strand
GAGCACAAGACGGTCTTCACATGGGAGAAGGGTTTGGATCTGAACGTCGCGAATGCGACGACGCAGCGACGTCAGCATCCACGTTGCGGGACCTCGTTCCTAATGGTCGTAATGCTTGTCGCAATAGTCCTGTTCTCCGTTATCAAGTTTGACGCGATGTGGATGAACCTTCTGGTCCGAATCGCGCTGATGCCGCTCGTCGCCGGTCTTTCTTACGAAGTGATCAGGTATGCGGCGAAGAAAGAGTCGGGTGCGATCTTCAAGTTGATGACGATGCCGGGCCTCTGGCTGCAGAACATCACGACGCAGGAGCCTGACGGGGAACAGCTGGAAGTTGCGATCAGGGCCTTGGATGAATCGCTGAAATTGGAACCGGCGGAAGTTGTCGGTGTTCGGTTGGCAGTTGTCAGTTAGCTTCGCCGCATTAGCACCGCCGTCTGAAAACTGACAACCGACAACTGACGACTGAAAACTATGTTCGAAAAACTGGCACAAATTGAAAAGAGCTACGAAGAGCTGACCGAGCAGATCTCGCAACCCGAGTTCATGTCGGACATGTCCATGTACGCGAAGCTGATGAAACAACATCGGAGCTTGGGCGAGGTCGTCGAAAAATACCGCGAGGTCAGGCGGATGCAGGAAGAGCTTGCCGGTGCGAAGGAGATGGCGGACGCGGCCGACGACGCGGACATGCGCGAGCTGGCACTTGCCGAAGCGTCCGATCTCGAAGCAAAACTTCCTGCCGCTGAAGAAGAGTTGAAAGTTCTGCTGCTGCCGACCGACCCGAACGACGAAAAGAACGTTATCCTCGAGATCCGCGCGGGAACCGGCGGCGACGAAGCGACTTTGTTCGCAGCCGAGGTGTTGAGAATGTACGCGCGGTACGCCGAACGTCAGGGCTGGAAGATGGAGATCCTCGACGCCGCGGATACGGGCGTGGGCGGTATCAAGGAAGCGTTCGCGATGATCGAGGGCGATCGCGTTTTCTCGAAAATGCGTTACGAGTCCGGCGTGCATCGGGTCCAGCGCGTCCCGCAAACGGAGACCGCAGGGCGCATTCATACTTCGGCGATAACCGTTGCGGTTTTGCCTGAAGCCGAAGAAGTGGATGTGCAGATCAATCAGAACGACCTACGCATCGACACGTTCTGTTCGTCAGGTCCGGGAGGCCAGTCGGTAAATACAACGTACTCGGCCGTGCGGATTACGCACTTGCCGACCAACGTCGTGGTTTCGATGCAGGACGAAAAGTCGCAGATAAAGAACCGCGAAAAGGCGATGAGGGTGCTTCGTGCTCGCCTGCAGGAGCTTGAAGAGCAGAAGCAGCACGACGCTCAGGCCAGCGAGCGCAAATCGATGGTCGGAAGCGGAGATAGGTCCGAGAAGATTCGAACTTACAACTTTAAAGAAAATCGTGTCACCGACCACCGTATCGGCTTGACGGTTCACCAGCTCGAGCTAGTGATGGAAGGACAGATCGATGAGTTCGTTGACGCGCTTCAAACACACTACCAAACCGAAAAGCTGAAAGCGGAAGCGGTGTCTGCTTGATCGTTCGCGATTCAGTTTTTCTCTCGAGGACACCTGAAATTTGAAATCGGAAAATGCCGGTAACGAAACTCTATCTGATCAGGCACGGGCAGTCGGACGGTAACGCAGAAGGCCGTTTCGGTGGCCACGGCCCGACGCCTCTTTCAAGCCTCGGCATCCAGCAGGCGGCGGCGACGGCTGAGCTTCTTGCGAAAGAAGGCGTCAACTGCATTTACTCCAGCGATCTTCTCCGCGCCGTCCAGACGGCGGAACCCCTTTCCAAACTTACCGGAATACCCATTATTCCAACCTCCGCGTTTCGCGAGAGGAACGTTGGGGTTCTCGAGGGTCTCACCTTTGACGAATCCAAGGAGACGTTCCCGAAGGATTACTACGCCCTCGTCAGCCGAAATGTCCACCACGTTATCACCGAGGGTGAGAGTTACCGGCACCTTCTTCGGCGGAGCACCGCGGAGCTTTGGGAAATTCTTAGAACTCACATCGGAGGCCGGGTCGCGATTTTTTCGCATACCGGAGCGATCTGCTTTCTCACGCTCCACCTTATGGGGGCGATCAGACGCGACACGAAACAGACACCGTGGATCGTGACTTCCAACTGCGGCATAAATCGTTTCGAGATCCGAGGCCGTAACAACATCCGCATTCTCGCACTCAACGACACGCGACACCTCTCCACCGCCACCGGGAACGATGCCTTCGCTGCCCGCTAAATCCCGGCATTCACTTTTTCCAACCAAATTCATATTTTTGGAAACTCCTTTCAGCTTTTAGGGAAATAAACCTAGCAAACCCTTTAGTTCGATAACATCTTGCAAGAAAAAAGGCGGCATGGAGATTGCTGGTTCTTCGGCTGTTTCAACGAAAAAAGATTGTCTAAATTTGCGTTGAACAACTCTACTGCCATTAAGAATTGCAACAATTTGGTAAGAACTTCTTGGTTGCGAATTCCGCAACCAATATCTTAGGAGGAGATTAGATGAAAAAGCATTTCAGTTTTGCTTTCATGCTGCTGATCGTCTCTTGCTGCTTCACGCTCACAGCGTTTGGCCAGGAAACGACGGGAAGCCTTGAAATCACGACACGCGATCCAAACGGTGCAGCCGTACCGAATGTCGCCGTGACGATCACGAGTGCCACGACCGGCACGACCGGTTTCAGGCGGACAGCGACCACGGCCGACGACGGTTTCGTCCGCGTGTTACAGGTCCCGCCCGGAACATACAACGTAAGCGCGGCGGCAACCGCGGGCTTTGTCGAAAAGACAATTCCGAACATCCAGGTCTCGCTCGGTAAAGCGACGCAGGTGATTGTGGACCTGGGAATCACCGCCACCGGCAATGTCGAAGTAACCGCTGGCGACGCGCTGGCGATCGACACGACGGATTCAAAGATTCAGACCAACATTTCAGCTCAGATGGCAGAGCTGCTTCCAAAAGGAACCAACTTCGCCAGCATCCTCAAGATTTCACCGGCGACCCGCCCCGAACCGCGGTCCGGACAGTTCCAGATCGACGGCGCCAGCGGCTCGGAGAACACTTTCGTCATTGACGGACAGGAAGTGACCAACGTCCGTACCGGCGTCCTCGATGCGAACAGCAACCTCCCGTTCCAGCTCGTGCAGGAAGTCCAGGTCAAATCCAGCGGCTTCGAAGCTGAGTACGGCGGCGCGACCGGCGGTGTGGTGAACGTTGTCACGAAGGGTGGCAGCAATAGCTTACGCGGTGAATTCGGTGTCAATGTTCGACACTCGGATCTCGAGCCCCGTGGCCGACAGATACTGTTTCTCCGACAAGGTGTTGCAGATTATTTCCGTCCGGGACGCGACGACTATCGCGAGTTCAATCCATCTCTGAACTTGGGTGGACCGATCGTCAAAGACCGTCTCTGGTTCTTCGGCAGCTACACACCTCAGTACTTTCATCAGGAAAGAACGCTGAGCTACGTCAACGCAAGTGACGAAGTGACGCCCACTTTTCCGACCCAGACCTATCACCAACGTCAGGTTAACGACTATTCCTTTTTGCGACTGGATGCGCAGCCGTTTGACAAGCTTCGTCTAACCGGTGCATATACCTACAACCCGATAGCTCTTAGGGGAGGGATCCCGGGCTGGACCACTCAGTACTTTACCCCGTCAAGCTCGTCGCCGGCCCCGGTTTTTCAGGCGGGCAACACCGCATTCCGCGGAGCTCCGTATCTTGACCAGACAGGCGGACGTCAGAATTCGCAGAGCGTAAGCTTCCAGGCGACCTATACGCCGACCAACAACCTGATCTTTTCGGGTCGCGGCGGTCATTACTTCCTGAACGAGAAGTTAGGAGCCTACGGGTACGGTGACGTTACTCAGCCAAGCGTACTTTGCAGTTCATCGAGTCGCCCTGCCGCACCTGCCAATCCGTTCCCGCCGGGGTTCGGCTGTGCCAGCCGTGGACAACAGCTGGGTTCGGCCGCGTTCGACGGAACTTTGTTCGACGCAACCAAGCGAAATACATTGGATTTCGACACGACTTTCCTGACCGACGCGGCGGGACGTCATGAATTCAAGGGCGGCTTCCAGAGAAATGCGATCGGCAACTCAGTGATCACGCGTTTCTCCGACCAGATCGTCTATCGCTTCGGCTGGACCGTCGCGGAATACTCCGGAAATGCCCAGCTGCCTTCCACGCCGGGTGCTATCGGAGCAGGCCTTTTGCAGATCTTTGAAACGCAGGGCAGCGTGAGCAGCTCGAACCTTGGTCTGTACTTCCAGGATAAGTGGCAACCGACCAAACGGCTCACCCTTAATTTGGGTTTCAGGACCGAGCGTGAAGATGTACCGAGTTTCACCGAGGGTCTGCCGGGCATCAGGTTCGATTTCCAGGACAAGATCGCTCCGAGATTGGGAGTGTCTTACGATCTGTTCGGAGATGGCAAGACGAAGATCTGGGGATTTTATGGCTGGTTCTACGACCGGTTCAAGTATGAGCTTCCCCGCGGATCTTTCGGCGGCGATCTCTTCCACACCGTATACTTCGAAATCCTTCCCGGAGACACCGCCGCCAGCTTGAATTCGCGTGCGGAAATCATCGGCGCGGGAACATTCATCCCCGGCGGTGCTTGCCCGACGAATACCACGACGCCCGTTTATGGACGTGTTCGCTGCGACAAGGATAGCCGTATCCAGTCGAACGCCGGACTTCCTTTGACCGTCGGTGGCGGAATCGACCCTGACATCAAGGCCTTCCGTCAGAGCGAATTTACCGCCGGTTTTGAGCGTGAACTGGGCGGCAACTTCGTTCTGAGCTCGCGCTACACGCACAAGAATGTAGACCACGCTGTTGAGGACGCCGGCTTCCCGAACGCCGCAGGCAGCGAGTACTACATCATTGGCAATCCGGGCGAGGGGCTTTACAAAAAAACAGCCGAGTCTTTTGGGCTGCAGGCCTTGAAACCTGTTCGCCGCTATGACGCTGTCGAAGTGTCGCTCAATCGCCGCTTCGCCAACAACTTCTACTTCAACGCCAACTACACGTGGAGCCGGTTATTTGGTAACTACTCTGGATTGGCGAGTTCGGACGAAGAAGGCCGTTTAGCGCCGAACGTAAACCGCTACTTTGACCAACCGCAGGTCGGCTGGACGGCCGCCGGCGGCCCGGACAATGGCCTATTGAATACGGACCGCACTCACGTTTTCAAATTCTACGGCGCGTACAGCTTGGATTGGAAAGAGCGGTTCGGCACGGCTTCGGACATGTCCACCGAGTTCCAGGTATTCACGTCCATCCAAAGCGGGACGCCGTTGACGTCGATGGCGACGGTCAACGACATCGAAGTCGTTCTTACCAAGCGTGGGGATATGGGACGAACGCCCGTATCATCGTCAACCGATTTTGCGATTCGGCATCGCGTCCGCTTTGGGCACGATAATCGGTTCACGATCGTCGGTGAAACGGATATATTGAATCTCTTCAATACCGCCACGCCGACCAACTACGGAACGATCATCTCTCAGAACGTGACGTACGACGTGAGAGAGGCGCTTACGGACGCGCAGAATGCGGCGTGCTCCACATCTGGCAACCAGGTGCCCTGCTACAACGCAGGCTACAAACTGTTCCAGCAGAATGGTGCCCCGAGCTTTGTTACCGAAGCTTCGGCCCAGGCAAACCAATACACGACCTACAACAAGGCGAGCGACTTCCAGGGACGCCGTCAGGTTCGTTTTGGTCTTCGGTTTATTTTCTAAGTAACCCTTATTTGGTAAACCTTGAGGCCTTCCGAATTTTCGGAAGGCCTCTTTTTTAATTCTCAGATTGTCATTGCCGGCTATCCGGTCCTGCCTTCCAACTCAACAAGTAACGTTTTGATCGCGTCCGCGTCCTTCGCGTCAGGACGAGCCTTCAAATAGGATCTCAGCTCCTTGGTCGCATCTTTGTAGCGCTTTTTATCGGCGTAAACCAAGCCAAGCTCCCTACGGATTTCCGGCAGCGAATCGCCGTAGAGCTCTTTCGCTTTTGCCAACTGCTTTTCAGCCTCGTCGTACTTCATCGTCCGCCGAAGCAGCACCCCGTTCAGCAACATGCCTTCCGGCGCCGCTCCATTTATTTCCATTGCCTTCCCGATCGCGGCGATCGCTTCCGGATATTTCTTCTGCGAGAACAGCGAATAAGCGACGCCGTGCCAACTCCGGAAACTTCGCGGATTGACTTCGGTCGCAAGTGTCAGCAAGACCTGACTCGCTTCATAATGCCCCGCCTTCAAATACTCGGTTCCCAGCAATTCCAGCGCGGCAAAGTATTTCGGAAAGATCTCGAGCGAAGATTTCAACGCCGTATACGCCTCGGCGGAACGTTTCGCCTTCAGCTCTTCCACACCGAGGTCGTAGAGCTTTTTCGCGGCAGGCGGAACGTCCTGGACAAAAATCGATCCGGTCACTCCGATCGGGGCCCCCGGTCGAAGTCGTAGATAGAAATCACGTTGTTCGTTTGATGCCCCGAGGATGCGGTCATCACCACTCCCCGAGCCGCGGGTGAAGTTAACAATCTCTACGTCCTGCTCCTGCTGCTCGTAGTCGGTCCCGAACGGGAGGACCCGGATCTTGAATCGGCCGGAAGGCAGTCTGTAAAAAGAATATCGACCGGACGAGTTAACGGTTATGCGCTGGAGAGTTCTGGAAAGATCGTCGAGCAGCTCGACCTGGACGTCTGCCACCGGTCGTCGGTCGGCACCGAATACGTGACCGCTGATACTATTTCCCTGCCCGAACGCGGACGCTGTGGATACGAGAAACACAAAGGCGAAAAAAACGACCATGCGTAGTTCGCGTCGAAACAGCGACACTTCCAATCTGGCGATTTTCATTTTATTGTCCCCATTAAATATGTTGCTGGGTATTATAACTCCTTTGCCTTTTTGATCGATTCGAATATCGCCTTCACCGCCGTGGCGGCCGTGCCGACCGCGGTGCTCAATGTCGGCGAACAACTATTCGCGACATCGCCGACGGCGTAAATATTTCGACGGCTTGTTTCGCCGCGATCGTCGACCTTGATGTATCCCGCCGCGTCGACATCCAGACTTTCCCCTACCAGTTCGGAGTTGGGCTCGACCCCGATCCGAATCAATACCGCGTCAACGGGTTCGTTCCGGGTGCGTCCCGCGGAGTCCCTTAGTTCTACCGTTCCGACGGATGAATCACCCGAGATGCGTGTGACAACGGTTTCAGGCAGAAGCTTGATGTTATTACGCTGCGCTGCAGCTTCGACGAACTCCCCTCTTGCCGACGGACGTGCACGACGATAGGCGACATAAACGGACGCGGCAAACTCCGAGACCAGCAATGCATTTTCAAACGCGGCATCTCCGCCACCAGCTATCAACACCCGTTTGCCGGATAGGAGCAGCTTGTCTCTTGCTCCGGACTCAACTATTCCCTTTCCGTGAAAATGAAGCTCACCCGGAACGTTCAACCTGCGGCGGCGGACGCCCGTCGCAAGAATGATCGCCTTACCGCGTAAGCATTCGCGCCCATCTAGATGAACCTCCATTTTTTCGACGTCGACCGACACTGCTTGGATTCCGATCCTCCGCACAAAGTTGCGCGAACGGACCGATCTTTCGAACGAAGCGAACATCTCGATACCGTTTGCGGCCCTCAAACCGAGATAGTTCTCGATCGGGTTATAAATATATCGAAGCTGTCCGCCCAACGAATTCTCCCGCTCGAGCAAAACCGAATCCAATCCTAGATCATCACACCACAAAGCCGCCGACAGCCCCGCCGGGCCACCCCCGATAATGATCACGTCAGCAAAATTTTCGGCATGGTTCGACACTCAATTACCATCTTTGGATTACGTTTTTTTGTCAATAACGAGTGCCGTTTTTTGTCAGAATCGGGGCATCCCGGCAGTGCAAAAAACTTGGGTGCAGCTTGCCCGATTTGCTTTTATTACCCATTTTATAAGGCCTGCCGTCCATTCTTCTCCTCCCGGACGCGCCGCGGTCGATGGCATTTGTTTTGCTAATGCGATTCAGTTGTAGTTGCGCCGGATTCCCCGGAGCGCGCTCCTTACTCCGCCGCACAGCACCCGACAAACCCGTCTCCTTCACCAATATGAGATTAGAAATTGACACGACCGTTTCCGCACCCCACCCCGCCAAGGACGCCGAGCCCCAAACGAACGTCGATTCCACAGAATTAAGATCCGCGCTCAGCCAGGGTATCAAAGCGGCGCAGGCCGGGGACCGGGCGCAAGCGCGAACCTCGCTTTTGAAAGTTACCGAGCTCGATCCCCGCAACGAAAATGCGTGGCTGTGGCTCGCGTCGATCAGCGAATACCCCGAGGAACTTCTTGGATTCTTAAATCATGTTCTGGCCGTCAACCCGGAAAATCAACGGGCCGGTGAGTGGAAGATCGCGACGCACGCGCTTCTCTCGAGGACCTTCGTCCAGCGCGGCATCGACGCTTCCCAGGAAAACCAAAATGAGTTTGCTACCCAGTGTTTTCGGACTGCTCTCGAGTACAACGATCAGAACGCACTCGCGTGGACCTGGCTTGCATCCCTTTCCGACTCGAACACGGTAAAGATATCCCTGCTCGAGAAGGCACTCGAGATCGAGCCGGGAAACGAGGTCGTGGCCGCGGCCATCGACGGGGCACGCGCGAACATCCTCAAGGAGAGGCTTGCCGAAGCGAAGTCAGCGGCCGTGGCGGGAAACCATCAGGAAGCGATTAATGTTCTGGATTCCCTGCTTGAAGTTAATCCAAACTCCGTGGAAGCGTGGACGATGCGATCGCATCTGGCCGAGGGCTTCGACGAAAAGATCAGGTGCTTTGAACACATTCTGGCCATCGAGCCCGACAACGTTGCGGCGAAGGCAGGCAAGGACTCGTTGTTGTCGATCTTCGGAACGGTCGAGCCGGCCCACGCCGAGAGCCCGGAAAGCGTGAACAATATTAGGCAAGAAGCGGCCCCGTCTTACGTTCAATACCTGGATGTGCCTTCGGCGGACAAGAGCCCGACAGAAGAGCTGGAAATGCCTGCCGGATTTGCCGGTCCGGATGAAAACGTTTTCGAAGAACAAATTGAAAATAAACCCGAGCAAATATATGAGAACGAAAAGCCTGAGATCATCGCGGAGCCGTTTGCTACGTTCGCGGAGGAAACTCCGGATCCTGATGAAACAGCAACAGTCAGTTCAGACGATCTAACGGTTGTAAATAATTTTGACGCTTCGGACGCTGTGCCGGTCGACGAAGTACTCTCGGAGCCGGTAGCCGTCCATTCAGATGAGCCAAATGAATCGGCCGAGATAAATTACGATCTATCTTCGGATGCGTGGCAAACGGAGGCGGCATACGATACGGACGTTGCCGACGAATGGTCTGACCCGTATTCCGAACCTTCGATCTCCATCCCACCGGACGCACTCCCGCCAAACGAAGCATCGAGCTACCCGGACGTTCCTGAAACTTTTGTGGAAGCCGCGGAAGTTATACCGGTCAAGGCCGAATCGGTCGAGTGTCCTTTCTGCAATGAGACCAATGACCCGCAAGTTATCTCCTGCCAGTCGTGCATGGCCGTATTGACTCTTTCGGACCTGGAGCTGCTACTCGGAAATCAAACATCGAACACGCTTGTGCTGAGGCAAGCGGTGGAAGACATGGAGAGGAAACGTCTGAGCGGCGATTTCGGAACGGCAGACTTCGTGACTCTCGGGCTTGGCCATCTGAACCTCAGAAACTTTCAGACCGGTTACTCGTGTTTGCAGGAAGCATCGAAGCTTAGTCCCAACAATGTAGTTCTCAGCGGTCAGGTCAACGCGTTATTGATCCGCCTTGAAGAGATCAAGAAACAGGAAGAGGTTCAGTTGAAAATGCCGAAAGGCAAGTCGATCCTCGTCGTCGACGACAGCCCTACCGTGAGGAAGCTGATCTCCGGAAAGCTGGAAAAGTCCGGCCACACGGTCATGTGCGCGAACGACGGCGTTGAAGCGATGGAACGGCTTAACCACTTTGTTCCCGACCTTGTACTGCTGGATATCGCAATGCCCCGGATGGACGGTTATCAGGTGTGCAAGCAGATCCGTAGCAATGAAGCGACGAGGGACGTAACCGTGGTCATGATCTCCGGAAAGGACGGTTTCTTCGACAAGGTCCGAGGCCGTATGGCTGGAACGACGGGTTACATTACTAAACCGTTCGGCCCCGAGACCCTGATGAAAGCCGTCGAGATGTATTTGAGCGGCGCAGCTCCGGAAATGGATGAGGCATGATCATTCCAGGTGTTAACTTCCGATTCAAAAGCTTTTATTGACGAAGCCGAAACACTTCTAGGTGCGATTCGTGGCGGCGTCTTGGTTCATCTACAGGAGGGAGTGCATCCGGCACATCTGAAAGTGCCGCTGGAATTCGCGCGCCTGCTGAACGCCCAGGTCTTCAACACCGGCGCCGGCAAGGTAGTCGAGGCGGCCGATGCGTTGGAAGCGTGGCTCACGTTGCTCGTTGCGGAGACGGAGCCGCTTTCCGAAAGCCGAACCCTCAGCTTGCTCGATCAAATCTCCGAGCTCGAGGTAGCCCTCTACGATCACAAAGCAAAAGAGTTGATCCCTGCCGTCGATGTGGCCGATTTCGTCGACGAGTCATTTGAAGTTTTACGAGCCAACACAAACGTTCCGGCTGCCCATGCGCCGGGCGGTGCTAAGCCGAACGGGGACATCGAAGCGGATTCCGAGCTTCTCGAAGTTTTCAACGAAGAAGCGGCAAGCCTCCTCCGCAGCTTCAAGTCAAACCTCGAGATTCTTTCCGCCCGCCCGAAGGATCGTGACGCCCTTTGGGAGATCAAGAAGAGTGCTCATACATTCAAAGGCGCCGCGGGCGTCGTCGGACTTCGAAAATTGTCGGATCTCGCACATCGCGTCGAGGATCTGCTCGAACAGATATCCGAAAAAAATGCCGACCTGAATGTGCATATCGTCGGGCTTTTGCTGAACGCGGCCGAGTGTCTCGAGTCTTTCGCGAGAGACGAGAGCTCGGCTGAGATCGACGCCAAGATCGAATCGCTTTACCAGGAGTTCGCGAAAGCGCTCGGAGAGATTGGGCAGCCTGACCGCGGTCCCGAAATAAGCCCCGCAGCCTCCACCAGCGCGGCAGGCGCGCCTAAGAGGCGAGCTTCCGACGCATTTGCGGCGCCACGCAAGAACAATTCGATAGTTCGCGTCTCGCTCGACCGTCTTGATGAACTCGCCCTTAAAATGCGCGAGCTCTTCGGAAGTCGCTCGGCCTTCGAGCAACGTCTCGCCGACCTCGAGCAGCAGCTCGACGAGTCGCACAATAACACCCTTCGACTTTTGGCTGCTTACGGGAAAAGTGAATGGCTGCACGCCGAAAGCGCGTCGGCAGGTTCCGACGGTTTCACCGCGGACAGGAAAGCCGCAGCGTATGAGCTGGCCGAGGCGGTGAAGGACGCATCACTTATCAATTCGGCATTCGATAACGTACGCACCAATCTCGAAGCCATTTACGATGTGCAGTGCTCGACGATCGACGAAGTAAAAGAACGGCTTCTTCGGCTCCGCCACGTCGAGTTCGGTTCGATCTCGAATCGATTGCAGCGCACGGTCCGCGTGACGTGTGACGAGGAGGAGAAGAGGGCGGAAGTGATCATCGAAAACGGATCGCTGGAAGTCGACACGCAGCTTATCGACGCCCTTATCGAACCGCTGCTGCACCTGCTAAAAAACGCGGTGGTTCACGGCATTGAGAATCCGGAGACGCGGCGCATCCTTGGCAAGCCTGAGGCGGGAAAAATCACTATCCGGATCAGCAACAAAGGTGAGCATACCGTTTTATCCGTCACCGACGACGGGCGCGGAATAGCGTTCGTGCCTTTACTCGAAAAGGCGGTGGTTTCGAACCTCATCAGCCGGGCCGAGGCCGAACAGATGACGTCGCGTAAGATATGCGAGCTTATATTCCTTCCGGGCCTGACGACCGCCAAAAAGCTGAATCTGAACGCCGGCCGAGGCGTCGGCATGAGCATAGTTCGGGATAGCATAGCCGCCGCCGGCGGGACCATCTCGATCGAAACCTGGCCTCAGAAAGGCACAACGTTTACGGTCCGAATCCCGCGTCCGTTCGCAAATGAGGCGCCGGCGCCGTCACGAGCTTCGGCGAGCCTCGCGCCTGGGCCGGGGAAGATCAAAGTCATGATAGTGGATGACAGCCCGAGCGTCCGGTTGGCCACGTCCCGCGTCGTCGAGAAGGCCGGCTGGACCGTCGAAACAGCCCGCAACGGGATCGACGCTTTGGAGAAACTAAAATTGCTCCCGCTCCCGAACGTGATCCTTTCGGATATCGAGATGCCCCGCATGGGCGGTTTCGAATTGTTCGGTGCACTTCGGGAAGATCAATCCCTAAAAAATATTCCGGTTATTTTTATTAGTTCGAGGACCACCGACGCCGACAGGCAGCAGGCGGCCGCAGCCGGCGTCGCCGCGTACCTCGCGAAGCCCTTCGATCCCGTCGAGCTCCTGGAACTGATCAATAATCTGACGCTTGCCACTGAGTTTGCGGGTAAGGAATAGTTCGACGTTAAGATTTTGGTGGAGAGCTGGGCCTTATTTCGACCTTGCTCGGCAGTGCCCGGCGGTCGAAGCTCAGAAGATCGACCACGACTTGCGCGATGTCTTTCGGCTGCAGCTGCCATGCTTTCGCGTCACTCGCGGTGTCCCCGCCGAAGTCCGTATTCACGCTGCCGGGACAAATGTAACTCACTTTTATGTTGTCGTGCCGGACTTCCTGCATCAGGGCTTCTGAAAATCCGTTTAGTCCGAATTTCGACGCGTTGTATGCAGCCATTTTCGCGTGAGCGTTTTGCCCCGCAAGAGAAGAGATATTGATTATGTACCCGCCGCCTCGTTTCTTAATGTGCGGTATCGCGTGGTGGCAGGTGTAGAAAGTGCCGAACAAATTTGTCTCGACAGTTTGTCTGAACTCGTCGGAGCTGGTTTCTTCCACAGTCTTGCCAAAATATCCAACGCCCGCATTGTTAATCAGAAAATCGATGCCTCCGAAGACCCGCACGCACTCGGCGAGCATCGCCTCCACGTCGCCTTCGTTTCGAACGTCGCAGACTGTTCCTTTAACTTTCTCGCCCAGTTGTTCGACCGCCCGTTTCAGGTCGGCTCCATCGCGGCCGCAGATAAAAACTGATACCCCGCCATCAAGAAGGGCGTTTGCGATCGCGAAACCAATGCCCTTGGTTCCGCCGGTCACAACCGCGATTTTTCCCTCCAATGATTTCACGTTATTTTTGCGCGGGCCGGAAGTCCTTCAATGCTTCGTTCTTGCCGAACTTTATTTTCGCCGCGTTGCTCCGCGCAAGCTCTTTCCAGACTATGGTGATACCGCCGTTTTCGTCCCGGCCGAGAATTCGAAAAACGACGATCACATCGAGCCGCTTGTCGTATGGCAGACTGAGAAACATCATCTCGTTCGTCGTCGTTTCTTCGGACATCGGCCTCAAGCTATTTTCCAGACGATAGGCGATGCTGCGCATCGCATAGGTTACATTTTCCCGGACCTCGGCCCGATCCGCGTAGCGGTAGCTTCCGGAGTCGACACCCGTCTGAAATTCGCTGGCATGAGCCGCCGCAGATTTCGCATCCACGTCAGCGACGAAAGATGTTAAAAATTTTAACGCCGGGTGTGTCAGGCCGACATTCTCGACGGGCTCGTCGCCGATTGTTGTGAAGACTCCTTGAGAAAAGAAACTATTGCCGGAGACGTACCCGTCCTTGAACCGGAGGTCATGATAAATATCGTTGCTGTAGCTATTCGTGCGGAACGTGAAGTGCGAGCTTAACGGTACGAATCGCTCGCATTCGGCGCTCACTTTTACGACTTGTTTGGAGACGCAGCCGAGATCTGGGAACAGTTTAAAGATACCGGTGTGTTCCTGCTTGAGAAGACCGCCGTATTTTTCAACATCGGGTGCCGCGACGCGTCGCAATTTCATAACCCGCTCCCGCTGCTCGCTCGATAGTTTCGGCTCCGCAGGGGTCGCCTTTCCTGTGCCGGGCAGTGCCCCGAGCTTCCGCTCGAGGTTGTACATGTCCGCTACTCTCTTTTGAAAATCGGCGTCGCTGTTGTCAGTCCCCGTATTGGGGTTAATTCGCGGCGGGCCGGTAGGGGTAGGATCAGATTGTCCGGCGGCAGCGGCGCAGCCAAGCAGAACTGAAAAGAGAATTGCCCACAGATTAGAACCTCTCACTGCTTTTCCTCCGATGGTTTTCGATCCTTAAAGCAACCCGCCCGCAGACCCAGGGCGAGAGATCAGAGCCGCCGCTTCAGCACGTCGTTGACGATCTTCGGGTTCGCTTTCCCTTGCGAAGCCTTCATCACCTGTCCGACAAAAAACCCGAAAAGTTTTTCATTGCCGCCGCGATAAGCCGTAACTTGATTCTGATTCGATTCGATGATCTCGTCAACGAGTTTTTCAATCGCGCCCTCGTCCGAAAGCTGCTCGAATCCCTTTTCTTTTATCACCTCCGCGGCCGATTTGCCGGAGATGAACATTTCGACAAGTACTTCCTTCGCCTGGTTGTTGCTGACCGCGCCCGAGCCCAGGATCTTTATCAGCTCGGCGAGGTCCGGTGCGGACACGGGCGAGTCGGCAACGGGCTTCCCGGAATTGTTCAATTCCCGGGTAAGCTCCGACAAAATAAAATTCGCAGAAACACGCGGATCACCGGATTCCTTCGCGGCGGTTTCATAGAAACTAGCGAGGTCCCGGTCGGCCACCATCTGCGACGCGTCCGCGAACGAAAGACCGTAGACCTCCATAAACCTGTCGCGCATCGCGTCGGGGAGCTCGGGCATGTCTTGTTTTACCGCCTCGATAAATTCCGCCGTGACCGCCAGCGGCTGAAGATCGGGCTCGGGAAAATATCGATAGTCGTGGGCGTCTTCTTTGGAACGCATGACGCGGGTTTGATTATTCTTCTCGTCCCACAGCCGAGTCTCCTGCGTGACTCCTTCGCCCGACTCGTGTGCCACGATCTGCCGATCGATTTCGAACTCGATTGCCTTTTGCATGAAACGTACCGAGTTTAAATTCTTGAGCTCAACTTTGTTGTTGTATCCGGTTTCGCCAATTTTCCGGACTGAGACATTTGCTTCGCATCGCAGATTCCCCTTTTCCATGTCCGCGTCACTCGCCCCGACCCACTGCAGTACACGGCGTACGTGATTGACGTAATCGTAAGCCTGCCACGAGGTTCGAAAATCCGGCGAGGTTACTATCTCGCCGAGCGGCGTCCCGGCCCGATTGAGGTCTACGTAAGAATATTTGTCCACACCGGGCAAGCCTTCATGGACGTTCTTTCCGGCATCTTCCTCGAGGTGCATCCGCTCGACGTGTATCTCCATCGGCTTCCAATCCGACGCTCGGCCCGTTTCGTCCCGCTCCGCGGTCATGATCGTCAATGTTCCATTCGCCGAGAATGGTTTGTCGTATTGCGATATCTGATAACCCTTTGGAAGATCGGGATAGAAATAATTCTTGCGGGCGAAGATCGACGTCTCTTGTATCTCCAGACCCAGGGCGAGAGCCGCCCGGGCGCCGAGATCAACGGCGCGCTTGTTGAGGACCGGGAGTGCTCCCGGAAGCCCGAGGCACACCGGGCATGTGTTCGAGTTCGGCTCTCCTCCCGTCTGCACGGCGCAGCCGCAAAAGATCTTCGTCGCCGTCGCCAATTGCGCATGGATCTCCATGCCTATCACTGCTTCCCAACCTTCTTTGATCATATTGAAAAATAAAAACGCGGATTATGACCTAGATCATAGTCCGCGTACGTCCGAAACTCAAAAAACCAGCTTAGTGGCTTCGTATGGACCGGCGAGGGCCTCCTCTGAATAGGGTGGTCGTTCGCGAACCGCCTTCGGGGATAACGCCAAACGGGGTCACACGGTATCCGCCGGCCGAGGGGAGGACAGGAAGTAGACGATTGCCGCGCGGGAACGTCGCGAATGGGAACCGCCCACGGCTGCGTCGATATCGGCCGTTCGGATAAAATCCGCCGTATCCGCCAAATCCTCCATAGCCTCCAACATACCCGCCATAAAATCCGTCGTATTGGTTAGCACTGATCTCATTATCAAGCTGGATCGCCTGAAGATCGAGACCGCGGTGCTCCAGTTCGAGACGTTCCTTCTC
>DATLCA010000476.1:0-9944 GCA_035526605.1 Pyrinomonadaceae bacterium | reverse complement strand
CGCAAGCGAGGCCTTTTTCTTACAACAAAGATCGGATCATGCGACACAAAAAAACTCCGTCTTTGATAAGGAGGGATTGGCACCGATTTCCGCTGATTGAGTGGTTCTCCCTTCGTTGAGGAACTCGGATCCGGACCTCTCTTTTCGTGTGGTTCGTGTTTCGTGGTTCCGCTTTGTTCGTGCCTTCGCGCGAGTTCGGGGTTTCAGCCCTTAGAAGCGAAACCACGAAACGCACGAACCACACGAAAAAACTAAGTCGACAAAAAGTTCCCTTCCTCAACACGGCCCGAGCTTTGATTTCCCCATTCACCCCTCACCGCACATCAAACATCGGCGCACTAAACTCCACAAAATCCTCATCCCCCGCATCTTCAGGCCGCACGTTTCCCCCAACCTGAATATCTCGCCACCGTAACTTTCCATTCACGCCATACAGCAATAGCCTGACTCGATTATGCGAGCGCTCGACGCGCACCTCCAGGAAGCTTTGAAAGAACGGCGCGCTGTTGAAATCGAATGCGCCCGATACCATTTCGCTATCGAACGGGTACCCGCCGAACCACTCGAGCCAATAATAGAACGGCATCTTCCAAAGCGGTGTTTCGGCGCCGACCTTTTTTCGAAGCCCCTCCGTCGGAGGATAGTAAGCATAGTCGGGGACGTCGGGCTGATCCGGAAATGCGAGCGCGGTTCCGATGCTTAGGTAAGCACCGCCGCCTCCGTCGACGAAATTCAACATCCCATTCGCTTCTTTATAAAACTCGAAGTCGTGCGTGTCGCCCGCGAGAGTGATCCCGACCTTATGGCGGACAAGCGTGTCGTGGATCTGCTGAAACGCGGGATCGTTGCCGCCGACATATTCCCCTGCGACAAAGAATGGATGCCCGAGGATCACCATCTTGAAATTTGAGCCGGCTCGGGTCAGCGCCGCGTCCAGCCATGCGGCCTGACGCTCGTCGACCCTTCGGAGGATTCCCGTGTCCACCGCGATTAGCGAGAAGCCGGGGCGATGCATCTCAAAATAAGGCCCGCGCTGTCGCCCGTTCCTCACGCCGTACAATTCCCGGAGCCGTGCGGCCTCCGTCGTGATCTCGTTGAATGTCTGCTCCGTACTAACCGCCTTCGTACCGAGATCTTCGGCAAGGCGTGAGCGAAGCGCCACCGATGCGGATTCCGCGTCGAGAAAATTTGCGTTGAAGCCTTCGTTCGCGTCGAACCAATCGTGATTTCCGGGTATGGCGTAGATCGGTTTTTCGAAACCCATGAAAGGCATGTAGAACTTTGATTCGTAGTCCTTCATCTTCCCATCGGGGTAGACGATGTCCGACGACACGACAAGAAACTTCACATCTTCTCGATTTGAAGCGGCGATGATCTGACTTCTCAGCGACGCTTGCGACATGTCGCCTTCACCCGTATCGCCGATGACGACAAAACTAAAGTCGCCGTCATCGGGAACGCCTTCCGGCTCGATCGCGAAAACTTTCTCGGGTGCGACGCCGTTCGCGACCGCGGCCGACTCCACGTCCGCCGTCATGCGCGCCCGCCACGCGTCGACGCGGCCTTTGGTTATTTCCTGCCACACCGCCGACGCCCAGTTCTCGGTGTTGAAGTACCAACTGAATCCCCACGCCAGATTTATCGCGATGAGAATGGCGGCGACCGGCAGGCCGACGCGAAGCATCCGCCAAAACGCGAAGTTCAGCGAATAGCGGGCCTGCTGCAACTCGAGTGCGAATCGCAGGCGGCTTGTTAGCCAGAAACTGATCGCCTGTTCGAAAATGGTAGGCTCGCGCTCGACTTCGCGAAGACGTTCCATCCTCCTCCATCCGGCTCGTTCGATCCAGCGTGTGAGTTTTCGCCACAGAAGCCTGAGCGGCAGAACGATCACGATCGCGACGACAAGCGAGATCGCCGCGTCGCCGACGAGCGCGGCAAAGGGCGAGACGAAACCGATCAGCGACCAACGCGTCTCGGTCCGCAGCAGGTGGATCACGAAAAATATCGCAAGCAGCGAGAGGCAATAATAAATGTTCTGCGCGTTGAGAAGGCTTACCTGCGTGAGGACGGGCGCTTGCGCATCCGCGACGGCCTCACTGGGTTCGAGCTCCATGCCCGGGTCCGGATGGACGAACGCATCCACCTCGAGGTCCTCGGCCTCGTACCCGCGTTGCGGGAGAAAGAACATCGTCCAGCCTTCGACCACCAGACGCAGTCCGACTGCGACGCCGATCGCGATGATCCCGAGGTTCGCCGAGAACAGATACCAAACAAGCGCCGCCAGAAAAAGACTGGCAGCGCCGTTCAACAACCCCCAAAACCGATCCTGGCCGGTGGTCTTGAACGCCCCGACGATCTTCACGCCGCCGTCGATCAGCAGAAACAAAGTCAGAGTAAACAATACGGCGGTTATCACGGCCGTCGGGCTGACAAAAACAACCACGCCGAGCAGTATGCTGATCGCCCCCGCCGCGTAGCTCACGTACGTGGTCGCCCGCCCGGCGGCTCGGATCGTCTCCACAAACTGGATCAGCCCGGCCGCAATCAGCGCGATCCCCAGCAGAGCAATCACCCACCCGCCAAACACGATCGGGGAAAACAGCGCGACGGCGCCAAGGAATAGAACCAACAATCCCAGCGCCCTTCGGCTCGCGAGCTTTTTCCAGTCGAGTTTTTTTATCGAGGTACGTAATGACATAGTCGAATTACTCGCTTGTCACCGTACCACGACAGGGACATTGATTTGAATCGGCCTTACATTTTCGGCGTGCATTGGTATTGGCCGCTAAACTTGGAAGGAGTCTTCTCCGGGTTGAGCTGCCACCAGTTGTTTGTTTCACTCGCTTCCTTTACCAGATTCGGGAGGTCTACGTTAATTCTCACCGTCGGAAGTTTCCCGGTCTGGTTTAGCCACTTGAAGAACATATCGCCCGCGGACTGCAGATAGCCTCCATCGTCTTTGTTGATTTTGATCGTGACCGTCTGGATTTCTCCTCCTTTCAGAGCTGGAATGACGGCGTATGTCGAGTAACCGTTTGAGGCGTATTCTTGCCCGGGCTGAATGTCCGGTTTAAGGATTACGCTGCCCCCGGTCTGGATGGCGGAGGTTCCTTTGCAATAATTTGAAACCGTGAACATGACCGTCAGCTGGTAGACCTGATTCCCTCGTTTTTGCTCGGTAACACTCGCGCTCGTCACGATCAGATCCGGCTTCGCCTGCGCGTGCGTCGAGGATTGCAAAAGGGTCGTGAGGATAAGCAGCAGAGTTAAATACAACAGTTGTTTGGATGTCATTTACTTCTCCTTCTTTTAGCACTAAGATTCCGATTTCTCGGTCGGTGACAGGATCGCGATTGCTGCTTTCAAAATCCTTTACGATGTATTGTTTTTGCCTTTATTATTTGTCAACGCAATTTGTTTCTCGAACGTTGCTGGATTGGATTACTTCGGAGACGCCGCTCCAGAGATGGCGGCGACGAGAGGCAGGAGCTATCGGACGGTTAAATTTTTCAGCTTATGGAAACTGAAACTGAGCGACTAATACTTAGGCGGTTCCAGGTGTCGGATGCGGAGCGTTTGTTTGAGATCTACTCGGATCGGGAAACGATGAAGTTTATGGGCGGTGGCCCGCAGACCGTGGACGACGAGCGCGGAGCCCTGCAGCGACATAGGGAAATTTATTACGACTTATACGGGTTCGGACTTTGGGGCGTCGTTCTGAAATCTGAAAACAAGCTTCTCGGTCGGTGCGGCATTATAAAACAGGAGATCGAGGGCGAGACGATGGAGGAGATCTCGTATCTGATCGATCGTGAATATTGGAACAAAGGTTACGTGACCGAGGCGGCTAAGGCGGTCGTGGAGGTGGCTCGGGAAAAATATCGCCTCAAGAAATTGATCGCCTTGATACTGCCGGAGAATGTCGGCTCAATCCGGGTTGCCGAAAAATGTGGATTTGAATTGGAACGGATGTTGGAGGTGCATAAGATTTGGAACAACGTCGGGCTGTACGCGAGGATGTTGTAAGTCGCAAGGAAGTGAATAGGCTTGTGAGATGTACGGCGGCTGCCGACGCATGATTGTATTGCCAACCGGCTACTGACAAACGGCGGCTCCCAGTTGACCAATCCGACAGGTGATAACCGACGAGCACGTACCACCGACGACCGACAACTACCTACCTGAAATTCTCCACCAGCGAAATGTCGTGGTTGCGTAAGTCTTCGCGACTGTAAATTAGCCAGCGGCCGTCGGAGCTTAGGTCAAGGCCGGGGAAGGATCCCATGTCCTTTTCGAGCTCGGCGATTTTTTCGATTTTGCCGGTTTCAAAACTAAAGAACTCGATCCGCGGTTTCTTGTCGATCGGTTCGTAGTGATGCTGGATGATGTATATCCCATCGCTGCTCAGCGTCCACTCGCCAGGGGTTTCAAATACTTGGTCGGGAATCAAAAGAGTCTCGCGCGACGGGTCGGCCGTATCGAGCTTGAAAATTCCGGCGTCGCGAAACTTTATGAAGTACAAGGTCGCACCATCCGCCGATTCGAATGCTTCGTACCCGCCGCTGGGTGTAACACGGACCGCATCACCTCCACCAGCCGGCATCTTCCAGACCTGCCAGCTACCATCGATATCCGAGCCGTAATAAACCGAATTGCCATCCGCGGAAAATGACGGCGCTGTGTAATTGGCGCTCCCCGACGTCAGTTGCTTGAGCGCCCCGCCCTCTTGCGAAACCGAAAACAAATGTGAAAATCCTTCGGGATGCGCTTCGAAAACAATCGTCTTCCCGTCGGGTGACCAGCGCGGATCGACAGTCAGGCCGCCACCGAATTTTGTCAGTTGGATCGCGTTCGTTCCGTCGGCACTGCTCATCCAGATCTCCGAGCTGCCTGAAACGTCCGAGGAATAAGCAACGTACGCGCCGTCCGGCGAATAGTTCGGTGAAAGCTCGCGTCGCGATGAGCCGATCAAACGCTCCGACTGCTGCCCGTGCATATTTCTCGCAGCCGGAACTCTCCAGATATTCGTGTCGCGCTGAATATACGTAAACGTGAGACGGTTCCCCGTACGCGAGATCGACGGATCAAATGCCCGTTCCGCGTTGATCGGCAAAGGCTCGGACTCCGCTCCGTCAATCACGGACAGACGCCAAAGCGCGAATGAGCCTCCTCGATTGGAAGAATAGACGATCGAATTTCCGTCAGGTGCCCATGCGGCACCGATGATGCCGCGGTTGTCGGACGTCAGCCGTCGCGTCGAGCCGGCCAGATCTGTGAGATAAAGATCGCCGGCCTCCTGCAGTTGCCGGGTAAAGGAAACCATTTTACCGTCCGGGGAGAAGTCGGGACGGATATCGCCTTCGGACTGCGCCGGCGGCACGGTCAGCTTCCGCGTCTCGAGAGTCTCGACGTCGAGAAGATGAAGCGCGAAAGGGCCATTCGGAAGTTCCTGCTGAGCGTAAACGATCATCTTCCCGTCGGCCGACCAGTCGATTCCGCCGACCGGATCCACTTTGAGCAACCTCCGCTCCGGTCCGCCGAACGCCGGCACCATATAGATCCCGCTTCGGGCGCGATCCACCGAGGCCCTGCTAAACGCGATAAAGCGTCCGTCCGGCGCCCACACCGGTGTCCCGTCGCGGTCCCTCGCCGCGTTTGTCGACAGCTTTAATGGTTCACCCGCGTCCGTCTGCTTAACGTAGATCTGTACACTTTCGCTCTCCGGACTCATCCAGGCAAAGGCCGTGTACTTGCCGTCCGGCGAAAGAGCGGAATCTAACTCGTCACCGGCATAACTGGTCAGGGGCCGGGTTTCCATTCGCGGGATTTTCTCTTTCCCGGGATCAGTGACAGCTCTGCCGGATCTGCTTAGCCAGTAACCGCCGAGACCGGCGAAACCGGCGAGAACGAGTCCGACCATCACCGCCCACCGATAAAGCAGGAATGCACGCTGTTTATTTTTGGAGTTCGGGTCCTGGGGAAGGTGACCGTTGGTTTGGGCCGGGTCCGGCTCTAGGTCCCGGGTCGTCGGTCTTTCGACGACAGGCGCAATAAAACGGTAGCCGCGCTTCGGGACCGTCTCGATGAATTTGCCGCCGTTCGAATCTTCTCCGAGCGCCCGCCTGAGCCGATGGATGTGGTGTGAAAGATTCGCCTCTTCGACAAAGCTGTCCGGCCAGACCTCTGCCAGCAATTCCTCTTTCCGAACTATCTGTCCTCTTTTTTCTATCAGCACCCGCAGAAGCTCGCGGGATTTAGGAGTGATATCGACGATCGAGTCGCCACGAAAGAGTACCGCATTCTCTCGATCGAGGCGGAAATCTTCGAACTCGTAAAAATGTTCGTGGGTCTCGTTCATGAGACGGGATGAGGCAAAAACTTTTGTGAGAACAACTTAACAGAACATAAAGAAAAATTAAAGAAAAAATGGAGCGTGAATAAAGGATTGAACGGGCAAAAAGACGCAGGCTGATGGTCAACAGTTCGCGGCACTGCCGCAATTCAAATCGGAGGAAGAAATGAGAACAAAAACGAACCTGATCATAACGATCGCAACGATCATGCTATTGCAACTGGGCTTCGCGGGCGGCTCCAACGCTCAGCTTCCGGACCTGTCTTCAGGGGCCATAAAGCCGGGGCCCAAGTTCGTTCCGAAGGTGGTGCTCATGGGGGCCACTTCCGCAACCAAGGGAACGACGCAGTATCACGACATCATTTTGCAGGTCACCAACCGCGACGTCATTAACGGAAATCTGTTCACTCTTCCCGGGTTTGCCGGGCTCCCGCCGAACCCTTGCAAAAAGAGTCGGACGCGCATTGTCCTGGGTATTTACACCGATTGGGGTGTGGCCTTGGACTCCTGCAGATCGATCGGCGCCCCCGAACAGCTCCGAGAGGTTCCTTTACTGATTGAGAAGGGCAAGCCGATCCCGCGGTTCGTTTATCTCGTCCTCACCGATCTGAAAACGGGCACGCAGTACAAGTCGAATTATGTTTCGCCATCCGATGGCACCACGAAATAGAGACCAACGACATTCATAAAGGAGAAACGATGAAACGAGCAAGGACAATTTTATTCGCGACTGCCGCAATTTCCTTTCTAGGGTTATCAGCCGCCTCGTCAGCCCTTTCCCAAACCGATCTCGGTATGCGCGAAGCGCTCTATTTTACAGGCAGTAAGACCACCCAGATCGATATGAAGAATGACCGCTATGTCGTAAAGGGCGGAACTCTCCAATTGAAATCTTCAGACGCGACGAACTGCGCAGGCGGTTTTTGCGAATTCAATATCGGGTTTATCGCATTCCGCACCGGCGGTGGTAACAGCCCTCTTTCGTCGTACGGGCTGCTCCAGGTAGACAGCGGCGCCCTTGTCGGCAACACGGTGTACTTCGCGCCGGCGGAGACGATCAAGCAAGGCGTGCTGCCGCTCAAATTGAAACCGGGCATGAACAAGGTGACCTTCACGATCGATCCATATAAGAAAACGGCCGAGACCAACGAGCGAAACAATAGCATGACCGTTTCGTTCATTGTCGCCGGGAAGCCTTAGCGACTGCGGGGCGGAGGAAAACGATATGAGAACAATACTTTTCTTTTCAATTGTCGCGGCGGCCTTGTTGGTGTTCCGGTACCCAGGGTACGCCCAAAATACGGCGACTTATACGTTTGCGAATGAGAGTAGCCACGTGATTCGCGAGATCTATGTGTCCTCAATTAAGGATCAGAATTGGAGTTCGGATTGGTTAGGCTCCGAGATCCTGATGCCTAAGAAAATATTTGTTTCAAACGAGATCCCGAAGGGCATGTACGACATCAGGATCGTCGCCGAGGACAACAAGGATTGCACCAGAAACAACGTTCTGGTCGATCAAAATATCATCTGGAAAATCAACAATCTGGTTCTCCTCGGATGCAACGGAGATGTCTTCAAAAATTTCCCGGTATACCAGGCAAACAACCCGCCGAAGCCGAAGATCAAGGTCAGCACCGCCCCTCCAAAATCCGCCGATGTCGTTTTGTTAAATAACGGTTGTAATCGGATTGCGGGCGGCCTCGGCGGATACGACTGCTTTACGCCGTCAGGCTACTCGATGTGTCTCAGCTATAAAAACAGCGGGGCCGTCAAAACCTGTAAGACCACTCTCGACTGGGCCGCGGTGCGCAAAGTGTCCGACGACCTCTTCACACTCGGCTGCAAAGCATTCCTAGGTCGACCTGATGATTTTGTTTGCATCACGCAGAGAGGGCTGGATGCCTGCGAAGTCTATAAGAAAAACGGAAAAGTGAAAATGTGCCGGAAGGCGAAGGAATAACCGACGAGAGGAAAACGAAATGTCATTGAGCACGAGACTAAAAATAATCACCTACTGCGCCGCCGTCCTGCTGTCGATGGGTTGTATCCAATCATCCTTTGCCCAAATCAGTCCGCCCGAAAAAGTTTTTGTTTTCGCACGGGCGGCGGGAGGCCGACTCAACTACCGGATGTTCGACGGCAAAAGCTGGGCGGCGTGGAACACCCTCGACGGAATAATTCTGGGCGCGCCAGACGTCTGCTCGCCGAACCCGGGCGAGGTGATGATCTTCGCACGCGGGCAGGGTGGCCCATCTGAAAGCGAATTATTTTTTAGGACGTTCGAGCCGACCGGGACCTCGAGCCCATGGAATTCGTTTCGCACAAAAGTCGGCTCGGATCCGGGTGCGGCCTGCCGAAGCGGAGGAAAGGTCGACGTGTTTGTCAGCGGATACGGCAATTCGACGGCGTGGTGGGCATGGTTTGAAAACGGAGCCTGGGCAAATCAATACAGCATCGACCCGAAGCCGGGAAGCAGTGAGTTCCGGAACCCCCTCCCGGCAATCGGCGGGAAAGTGATGGGCGGCGCGATGCTCGGAAGTCCGGACGCATGTTCGTGGGGCGGAAAGCGACTCGACTTGTTTGTTCGCGGGACGGACGAGTACATCTGGCACAAATTCCGTGACGACAACGGCACGTGGCACGAATGGACAAGTCTTGGCGGGATGAAGATGACCTCTGACCCGTCGGCGGCCACACGGGCAAAAGGTCAGATGAGCATTTTCGCCCGCGGCGAAAACAATCAGATCTGGACGACAACTTACACGCTCGCAAACGACCGCTGGAGTCCATGGCTTCCGATCGGAGGCGTCCACGCTGGCGGGCCCGATGCGACCCGGACCGCCGACAATCGGATCGACGTTTTCTCAAGAGGCGCCGACAACGCGCTCTGGCATACGTCGGTGACTTACAAAGGCAACATACCCGACATCAAGAGCGTTCCGGCGTGGGAAAGTCTCGGCGGAAAGATCCTAAGCGACCCGTCAGCGGTTGGTGTCAATTGGTGAGCCGCAGCAATCAAGATTCGGATTTTGGAGAACCATCATGAAAAGGAAAATTTATATCGCATTCATTGGCATGAGCCTCACGCTTCTGGTGCACTCATCTGCTTACGCCCAACAGCCGCGACCCACTCCCATCGGAAGGCCCGTATCGGGGAAGCCGGCGGTGCCGCTCGCCCAGTCCTCGAATAGCAGTAAGCAGGAAGGAAGGACTCAAACTTCGACGCCTCCGAAAGTTAAATTGGCGCCCGCGTCTTTGAGTATCAAAGAAATCAAAGAGCCTGTGAACGAATCGAACATCAAGGTCCTCGTTCAAAACACCGGCGACCTTCCGAGCAAAGGCGGCGCGGCTAAGGTCACGATAGATCTGTTGAAAGAAGTTAATGGATCGAACTCGCCGATGTATTTCTGGGTTGACGTCGGCAAGGTCCTTGGGAAGGGCCTCCCCATGAGCGTGATGACCGCGTTTACGAAGACGGTTCCCATCCCGACGATAGCTCCCGGGAAATCGGTCTGGATAAGTGTCGGTTTTGTGTTACCGGATCCGGGGACTTACGCCGACCGTCCATATTCCCCTATGCCCTTTGCCT
>DATLCA010000475.1:0-2542 GCA_035526605.1 Pyrinomonadaceae bacterium | reverse complement strand
GTCGTAATCCGCCGGGACCGGTACGTCATCGTTGAAGCCGAAGCTGAACTGCTCGGTCTCGCCATTGCTGCTGTCGATCACATACCAAACACCGTTACGATAAACCGCGATATCGGCTTTCTTGTCGCCGGTGTAATCGGCGGGCACAAGCGTGTCCAGCCCCGCAAGGCCGAAAGGCCGTACCGTCGATTTTCCCGTCGAGCTTGCCCGAATGAACCAACGATTCTCGCTCGGACGGAAAATAGCGAAATCCGCCTTCCCATCACCGTCGTAGTCCGCCTGCACCGGGACGTCGCCGAGCTTTCCCCACTTGAAGACCTTAGCCTTGCTCTGGTCGTAGCCGTTGGACGAACCGAGCACCCACCATTCGCCGCTGTCCGGGCGCCATACCGCGAGGTCGATCTCTCCGTCGCCGTCGTAGTCGGCCGCGACCGGAACGTCGGGAAGTCCCCCGGTCGGGTGCATGGTTGTCATTCCCCAACGCACAAGCAGGACGCTGTCATCACCGCTCTGATGTATGTACCAGACGCCGGTTTCGGGACGCCATACTGCAAAATCCGTTTGACCGTCCGCATCGTAGTCCGCGGGCACGAGTACGTCGGTCGCGTGGCCCCACTGGAACGCTGACGCTTTGGCACCGGGGCCCGTAGGCTCGCTTAACCAGGTACTGGACGACGGCCGAAAGACTGCAAAGTCAGCCTTCCCGTCGCGGTCGAAATCCGCGGCGGCGGTCGCTGCTATGGTCGTTAGCGCGGCCACCATCAGAAATGCTCTGGAGATCATTTGCGGCATCTTGGTGGAGCTTAGAAAATTCATTGGTTTGGGGTGTTGACGGCTAGTTTTTAGGTCTTTTGCGGAATGCTATCGGTTAACTGCCCTACAAAACTGACAATCTCGGCGGAGTTCCTGTAAAATCTCGAAATTCGCTATGAGTGCAAAGATCTTGAGCGGCAAAGAGATTGCCGAGACGATAAAGTCTGAGGTTTCTGCGGATATCGCGCGATTGCGAGACGGCCACGGGGTCACCCCGTGCCTCGCCGTCGTGAGGGTCGGCGACGACCCGGCGTCCGCGGTCTACGTCGGAAACAAGGTAAAGACGTCCGAGGCTATCGGATTAAAATCGGAACATCATCATCTGCCGGAGACGGCTTCGCACGAGGACCTGGTCAGCCTGGTTAAGAATCTGAACGCCCGCGAGGATGTCGACGGCATCCTGGTGCAGCTTCCATTGCCCGAGCAGATCGATGCACGCGAGATACTTGAGTCGATCGATCCTGAAAAAGACGTCGACGGTTTTCATCCGATCAATGTCGGGCGTCTTTCGCAGGGTGAAAAGGCGCTGGTTCCGTGCACGCCCGCGGGCGTGATCGAAATTCTCAAGCGCTCCGGCGTCCCGATCGCCGGCCAAAACGCGGTCATCGTCGGGCGGAGCAACATCGTCGGCAAGCCGATGGCGATGCTCCTACTCCAAGAAAATGCGACGGTGACGATCTGCCATTCGCGAACGCGCGATCTGCCGGTTGTGACCCGACAGGCCGACATCCTTGTTGCCGCGATCGGACGCGCCGGATTCATTCGGGGCGAACATATTGGAAACGGGGCTACCGTGATCGATGTCGGAATCAACAACGTGGCCGATGCGGAGCTTGCTCCCGAGCTTTTTGACGAGAACGAAATTGAGAAGCGCCTCGCGGCAATCGAGAAGCGCGGCTTCACTTTGGTGGGAGACGTAAATCCGAAAGAGGCGATGGAAAAGGCCGGAAGTTTCACGCCGGTGCCGGGCGGGGTTGGGTTACTCACCGTTGCGATGCTCATGAAAAATACGGTCGAGGCGGCGAGGATGAGACGAAAGATCTAGCGACCAAATCTTGCCAGGCCGTACGCGGAGTTATGAACAAATATTATCGTTAAGCCCTCGGTCTTCGACGGACGCCGCGCGTGCAAACACGGGACGCGGTCGAAGACCGAGGGCTTAACTGGCAACAATTTATGACGTTTGAAGATTATCAAGCTGAAGCGAGCGCGACGGCGCTTTATCCGAATCGATTTAAGAACCTCGAATACCCGACTCTGGGTCTGGCCGGTGAGGCGGGCGAAGTTGCGAACATCGTCAAGAAGATCCAACGCGATCATGGAGGCGTGATAACCGACGAGATGCGCGGCAAACTTCAGGACGAGCTCGGTGACGTGCTCTGGTATATCTCTGCATGCGCCGACGAACTCGGACTGACGCTTACCGAGATCGCCGAGTTCAACGTCGACAAGTTGGCGAAGCGGCACGGGAGGTAGGGGTAAGCGGTAAGTGGCAAGGGGTAAGTTGGGACGAGCGTGTTTGAATTTTAGCCAGGCGGACTTACCACTAGTTCTTATGCTAAAGATTGGACTAACAGGCTCCATCGCCGTCGGCAAGACATTTGTGTGCGGGATCTTCCTCGACCTGGGCTGCTACGTGATCGATGCCGACCAGATCGCCCGCGACGTGGTTGAGCCGGGAACCGAAGGGCTCCAGCTTATCGTCGAAGCTTTCGGGGAGTCTGTGCTT
>DATLCA010000474.1:0-3489 GCA_035526605.1 Pyrinomonadaceae bacterium | reverse complement strand
TTGTCCCGATCGCCACCGACGTCGACCGGGTGGTCGAAAACATCTGGTCTATCGGCGGCAGCCGCGGCTGGTATTACACAAACTGGCTCTGGTCTATTCGCGGCGTGCTCGACAAGATGGTCGGCGGTGTCGGCCTCAGGCGCGGCCGGACAAACGTCAACACGATCAACGCCGGAGATACGCTGGATTTTTGGAGAGTCTTGGTGGCCGATAAACCAAATAAGCGGCTGCTTCTCTATGCGGAGATGAAGCTGCCCGGCGAGGCCTGGCTGGAATTCGTGGTCGTGCGCAAAGACGGAAAGGACTATCTAAAACAATCGGCGACGTTCCGTCCGAAAGGACTTCTTGGGCGCCTCTATTGGTACTCCGTCTTGCCGTTTCATTATTTCGTGTTTCAGGGAATGGCGAGAAATATTATCCAGTTCGGAGCGAAGTGAGTCGGAGTCCGAGTTCGGGCGTCATGCCCTGGGCGTCGTTACGCAATCTTCTATGTATCAGCACCGCTAGGTGCGTCATGTTGGTGGAATGCCGGCGCGGAAATGATCCGAGCTTCGTTAGGAGCTCGAATTGTTTGTGCGTGGCGTTCTACTAACATTCCGGTCCTCGGGACCTAAGAGCGAGAAGGCCGAAATCAGAAATTTCAAATTTGAAATCAAAACCTAATACAGCAAAAATCCTTCTCTAATTTTCTTGAACTCGTCCAACCTTCCGGCCCAGGCATTCTCGATATTCTTCAACGCCTCTCCCGCCTCGATCGCTTTCCGGATCTTGTCCGTTCCGCTGACCACGTCGAACGGGTTCTTGCCGAACTCGTATTCGTACGCGTCGCGTTTCCATTCGAATTTGTCGGAGTAGAGATCGTATGCGGTCTTCACCATTGCGACGCCCGCGATCACCGGTGTGAAAACGTTTCTATCCGTGACGTGGATCTGGACGCCGCCGCAGGTTTGCTTCGCCCATTTCTGGAACGTCGGTTGGAAATAGCATTCACGAAACGCGACACCGGGGAAATCAAACTCACGGAGCGCGTCCGCCCACTTGTACGGATCGATGAAAGGTGCGCCGTTGATCTCGAAAACTTTTGTCGTCCCGCGTCCCTCGCTCAATTCAGTACCTTCGATATAAACCGTTGCCGGAAACACGACGCATGTGTCGATGGTCGGAATGTTGGGGGAGGGCAAGATCCAGGGCAGGCCTGTTTCCTGGAACCACATCTCGCGCCGCCACCCGTCCATCTTCACGACCTCGAGCTCGCATCCAATCCCGAAATGCTCATTGAAAAGTCGCGCCAATTCGCCGAGCGTCATGCCGTGGCGCGTGGGAATTTCGAACTGGCCGACGAACGACGTGAATTCTTTTTCCGTAACGTTGCCTTCGACCCCGACGCCGGTGATCGGGTTCGGCCGATCACAAACGACAACGCGCTTGCCGAATTTTTTTGCGGCCCGCATGCAGTTCGCCATCGTGTACGCGAACGTGTAGATGCGGCACCCGACGTCCTGCATGTCGAAGACGATCGTGTCGACGTTCTCGAGCATCTTCTCCGTCGGCTCGCGCGTTTCGCTGTAGAGCGAGTAGATCGGGATGCCGGTGCGCGAATCGACGGCGTGCTCGGTCTCGATCATGTTGTCCTGCACGTCGCCGCGAATTCCGTGCTGCGGCCCGAAGAGGGTCGTGAGTTGAAAATTGTTTTGCCCGGCGAAGACGTCGGCGACGTGCCGGAAGTCGGGCAGCACCGAGGCCTGGTTGCAAACAAGCGCGACGCGCTGGCCGCGGATAAGATCGATCTGTCCGTCAAGAAGCACCTCGATGCCGAGGCGCGTACGAGAAGAACTGGAGTTGTTTGAATAAGACATAAGAGGAAAGCCGACTGAAAGTATGAAAAGCCCGAGCTTGCCGCACGGGCCTTTTGTATTCTAGTTAAAGGATGGTCGAGGTTCAAACAAGGGAGCGACGGTCGAGATTCTTATCAATTGCCTCCGGCTTCAGCCGGAGGTGGGCGAGCAAAAATCCCGGCTTGAGCCGAACTCATAAAAAGAAATTCCTTGCGGCTTCAGCCAAGGAATGTTTGGCTGAAGCCGGTCTGGTTTGAGATAGAACCTCCGGCTGAAGCGGGAGGCAATTCATGGTCGGAGAATATCAACCGCTACGTATCAAACTGCGGGCAGACACCAGAGGCCGCCTTTAATTCCCCCGCCGATCATGCAGCACAACAACATCCGTCGATGCGGTCGATGTCCTTCCCGCAACGTCGGTGATCGTCGCGACGATGTGATAACGGCGGCCGTCAAGATCGTCACCATTCCTCCTCGCTTCGATTAGAAGCGTGTCAGTCCAGTTCGCGGAGCTACCCGTGAGGGAGCGGGTCGGGATAGAGAAAGTGCCGCCGTATTCATCGGTCACGACGTAACTCACCTGCGAGACGCCCGAGATCGCATCGGCACCGTTACCGCCAATTGTTATCGGAATCATCCTGCCGTTCGGCGGCCAGATCGTCGAAGGATTCGCGGTGATCTGAACGGTCGGGTCGGAGGTGTCGACCATGAACGTTTGGCTTCCCGCCCTCTCGACGTTGCCGGCCCGATCGACGGATCTGAAAAGCACGGTTGTCGTACCTTCCTGCGTGATGTTGATCGTACCGGAATACGGTTGCCAGGTGGCTCCGTTGTCGAGGGAATACTCGGTCTGAGCAACCCCTGAACACGAGTCCGACGCAGAAAGATCAAGAGTCGGATTTGTAATGTACCAACCGTTCGCCCCGTCCGGAGCTGCGGGTGATGCTAATGCCGTCGTGACCGGGGCAGCTGTTTCCGGATCGAGATCGGCGGACGTCACCAGTCCGGCGGCGACATTGGCGACGCACGAGTACACAACGTCGGATCTAAGCACCGCCTTTACGAGATAACGGCCGGGAGCAAGATCGACTCCGCCGTAAAATCCTCCGCCGTCCGTCGCACCTGTGCGAACCGAATTCGTGTCGAGATTTTTGATAGTAACGGCGGCTGTGTCCAGAACTGAATTATCGGCTCTCCGGGCGAACCCTCTTATGTGCCCAAGCGTCGGGGCCACCTTCCATTGAAACACGGGGACCTGCGCAGGCGCCGCAAATATAGGCGTCAGTCCCGCCGGCTCGTACAGCGTCAAACCGTTGACGGATCTCCCTGTCGTCAGTCCCGACGCCAATTCGGAAAACGGACGAGCGGGGGTGGTGACCGGCGAGGGAACAGCAAACGGATTGTTGGTGACGGCGATGTTGCTGGTCGCCATCGAGTAGAAAATGATACCGCTCAGATTCGTACCTGATGCGAGCGTCCGCCGCGTCTGACGCAGGGTGCCTTCGATAGCGTTGTTCTGCGCGCCCTGGCCCATCAAACCGGCCCGGTTGTACAAGTGCGTCCGCAGCCAGTTGTTCCATTGATCATATTGCGGTGCAACCGAAGCGGTATGTTCCGCTTTGTAAGCCATCGGGATCGCCATGTCGGTGATCCC
>DATLCA010000473.1:0-1975 GCA_035526605.1 Pyrinomonadaceae bacterium | reverse complement strand
GTTATGAATCAGGGAATGAGAGGACTATTCTAAGTGGAAATTTCGCGGGTGTAAATTTTTATCGCGAAGATTTTTTTTCAGCGAGCTTTTTCCACAGACTTCGCGTTTTTTTACACAGGCGGCGTACTTTTTTCCACAGCGACAGGCACTTTTTGCACAAACTTTCCACGCATCGACACCTGGGAATTTTGGTAGTAATTCAGATTGAAAGAGGGCGGCGGCGTCTTCGTGTCTTCTCCGTGCATTCCGTGTATCCGGTGGCTCCTGGATTAAGCCATAACCACCGAATACACGGAATGCACGGAGAAGACACGGAAAAAAGAATCGGGACCTTGGGGATTGAGCCGGCAGCGATCTTGTTGGGTAACCGAAATTCAACTACCCGTATGAACATTTTTTTCTTTCGGTAAAACCGTGACCGCGATTCACACAAATGACACAAAAAAAGCCCGGGAATTCACCCGGGCCATTTTATACGCTGCAATTGATTTTATTTTATGCCTCGTTGGACTCAGCTTCAGTTTCAGGTGCTGCTTCGGGCGCGGTGTCGGCTCCGGCGTCGGCACCAACTTCATCTTTCGCTTTGCGACCCTTCTTCTCCGGAGCGGCTTCGGCGACCTCACCGCCCTCCGCCGTGACCTTCACCGGTACCGGGAGCGTGACATCACGATGAAGCTTCACGTTCACCGTGTACTCGCCGGTCTCCTTTATCGGCTGACGGAGCGCGATCCTCCGGCGATCGATCTCGTATCCTTTCGCCTGCAGCGCTTCCGCTATGTCCATCGACGTGATCGACCCGAACAGCGTTCCGCCCTCGCCGGCCTTACGCTCGAAAGCCAACTCGATAACACCCATCTGCTCTTTCTGCAGCTCGGCTGTCGCTCTTTCCTCCGACGCGCGTTTGAGCAAAGCCGCACGCTCCTGTTCGATCTGCTTGACGTTGCCTTTCGTCGCCAGCGTCGCCAGGCCCTGCGGTAACAGGTAGTTGCGCGCATATCCCGCTTTCACCTTGACGATCTCGCCCCGCCCGCCAAGAGCCTCGACATCCTCTCTTAAAAGAATCGTTGTATTTGCCATAAAATTACTTCCTAGTGATCAAGACCCCGGTGGCTAACCGCTCCCGGTTCTGACAGTTTATTCCCAAACGAACGGCAGTAACGCCATCGAACGTGCGCGTTTGATCGCCGTAGCGATCCGCCGCTGGTCCTTGGCCGAAATGCCGGAGATGCGCCTCGGCATGATCTTTCCACGCTCCGGAATAAACTGGCGAAGAAATTCGACATCCTTCCAGTCGATGTAGTCCGGCACGACCTGACGCGGGCGTCGACGTTGATAGCGGCGCGGAGCCTTGTCGCCGAACTGCTCATCGCCGCCGACCATCATGTCCCGATCTCTTACTTCATCCATTTCTCTATCAATCATATTTCTCTCCCGGCGTTAAACCGCCGCCTCCGGCGCCGCCTCTTCAGTAGGACGGAATTTCGCACGCGTCGCCGCGCGTTTCTCGCGCTTGGCTCTCATCTTGTCTGCCTTCTTGCGATCTTCGTCGACACGAACGGTGATGAACCGGATGATCATGTCGTTGACGCGCATGCGGCGTTCGAGTTCGGCAATCTCCTGGCCCGAGCCCTCGATCTCAAAAAGAATGTAAAACCCTTCGGTTTTCTTTTTGATCGGGTACGCCAGAGTTCGTCTTCCGCCGTCGTCCATCCGAACGACGGTGCCGCCCTCTTTCTCGATCAATTTTCCGACCGCTTCGTTCAGTTTTTCGAGCTTGTCGGCCGGCGTCTCCGGATCGACGATATACATTACTTCGTATGTTCTATTTGCCAATTTCTTTCCTCCCTCTCTGGGATTTGCGATTTTCGATTTTCGATTTGCGATCGTCCCGTCTCCGTTAACAAGATCGCAAATCTAAAATCGAAAATCGCAAATCAGTTGAATTCGCCCATCGCTTTGTCGACACCGTCTCTTA
>DATLCA010000472.1:0-24634 GCA_035526605.1 Pyrinomonadaceae bacterium | reverse complement strand
GCGGGGGCCGAGCGTCAGCAGGGCTTTCTGCTGTGGATGCGGCGGAACGGTTTTCGAGTCGTTCAGAAAGAATTGAAAACCTTTTACGATGGAACGAGGAAGGCGAACCTCGATGTCGAGATCGCCGTCGATATGCTGAGTCTTGCCGGCCGCTACGACACCGCCGTGCTCGTTTCGGGCGACGAAGATTTCGTATACGCCGTCAACGCCGTTGCTTATAAAGGCTGCCGAGTCGAGGTTGCGGGATTTCGCTCTAACACGGCGCCCCGCCTCATCGACGTTGCCGACTTCTTCATCGATCTCGGTGACATAGCCGAGCTGATCAGGAAGGACAGTTCGCAAAGCGGCGAGTACGAGGTCCCCTCGTTCATTCCTCCCGAGGAAATGTCTTTACCCGACCCGGCTCGCGGACGCGATAATCCCGCTCGCGGGAACCGGACACCCCATCGTCCTCCGATCCAGGAAAAGAATTCCGATTTGATGCGGGTCAATGATGACTAATGAAAACGTTCACGCTCGAAGAAGCTAACGCGCTCCTGCCCTCGGTTCGGTTGAGGCTCGAACGCATCCAACGCCTTTACTTACGGCTGGCGGAATTTCGCGAGCCGGCCAAAGCGGCGGCGGTCGCGGCGGAATTCGGTGGGGGAATGCCGGGCGGTCCGGCCTACGTGAAAGCACTGTACGAAGTTGGCAAGCTGACCACGGAGCTTCACGAGCTGGGCGTGCAGCTGAAAGACTATTCGCGCGGTCTGATCGATTTTCCAAGCATGCGCGAGGATCGCGTCGTGCTCCTGTGCTGGCAGTTGGGCGACGGGGACGAGATCGAATGGTGGCACGAAGTCGAGGCCGGATTCGCCGGCCGGCAACCCCTTTAACGTCCGTCCAAGGTCAAAATTTTTTAACTGCTCCCTAGAAAAGCACTTACCTACCCAAATCGAAAAACTGTAAATATTTCTACGTTTACTGTTGACCGCTTAAAGTAATCTCTGATATTCTTTCTGCGATTTGCCCTGGTGCGCTGGCCGTTCAAAATCCAACTAACTCAAAACGCTTATGATGTGTCCCGTCTGCAAACGCGATCTTGCACCGACCCTATCCATCTGTCTCACCTGTGGGGCGATGATAAACGACACCGTGCGCGAAGAACTGGCGACCAAGATTTCCAGGAATCCGGAACCGGCTCTATCGAACAGCGGCGGGCTCATGCCGAAAGCTCAGCGCACGGAAAACGCGCCCAGACTGGAACAGCAACCACGACCCGACCACGCGCAAAGATTGCAGCCCACGGCCAGAACTGAACCGCCGGTAAAAGTGGAGCCGCCGGTTAAGTTCGAAGCGCCTCCGCAGATGCCTGTTCCCGCAAAACCCGCGGCCCCATCTGCCAAGCCGATCGCGGCCCGGTTCGAAACGAACGATCTGCACGCCAAGAAAACGAGCCCGACCCTCGTGGAATTTCAAACGAAAAAAGCTACGGTTCCTGAATGGCGTTTGCAGCTGCAGAACTCTGTGCGGCAAAAAGTCGGGACGAACAGGCGGGAGGGCGGAACCCCCGACGGAAATCAGGTGCCCCAGAACACACCGCGCTCGACCAACGGATCTAATGCGTTGAAAGTCGAATACGTCGAGGACGAGCAGCCGTCGAGCCATCAAAATCCAAGAGTCGCCAACGCCCTCAAGAGAATCGAAGAATCGCGGCGCGCTTTCTCAAACCAGCCGGTACCGGAGCAGTCACTGCAAACCGGGAAGCCTGCTGCCGCTCCGCGCAATTTTCCTTTCAACGTTGTGGCACGATCGAACGAGCCGGCGCCCCGAGCGGCGGGGCAAAAGGCCACGGTCAATCCGTCCCCGAAGCCGATGCTCGTGTCGCCGCTGAAAATAGAAAAGAAAGGCTTCGATACGAACAAGCTACCTCCACTGGCAAAACCGTCTGCCCCGTCACGCGGTTTCATTCCGGCAGCCCAAGCTCCGACGGCGCAGAACGCCGCGGCCGTGCTTGACGTTGAGGAAAGCGTTCTCGAGAATGAAGCGGCCGAGATCGAGGTGGAAGCGGATGAGATCGACGATCTCGCGCCGGTTTCTATGCGGTTCAGTGCCGGGCTCTTCGACGTGATCATCGGGGTGTTTGTCAGCTTGATCCTGCTTTCTCCTTTTATTTTGTCCGGTGGAAGTTGGTTATCGATTTCCGGTTTCTTCGCTATCGCGGCCGCCGTCGCCATTGTGACGTTCCTTTATCTGACGATCGCGGTAGCCTTTGTCGGCCGCACGTTCGGGATGAGGCTCTTCTCGCTGGAGTTGGTCGATGTCGAGGAAAATGCTTATCCGACGCTGCATCAGGCGGCTGTGAATTCGGCGGTGTTCCTACTTTCGCTCACGTTTGCGGGGATCGGGTTTATTCCGATGTTCTTCAACGAGGAACGCCGGGCGGCCCATGACATCCTGTCGGGCACGATCCTGATTCGGGAATATTGATCGCACACGGATAACGTTTCAGTTGAATTCTTGAAGGGCCTGGTGCTTGCAACGCTTGGCCCTTTTTCTTTATCGTTTCGCGTTTGAACCGGCCGGCCAACAAGCACGGTGTGCGCCCAAAGTTTGAACGGAGCACGATCTGAAGTAGGTCCGTTCGGCGACTCTCTGGCAAACATTTAGACACTGAGTACACGGAAGCCCCGGAACGAGGCGGAACCAGATTCGGACTTTCTCGCGGTGAATTTGTTTTCGCAAGCCCGACGACGGCGACATCGTCATTGGACTTTTTATTTTTGGCACTTAGACTTGGCCTGTGGACCTCGCGACAATCACAGCAATTCGCGATGAGCTTGAATTGAAGCTCAAGGGACAGCGGTTCGGGAAGATCTTTCAACTTTCTAAAACCGATGTCGCGGTCGATTTTCGGATGCCGGATTCAACTTACCTGTTCCTAAGCGTCGAATCTAAAAACCCGCGTGCATATCTGATCCGACGCAAACTGCGCGATCTGGAGAAAATCTCGGGAACGCCGGGAAACTTCGCACTGACACTTCGGAAAAAACTTTCAGGAGCAGAGCTCTCTTCGGTCGAGCAGGTCGAAGACGAACGCGTTCTACTTTTCGACTTCGCCGGCGAGGATGACCTCGGTAAACCGGTGAGCCACCGCCTCGCTGCCCAGCTCACGGGTGCGTCTGCGAATTTATTTCTACTGGGTTTCGAATCGAAGATAATGGATTCGCTGCGGCAGACCCGCGGCGATGGCCAGCAGATCGGGGACACTTACTCGCCACCCGCGCGGAGAGAAGGAGATAAGCCTCGGTCACAGCCGCCCGTTAACACGCCGCTTGCTCTATCCGCTCGGCTAGACGCCGAGGACCAGGAAAGGTCGTTCTCCGAGCACCTTAAATCTATCGCCGGTACCGCCCGAGCAAAGCTAAAACAGGAGATCTCGAAACGCGAAAAGCTGCTCCGAAAACTCAACGAAGATCTTGTCGGCCACGGCGATGCCGACAAATGGAAACGGTTTGGTGACCTTCTTCTCGCAAACGCGTCATCGGCGCGGAGGGTCGGCGAAGCGGTTTTTCTAATCGATTATTTCGACGACGACGCCCCGGAGATCACCGTCGCCGTCGACGAAAACGATTCGCTGACGCAAGCTGCGGAAAAGTATTTTCGCCGCTACACGAAAGCGCGAAATGCTCTGCTCGAGATCGAGAAACGCCGGCAGACGATCGCGAAAGAGCTCGAACGCTACAACGCGCTCGCCACGCAATTGGAAACCGCTATCGCGTCCGAAGACCAGGATTTGATCAACAAGATCGCGGGAATTCGGCAGGAACCGACGCCGACCCGGGCCGCGAAAAAGCCGGCCGAGGTTTCTGCCGGAGCACGCAGCTTTGTTTCATCGGACGGTTTCGAGATCCTTGTCGGTAAAAAAGCGAAGGACAATGACTTCCTGACGTTTCGCGTGGCGAAGTCGCTCGACACATGGATGCACGCGGCTGATTACCCTGGCTCGCACGTTGTCGTGCGCAACCCGAATCGAAAAGAGATCCCGCATCGGACGTTACTCGAAGCTGCGCAGCTGGCGGCATTTTACAGCCGGGGCAAATCGCAGCCGAAAGCGGCGGTCCATTACACACAGAAAAAATTCGTAAACAAACCGAAAGGGGCAATGCCCGGGCTGGTGAGCCTGGCGAGTTTCAAGACGATACTTGTCGAGCCAAAGATCGGGGAAGCTAAGTTGAAGGATGAGGGATGAAGGATGACGGCGGAATGATGAGTAAGAAACAGAAGTTCTTCCTTCATCCTTCATACTTTCCTTATTCATTAACTATCATCTCAACGAGATCGTTCATCTTCTTGACGTCGGCGGGGTTCGCTCCGCGGAACACCCCGCGCAGATTACCATCTCTATCAACGATGAAGCTCTGCGGGATGCCGTTGAATTTGCTGATATTGAGAAGAGCGGCCTGAATGGCTGTATCGGCCCAGACGAGTGTGTAATTGAGCTTCATGTCGGCGGCGAACTTGTTGATGTCCTCGACGGTTTCGTCATCAGTGTCCAGCCCGATAATCTCCAGACCTTTCTCGCGATGAGCTTCCTGCATCTTGACCAGCGTCGGCATTTCCGACCGGCACGGTCCGCACCACGTCGCCCACAAATTCAAAAGCAATACCTTTCCTTTTTTGTCCGCAACCTTGAACGTGGTCCCGTCCAGATTTTTAAGATCCGCCTGCGCGACCGCCGTCGCGATTGGTGGATAATCGGTTTTCTTTTTCTCCGGGTCCGCGTTGGCCGGCGCATTGGATTGGGCAACCGACGCGTTGTTCGCCGGTGCATTCTGCGGTGAATTTGTACCGGAGCAACTTGCAAATACGGAGAGGGCGAGGGCGGCGGCGATGAATAACCCGAAATTCGTCAAACTACTTTTCATTACAAATATTCTCGGAGATTTATTGCGGAACGTCTATTCAGGATGGACAAGTCGGAAGCCGAGCTCGGCGCTGCGCTGGCTGATAGGTACCGGGATCCGGAACGTTGAGGTAATCGCGTTTGGTCCCGACGACTTCTGAAAGGCGGAGCCGCCACGTGCCATCAGATGAGGTTCACTCAAGGGTCGAACCACGCCCCTACTTCCCGGATAGAGCGACGCCTCAGTACTGGTCCATTCGAAAACATTCCCGATCAGATCCTGCACGCCCCACAAATTCGCACACGTATTGGAGCCCACTATCCCGGGCTGGTTCGACGGCTGGTCGATGACGGCACACCGAGGTTCAAACTTGTCGCCCCACGGATAAAGATTTTCCTTGCTTCCGTTCCGGGCAGCATATTCCCATTCGGCTTCGGTCGGAAGCCGGTACTCGACCCCGTCGCGTTGCGAGCGCCACGCGGCAAAAGCTTTTATGTCCTCGGCATTCACAAACCGGACGGGCATCCGCTCGTGGTTGGGTATGGGCTTGTCGTTCTCCCAATGAGCAGGCACCGGCTTGTACCCCTTCGCCGTCACAAAATCCAGATATTCGGCGTTGGTCACCTCGGTCTTGTCCATGCTGAAACTCGGCACGGTGACCTGATGTTCGGGACGTTCGTTTTCGAGTCCCGAATTTCGGCCCATCATAAACGCCCCGCCGGGAATCTCGATCATGTCCGCCTTAACGACCGCGGGCGGCGGAGTGGCGTTCGGCGTCGGGCTGGCCGAGTTAGCAACATTCCCTTTATTTCCGCTAAGCTTTGGAATCAGACCGAACATATAGGCACCGGCGACGCCGGCGGCTCCGAGTATCAGTAGAACAACCACGCCCGCGATACCAAGGAGCAAGGGTGAAAACAATCTCCGCTTAGGCGCGTGTGATATCGCACCGACATCCTGCTGGCCGGTATTCCAGTTTTGCAGAGCAGTCCGCTGCATGTCCGGATGAGACAACTGCGTCTCGGCAAGGCCGAGTGGCGTGTCGGCAGCGATGGGTGCGATTCGCTGGCTCGCCGCGCCCTGGGCTCGAAGTTCGGCTACGATCTTTGTCGGCTTACCGTCGCACACGACGTCGCCGAACCAATCCTGAAAACCCGCATGGCTAACGCGAAGGTGATGATTGCCGCTTTGAATTCCCTCGAGAAGAAGCCACCCGTCGTCACGGCTTTCGCCCACCGCAATATTGTCGACGTAAACCCGCGATTGAGGCGGGCTCGTCTGGACGGTCAAGGTCGAAACCGGCAGTGAGCTTCGTCCCGACGTGGTGTGAATTCCGATCGACTGCGGATAGATCGCGTCACGGAGCTCACTGACGAGAACCTCGACCGACGCCGTTCGCTGTTCCTTTTCTTTCTGAAGCGTGTGGAGAACGGCCTTCTCGATCTCGGGCGCGATGTGCACCCCAAGTTCGATAAAGCGCGGGGCCGGGTCACTGATATGCTTTTTCATGATCGCCGGAATCGACGAACCTTTGAATGGCACATCGCCGGCAAGCATTTGATAGAGCATCACGCCGAGACTGTAAATATCCGATCGCGAATCAGGTTCGTCATCGGCCCATTGCTCGGGTGCCATGTAGTAAGGCGAGCCCATAAGGCCGGTCGTCTGAGCCTGTATGAACGAACCCAAAAGTTCCCCGGACTTAATCTTCGCCAATCCGAAATCAAGAATCTTCACCGCCTGCGACAAATTCGGCTTGTCGTTGCAGATCATCACATTGAGCGGTTTAAGGTCTCGGTGAACGATGCCCTGGTGATGTGCGGCTCCGACTCCCGCGCAGATCGCGGTCATCAGCTCGAGAGCTCTTTCCGGATGAAGCGATTTTTCACGCCCGAGCAGATCGTGCAGCGATTCCCCTTCGACGTATTCCATCACGAGGAAAGGCAACGCACCGTTGACGACACCGTAGTCGGTGACCGCCACAACGTTCGTGTGCCGGATCGCCGCCGCAGCCAGAGCCTCCTGACGAAATCGCGTGACGAGCTGCGGATCATTCCCGACCAGATCGGGAAGAATGATTTTTATTGCGAGCTGGGTCTTTAGATACGCGTGGCGTGCCTTGTAAACGACCCCCATGCCGCCCTGGCCGATACGGCACTCTATGTGGTATTTGCCCTCGAGCACAGGCTCGCCCGCGATGGTATGGATCGTCGGCATCCCATCGTTCGGACAGGTCACGACCTCGTCCCCGAAGCAATTTTTACAGAGCTGGCATTCCTTCATTTAACGTTCTAACAAATACCAAACGCGTGAGGAGAGGATTAGTTCTATTTCTTAGACACACTTCGGGCGACGTTTTTGCTGTTACAACCGCATTGATTCTAAGTTCTTTGGTCGTTTCAAGCAAGGTAAATTGCCCGAGGAGGCTGTTTACGCCTTAGCCCCGGACAACGATATTTACGAGGCGTCCCGGCACGACGACGACCTTTACGATGTCCTTGCCCGCGATGAGTTCCGTGATCTTCTCATCGGCGAACGCCATCTGCTCCATCACTTCGTTTGCGGCCTCAGGCGGTGCGAAGATCCGCGACCGCAGTTTTCCATTCACCTGCACCGGGATCTCGATCTCGTCCGCCTTTGCCAGCTCCTCGATGTACTCAGGAAAGCGGCCTCCTGTCGCGAGCATTCCTTCGTCGCTTCCGGCGAGCACTCCGTACAATTCTTCAGCGGTGTGCGGGGCGAAAGGCGCCAGCATCAGAACCAGGCTGGTCAAAGCTTCCTTTACGGCGAAATGCGCATTTGTGTCCGCGACATCCATGTCGCCGATCGCGTTCGCCAGCTCCATCAAACCGGCCACCGGCGTGTTAAATTGCAGCGACTCAAGGCTGTCCGTAACGCGCTTGATCGTCTGGTGTGTTTTCCGACGTAGGGCTCTATCGGAACTGCCGCCGTTTGTGTCTATGGAAACGTTTGATGCCGCAGACGAAATGTCCTTCCACTTATAGACCAACCGCCAAACGCGCTGGAGAAACCGCACCGCTCCCTCGATGCCCGCTTCGTTCCAAACCAACTCGTGCTCGATCGGTGCCGCGAACATGATGAACAGCCGGGCGGCGTCGGCACCATAGATCTCGACCATCTCATCGGGATCGACACCGTTACCTTTCGATTTCGACATGCGCTCGATCGCATATTTCAGCTGCGTCCCGTCGGTCGATCGGGCCGCGACGATCTTTCCCTTCGCGTCGCGCTCTACTTCGGCTTTGTCAGGCGGATAATAAATACGCTTCCCGCTCGAGTCGTCGAAAAACGTCTCCCCGACAACCATTCCCTGCGTCAACAAACGCTTCACGGGCTCGTCAAACTTCACCAAACCGATATCGCGCATCACCTTCGCCCAGAAGCGGGTATAGATCAAATGCATGACAGCGTGATCGTCCCCGCCGATGTACTGGTCGACCGGTGCCCAATAGGATGCGATCTCGGGATCGAACGGCATGGACGCATTGCTCGGGTCCGTGTATCGGAAAAAATACCACGACGAATCGACGAACGTATCCATCGTATCCGTCTCGCGATGCGCGGGCCCGTCGCAGGTCGGGCATGTCGTTTCGTAGAACTCGGGGACTTTTGCCAAAGGCGATTCGCCGGTACCCGTCAACGGCGCAGTTTCGGGTAAGCGAACCGGCAGGTTTTCGAATTTCTCGGGAACCGTCCCGCATTTGTCGCAATAGATTATCGGGATCGGCGAGCCCCAGAATCGCTGACGGGAAATTCCCCAGTCACGCAGGCGATACGTGACGGCCGTTTTACCGAATCCGTTCGCCGCCGCAAACTCCGCCATTTCTTTTTTACCGTCTTCGGTGGTCCTACCGCTCCAGTCCCCGGAGTTGATCATCACTCCGTACTCGGTGAGCGCGGAGTCGACCGCCTCTGTCGAATCTGACGTGTTCGACTCGACATAGTCGCTCGACCCGACAGACTCAATGACTTTCTTGATGGGCAATCCAAACTTCTTCGCGAATTCGAAATCGCGTTCGTCGTGCGCCGGTACACTCATAACCGCGCCGGTGCCGTACTCCATCATGACGTAATTGCCGACCCAGACCGGCAGCTCTTCGCCGCTAAACGGATTGACCGCTTTCAACCCGGTATCGATCCCGTCTTTCTCGATCTCTGCCTCGCGATCGGTGGGCTTCAGTTTCTCAGCTTGTATCTCGGCGATCTTTGCCGCGACATCCGAAGGCAATTCGTCCTGAAACCTCTCGATCACCGGATGCTCCGCCGCGACCACTATCGCATTCACGCCGTAGATCGTGTCGATCCGGGTCGTGAAAACCGTAATTTTTACGGCCTCGGCCGTCATCGCTCCCGATGGCCTGGCGACTTTCACTTTGAAATCCACGTACGCGCCTTCGGACCTTCCGATCCAATCGCGCTGGCGTTTGACAACGGCCGACGCCCACCCACTTTCTATCGCGTCGAGACCGTCGATCAGCTCGTCGGCATAGTTCGTAGTTTTCAGGAACCACTGCTCGAGCGACTTTTTCGTAACCGGATTCCCGCACCGCCAACAGAGCCCGCCGCTCGCCTGCTCGTTTGAAAGCGTTGCCTGGTCATGCTCGCACCAGTTGACCTGCGTCGTCTTTTTGTACGCGAGCCCCATTTCGTACATCTTCAGGAAAAACCATTGGTCGAACTTGTAGTACTCGGGACGGTGGGCAGCCATCTGGCGCCGCCAGTCGTAGCTCAAACCCAGGCGCTCGATCTGGCCGCGCATTGCCTTGATGTTTTCTTCGGTCCATTCGCGGGGATTCACGCCACGTTTGATCGCGGCGTCTTCGGCCGGTTGGCCGAACGAATCCCACCCGATCGGGTGCAGCACATTGAATCCTTTCAGTCGCTTGAACCATGCGACGACGTCACCCGCCGAGTAGTTCCGAACATGGCCCATGTGGAGATTCCCCGATGGGTAAGGGAGCATCTCGAGCTGATAAAACTTCGGACGGTCATCCCCGATCTCGGCTTCAAACACGCGGCTCTCGGCCCACTTCGCCTGCCACTTTCGCTCTACCTTTTTTGCAAAATATTTCTCGTCCATAAATAACCTGTCGACATCCCGCGCCGGGGATATAAAAAGAGTCAGTTTAGCCGATAGAAAGCTTTCTATCTATCGACCGCTTGAAAACAAAATGTAATTGAAGATTTTCGAGAATGACGCCACGCACGCTGAGTAATGTCTGCAGCGGGTGGCTATGTAAGGGCGAGATATTGTTGCCTGCGAACCATGTCCGACAGATTAAGGGATTTGAGAAGGCGATGCAACCGGCAAGGGAGCGGTGGGTGCTTGATCAGTCTCAATTTGTTAATCCGCGAACCCACTTTGCGCCGTCGCGTCTCCGCTTCGAACTGAGCGCCGAGGATCTTGAGCGCGTGCGTTTACTCGAAGGCGCAAAGGCCTGCCGTTTGAGGGATTCACTTCACGTATTGACTTTTTTCTGGACGACTTTTTCACCTTTATGATATTCTGTCGGGACGATTTGTAAGGAGTAATACATAAACCCATTTTTGATGACAACAACAGTTTTATCGCAGGCGGTGCCGACCTAGACGAATAAAGTGAGGTTTGACCGTCTGCCCCCGAAAGGAGGAAAAGATGATGGCAAACCAAATTGGCAACAACGCTGCGGCGGAAGCCCGAAACGAATCGGATATTCAGAATTCAAACCCGCCTTTTTTCTCGAACAAACCCAGATCAGCAACAGAAAAGAACGACGAATTGATCGTGTCACTGTCCGACGCGTACGAGAACCGGCGCGCCCGTCAGGTCGGCGAATGGGAAAGGCTTTACGGGCAAAACGTTTATCGGGCAAACTAGCCGGGGATGATCTTCTTAGCGAGGAGTCAATTTTGCAGTCCCGTTTTGAAAGCGGCCCGTGCTCAGGCGGGCCGTTTGATTTCGTACTTTATTCTGTCTCTTATCGTCAACGCCTCAATATCCGCACAGGTGAATAATGCGAGCCCCGGCGGGATTGATTGGACGCCGGTGGAAGCAAGACTGTCCGCAGCGATCAGGGACGGCAACATCGAACAAAAGCGTGACGCACTTTTGGAGATTCGAAATTTCCGAAGCGAGAGGGCGTCGCGTCTCGCGCTTCCCGCCTTACGAGACTCGGATCCGATGGTCCGGGCGACCGCTGCGGGTTCGGTCGTGTTCGCACCAAAAAGCGAAGCGTCGAGTTCTCTTACTCCGCTTCTGAATGATAAGCAGGAATTTGTTCGTCGTGAGGCGGCGTATGCGCTTGGCGAGGTTCAGGACAAGGCAGCGACAACGGCACTTGTTCAGTTGATGCAACACGACAAGATTCTTGAAGTGAGAACCGCGGCCGCAATTTCACTCGGCAAGATCGGCGACGCGACAGCGATGCAACCTCTTTTGGCAATTCTCAAAACCCGTCCGAAGGATGATGATGAATTTCTCCGCCGAAGCGCCGCACGATCGATCGGGCAGATCGCCCAGATCATTGTCACCGGAAATCCGTCCGTTGTGACGCCGCAGAATTTTCTACCCGAGAAGTTTAAGGATCTTGGCTCCTCAGATGCGACCGGCCCTGCAACTCAGATCTTCACCGCTGCGACGGACGTTTTGGTCGCGGTGCTCCGAAACAAGAATGAGTCGGATGACACTCGGCGGGAAGCCGCCTACGCTCTCGGGGCCCTCGGCGATCTGAAGTCGGTGGCGGTGCTGCAAACTTATCTGTCGGACCCGGACCCGTACCTCGCTGAAATTAGTAAGGAGGCTTTGTTAAAGATAGAACGACGCAACAAGGTAACAACTCCGACCAATTGATGTACGCGTTGCTTCCCGGTTTTGGTTTAATAAGAACATGCAGGCAAGTCATCCCCAAATGATCGGCGGGGCCGATCTCGCAAAACTCTACTTATCGGTGCGGCTCCACACGGAAGAACTTTGTAATCCCTTGGAGATTGAAGATTACATCCCGCAGCCGGTCGTCGACGTATCGCCGCCCAAGTGGAACATCGCCCATACGACATGGTTCTTCGAGGAGATGATCCTCAAAAAATTCGCACCTGACTATCAGGTTTTCGACGAGCAGTTCGGATTTCTTTTCAACAGCTATTACAACTCGATCGGCGATCGAACGGCGCGTGATGATCGTGGGGCTTTGTCGCGTCCTACCGTGAAGCACGTTTTCGAGTATCGAAAATATGTCGATGAAAACATGCTCGAGCTTTTATCGACCAACGCCAACGACGAGCTCCGGGACCTTGTGATTTTGGGTCTCAATCACGAACAGCAGCATCAGGAACTCTTTCTGACCGATCTTAAGTACACGTTCAGTCTTAACCCGCTCTTTCCTATATATCGGGACGATTTTCCACAAGTGGAAAATGGGGACGCGGGAACCGGCGAGTACGTCAGCATCGACGCGGGCAATTACGAGATCGGGTTCTCCGGTGGCGAGTTTTGTTTCGACAACGAGCTTTCCCGCCATCGGGTTTTCCTGGATGCGTTCGAGATCAGAGATTCGCTTGTCACGAATCGAGAATTCTTGGAATTCATCCGGGGAGGCGGATATCGCGATCCGCTTCTCTGGCATTCGGAAGGCTGGGATTGGGTCAATCGGGACAACATAGGCTCTCCGCTGTACTGGCACGAGCGGGACGGCGAATGGTTCAGCTTTACGCTGGCGGGACTTCGGAAGTTGTCACCCGACGCGCCGGTTTGCCATGTTTCTTTTTATGAAGCGTCCGCCTTCGCCGAATGGAGCGGCAGGCGCCTTCCGACCGAATTCGAGTGGGAAGCCGCGAGCGCAAAATTCGATTGGGGACTGCGCTGGGAGTGGACTAATTCCGCCTATCTTCCATACCCGGGATTCAAGAAACCGGACGGCGCGGTTGGGGAATACAATGGCAAGTTCATGATCAACCAGATGGTGCTGCGTGGAGCTTCGGTCGCCACGTCACCCGGCCACAGCCGGAATACGTATCGAAACTTTTTTCATCCGCATTTGCGGTGGCAGTTCACGGGAATCAGACTGGCCCGTTGATTCCGGATGTTATGAAATTTCAAATTTGAAATTTCGAATTTAATAAGCGAAACCTGACTTCATTGAATCCGAGTGATCAACGCTAGGACTGATAATTCATAACTCGTAATTCGTAATTCCAATGAACCCTTCCCCAATACCCGAGCTCTCCCAGTTCGCCGAAGATGTTCTCCACGGACTGTCCTCCGTACCGAAGCAACTGTCGTCGAAATATTTTTACGATGACGAAGGCTCGAGGCTGTTTCAAGAGATTATGAGCCTGCCGGAATATTATCCGACACGCGCGGAGTTGAAGATCTTCACCGAGCAGGCTCATGCCATCTGCGAAACTTTCACAGATGATGCGAAAGAGATCGACCTCATCGAGTTGGGAGCGGGCGACGGCACGAAGACGGCCGTGCTCATCGAGCATTTCTTAAATCAGGAGGTCGACTTCACATACTCTCCGATCGATATTTCTCAGGAGGCAAACGACGCCCTCTCAGCCAGGTTCAGAGAGAAATTTCCTCAACTGCGCATTCATCCGCACACGGGCGATTACTTCAGGGTGTTGGGCGATCTGCGTAACGGAAGCCGGCGGCGCAAGGTCCTGATGTTTCTCGGTTCGAACATCGGCAATTTTTTGCAGGAACAGGCGGTCGATTTCTTTCGCCAACTCAGAGCCGTGATGAACGACAATGACCGGCTCTTTGTCGGCTTCGATATGCAGAAGGACCCGCGCGTCATCGTCAAAGCGTACGACGATCCTCAAGGCGTGACCGCCGCTTTCAATCTGAATCTCCTGCGTCGCATCAACCGCGAGCTCGGGGCAAATTTTGACTTGAATAAATTTTCACACTACGCGCAGTATCGACCGGTCGAATGCGCAGCTCGGAGCTTTCTCATCAGCCGGGAAAAGCAGACGGTAACCGTCGCGGCGCTCAACCGCAGTTTCGATATAGAACAGTGGGAAGCTATATTCATGGAGATCTCGCAAAAGTACACGCGGGCGATGATCGAAGATCTTGCCGCTGCAAGCGGCTTCGCGATCGAAACCGAGTTCTTCGACGATGTGAATTTTTACACCGACAGTTTCTGGAGACCTGTGTGAAGGTTCTCCAGCCTGTCATTGAATAACTTCTCGTCTTGCACAGATGAACTTCTCTCTTCTCACATTCGATATCCTCGACTCGACAAACACCGAAGCACTGAAGCAGGCAAGACTCGGTGCCGAAGAGGGAGTGTGCGTAATCGCCCGGCAGCAGACCGCGGGCCGGGGCCGCTACGGGCGAACATGGGTTTCGGAGCGGGATGCCGGGCTTTATTTTAGTATCATTCTCCGTCCGAAAATGGAGACGCACTGTCTGCCGTTGATCACGTTGATGGCCGGGATCGCCGTTCACGATACTCTGAAGGAGTTGGGCGCGAGGCCGGACATCAAATGGGTAAACGACATCCTCGTGAACGAGAAGAAAATTGCCGGCATTCTTGCTGAGGCCACCGAGACCGAGGAAGGTCTGGCGGTCATCGTGGGTATCGGGATCAATCTCACACCCGCAAACTTTCCGCCCGACCTGGTGGCGGCGGCGACTTGTCTCGAAGATATTTTGCCGACACCGCCGCGGCCCAACGAGGTCGTCGACGTTCTTAATCAGAATCTCGCAAGCTTTTATGAGACGCTCCAAAGCGACGGGGGTCCCTCCAAAATTATCGAGAACTGGAAGAATCGTTCTTCGTATACCATCGGCAAGGTGGTCCGCGTTGTGCTCGAGAATGAAATTATGACCGGCGTCACGGATGGCCTGGAATCGAACGGCGGTCTGCGAATAAAGCGCGGCGATGGAAGTGTCAGTATCATTCAGGCGGGCGACGTCGAACAGGTCCGAGCGGCCAATTGATGCGGAAACGTCTTTCAGAATTTCATCCGGCGATTTACCGCACGCGCATTTTCCAGAAGCGCTTGTTTCGCTCGATGGCCGACCGCGCTGGAGGATTAAAATTTGCGAGGACCTTGCAGGAAGAGAATCTTCCTTTCACGTGCACGAAGCACCAGTCGCTGCTCCGTCGGCGCCTCGGGAATTCGGATCCGCAGCTACAGGAAAATAAAATCCACAATCTGAAGATCGCGACACCGACTATCGACGGCCTAATCATTAACCCCGGCCAGACATTTTCGTTCTGGCAATGCCTCGGCGAGGCAACAGCCGCGAAGGGTTACGTAGAAGGAATGCAGCTGTCTGGGGGAATGGTCGTCCGCGGAGTTGGGGGCGGTCTTTGCCAGCTCGCGAATCTGCTTTATTGGATGGCTCTTCACACACCGCTGAACGTCGTCGAGCGGCATCATCACAGCTTCGACCCGTTTCCCGACGAGAACCGCACGCTCCCGTTTGGCAGCGGGGCCGGAGTTTTTTACAACTATATCGATCTGCGATTTCATAACCCGACGCCGTTCCTATTTCAGATCAAGGTGTGGCTGACGGATGACCATCTTAAGGGCGCGGTTTATTCGGACGGGGAAACGCCCAACTCGTTTCATGTCTTCGAGAAGAACCATCGATTCCTAAACCGCGATGGTAAGAATTATCGCGAGAACGAAATATGGCGCGACGTTATCGATCGGCGGACCGGAAACAGGGTCGCGGAGGAGCTGATCGTGAAGAACTTTTCCGAGGTGAAATACGAATTGAACTTTGCGGGCCAACAGTGTAGCTTCTAATTACGCCTTATCTTTTTATGAGTAACGAGTTTGATCTGGATAACGATTTCGATTTCGAAGAAGAGTTCGACGACGAGCTGTCTGACTTCGAAGAGTTTGGAGAGGACGACGATGACGGCGCTGATGTGCTGGTCCGCACCGCCGTCCTCCAGAAGAACAGCATGATCGCGCTGCTGTGCATCAAAAGCGCGACCGCGGGTGCGGCGATCTGCCGCGTCGACCCCCGCGAAAATAATCCCGCGGTCCAGCTCTACGACGATCCGACCGCCGCACTCGAATGGTTCACAAAAAGCCTGCGCACAAGCCGCAAGAACGGCTGGACGATCGTGTACGACGGGCTTCCACTCCAAGGCTGATTCCTGCAGTGGATAGTTGAAAGTTAAGAACTATCTCCCTATCCACTATCAACTTTTCCACTGTAGAAGATGCTTCTCGCCGTCGACATCGGCAACTCCGCGATAAAGTTCGGCCTGTTCGACGGGGACACACTCACTTCAAGGTTTTCGATTCCGACAAAAAGAGACGCCACGGTTGATGACATTAGACACACCGTAGGTGATCGTCTCGATTCCAGCGTGAACGCCGTGATAGTTTGTACGGTCGTTCCTCAGATAGAAACAGCGATGCGAGCGTTCCTACTCGCGACTACGTGTGTACAGCCCACCTTCATCGACAACTCATTTGATTTCGGTCTGAAGATAAACTACGAGCCGCGTGAATCACTCGGGACAGATCGACTTGTGAATGCATTCGCGGCAGTCGCGAAATACGGCGCACCTTGCATTGTCTGCAGTCTGGGAACGGCCACGACCATCGATGCTGTGAGCTCCGATCGCGAGTTTCTTGGCGGTGTCATCGCCCCGGGAATGGACGCGATGGCTGAAGCCCTGCATTTGAAAGCGCCGACATTGCCCAAGATTGAAATTTCGAAACCTGAAAGGGTTGTTGGCAGCTCAACGGGCCGCTCGATCCGGTCCGGAGTCTATTACGGATATGTTGCGATGGTGGAAGGACTGATTACCCGCCTTTGCAGTGAATCGGGAGTCTCGAGAGTGGTCGGCACGGGCGGCAATGCAGCCATCTTCTCCACGGACCTCGCCCGAATAGTGACTGTAGATTCAGATCTAACCCTGAGCGGCCTGCGACTTTTGTCTCGTCAAGCCGCGCGTCTTTGACCGGCCGTCGCGTCGAAGACCGCGAGCTTAACGGGGTCCGTTAGAAAATGGAGCTTAACTCATACCGCCGTCGGCAAGAACCTCGGTTTCCTTCTCGCCTTCGTCATCTGCTCAAACGCATATGCCAGTCGGATCAGAACATGCTCCGTATACGGCTTGCCAAAAAACGAGATCCCGATCGGGAGCTCCCTTAAAAATCCCGCGGGCACGGTGATACTCGGATAGCCCGCAACCGCCGCGAGCGACGAGCTCGAAATGTAATTGCTTCCGCAGTCGCCGTTCACCCAATCGATCATCCATGTCGGCGCGTTGGACGGAGCGACAATCGCGTCGAGCTTATCCTTGTTCATCGCCGCGTCGATTCCCTCTTCACGGGTGAGCTTTACGGAAAGAGCGCGGGCGTCGAGATATTCCTTGGTCGTTAATGATCCCTTCTTCGCCGACGTCTCAAATATCTCCTGTTTGAAATGCGGCATCTCGCGTGCGGCGTTGTCGTTGTTGAATTTGATCAGGTCGTCCAGGCTCTTATGTTGTGAACCGCGGCCTGCCAAGTATTTTTCCAGACCATCTTTGAATTCGAATTGCAAAACTTCGAATTCTGCATCGCCGAATTTCTCCAGGTTGGGAAACTTCACATCGACCAAAGTCGCTCCTGCTTTTTTCATCGCGTCGAGCGACGCGTCCATGATCTTGTCCACTTCGGATCGCTTGCCCCAAAAGTCGCGAGCGACGCCGATGACGGCGCCTTTCAGTCCATCCGGCTTGAGAAATGTTTCGTAGTCGGTCCGGGCCATCGTCCCATTCTTTGACGTCGCGGGGTCCGATGCGTCCACGGCCGTCATCACCGACAGCATGATCGCCGCATCGGCGACGGTGCGGGTCATCGGGCCGGCCGTGTCCTGCGATGCGGAAATCGGGATCACGCCGCTCCGCGAAATCAGTCCTACCGTCGGTTTTAATCCTACGATCCCGCAGATCGACGATGGACAGACGATCGAGCCATCCGTTTCGGTCCCGATCCCGATCGCCGCAAAATTCGCCGCGATGGCCGCGCCGGTTCCCGAAGACGATCCGCACGGATTGCGATCCAGAATGTACGGGTTGCGGGTTTGGCCCCCGCGCCCCGACCACCCGCTCGTCGAAGCCGTCGAGCGGAAATTCGCCCACTCGCTCAGGTTCGTCTTGCCGAGCACAACCGCGCCTGCCCGGCGAAGCTGCTCAACCAGAAACGCGTCCCGCTTTGGAGTGGGTGCGTCGACCAACGCCAGACTCCCCGCGGTCGTTTTCATTTTGTCGGCCGTATCGATGTTGTCCTTCAATACGACCGGAATTCCATGCAGCGCTCCGCGAAGCTTGCCCGCTTTGCGTTCAGCATCGAGCGCCGAGGCGATCTCGAGGGCGTCCGGGTTTATTTCGATGATCGAATTCGTTTGCTTATCGCCGGCCTTGATCCTCGCGATATAGTTTGCAACAAGATCGCGGGCAGTAATTTCACCTTTCTGCATCGCCGACTGCAGGCTCGCAATCGTTGCTTCTTCGAGATCGAAATCTTTTAGCGCGGCAAAGCCGCGGCCCGCGATCAATCCGACCGATGCCATAGCCGTCGCGGCTATAAATTCACGACGTTTCATATTTGTTCCTGGAGGGTATTGAGGTCTTGTTTACTGCTCACTGCTAAGCGCCGAGGGCTCACCGCTGACGCTTTCTGCTTCGATCTGCTTGTAGTAATTCGACAAAAGCTTTTGACCGCGGATGCGGAAAATGCGCGAACGATAAAGCTTCATTCGATGAAGCCGAAACTGGAGAGAGGTTACGAGTACGCCGATACCGTAGCGTACGCTGCGTGAGAAGTTGATCGACGACGCCTCCGCGAAATAGCGCGTCGGTGTCGATATCTCGCCGACCCGGAACCCGAAGTGCACGACCTGCGAGAGCATCTGGTTATCAAAAACAAAATCGTCGGAGTTCTCGTTCAGCGGCAATGCTTCAAGGACCTCGCGGGTGAAGGCGCGAAAGCCCGTGTGATACTCGGACAGCTTCGCCCCGAGAAATATGTTTTGAAATAAGGTCAGAAAACGATTCGAGACGTATTTGTATAAAGGCATTCCGCCGGACAGAGCGCCCTTACCGAGAATTCTGGAGCCGACAATACAATCGTACTCGCCGTAAGCGATCATTCCCGCCATCGGGACAATGAGGTTGGGCGAATACTGGTAATCGGGATGCACCATGACTACGATGTCGGCGCCGCGGCTGACGGCCTCGCGATAACACGTCTTCTGGTTTCGGCCGTAACCGAAATTCTTTTCGTGCACGAACACGGTCAGGCCGAGCTCGTTGGCGAGACCCACCGTCTCGTCCGAGCTGGCGTCGTCGACCAAAAGGATCTCGTCGACGATATCGCGCGGAACTTCAGCCACCGTACGGGCCAGCGTCCTCGCCGCGTTATACGACGGCATTACAACAACTATCTTTTTTCCGTTGAGCATGAGGGGATTTTCTGAATCATTATGCGACAGATGTGGAGGAAATTCTAGGGCAAACCCCCGAATCCGTTTAGCTCGCCGGTGCTCGCCCGTGCTCGACCGGCCTCGCCCAACCGTTAAGCTAGCGGTCTTTGACCGCCGCGGCCGGCCAAGACCGGCCGCTCAACGGCGTCGTTTCGATTATTCAATCAACAGAGCTTCGTTTATTGCCAGGGGGCGGAGATTCTCGACGATGTGAGTGCGCTCTGCCTCTTCCTTTAATTTCCGCAGCGGCTCGCTCGGCGGCTCGTCGGACAGATCGAACGTTCCGTAGTGCATGGGCACGAGGTAGCGCGCCTTTAGATCGATGAATGCCTGGACCGCGTCGCCGGGACTGTTATGACTCGGCTCCATGAACCAGCGCGGCTCGAACGCTCCGATACCGACGAGAAAGTAATCGATGTTCGGGAAAAGCTCGGCCGCTTCGCGATAGTGACGCCCGTATCCACTGTCTCCCCCGAAGTAGATTGTGCTCTTCTCCGTCTGTATGACATAGCCTCCCCACAACCTCCAGTTTGTATCGAACAGAGCCCGACGCGACCAGTGGCGAACGGGAAGAAAGAAAATCTTCAGCCTCGGATCCTCCAAGGCGAATTCCTGAAACCAGCCACTCGTCTGCAGCGGATTAGTCGGCGTCTTCCATTCGTTCAAGACATCTTCGGAGCGCAAGCCGGCGAGAAACTTCGCGGCTGGGAATTTCGCGGCCACGGCCCGCAGCGTCGTCTCGTCCATGTGATCGCGGTGGTCATGCGAAAGTAAAACGTAATCCACGTGGCGTATATGCTCGAGAGGTGACGCGACTTCTACAAATCGCTTTACGAGCGGCGGCTTGCCGAAGATCGGGTCCGTCAAGATCGAGACTCCATTTATGCGAATAAAAAACGAAGCGTGCCCGAGCCACAGGATCCCATCCTCATCTGACGACAGAAATGGCCGCGGATCTCGGACTTCGAGGCGCCACGGGTCGTTCTCTTTTTCCCGTTTGAAACTATTGCCGCCGAGCTTCCATTTCAAAAGATCCAGCATGCTCGGAAGAAACGGAAACTCGTCGTTCATGAAACGATCGCGCTGATCGACCGGCGTCCCCGGCCAGCCTTCACGAATCGTTCGCAACTCGCTGTTTTGTTTGTAACCCTTCAACACCGCCTTATCAGTTTCCGTCCACGCCGCGATCAACAAAATCGCGCCGATCACGATCAAGACAACGATCCCAAACCTAACAAGCCACTTCTTCATCATCCCGCGTAAGAATTATATCGCATTGCTTTTTCGCTTCGTCGCCGTAAGCCCGAACCCGCAGCTTCCGGGAAATCCGTTTAGTTATTGCCGCCAAGACGATAGACGTATAAAGCCCAGGGCGTAGTGAGCGAAGCGAATGCGAACCCTACGCTTTGCCCGTACGTCCCCAGTGAGGACAAGAATCCGGATCACTACCTACTCCATATGACCTAGTACGTTATACTTTTCCTATGAATCCACGTCCGCCGGAAATCCCGCCGCACAAGCTGATCTCGGCTTTGCGTGGGTACGATCTGCTCCCGGCGATAATTTTTCTGCCGACCCGGAGGAAATGTGACGAGGCTGCCTCGGAGGTCGCGGGCGACAGGTCGCAAAAGACCGATCCGGAAAGACAGAAGCGCCGCGAGGCGATCTTCCTCGAATTCGCCGCTGATAACCCCGAGATCCGCACCCATAAACATCAAAAGATCCTTGTAAATTCCGGGGTCGCGTCGCATCATGCCGGGCACATCCCAGCCTGGAAGCTGCTGGTCGAAAAAATGATGTCCGGCGGCCTCCTGAACGCGATCTTCGCGACCTCGACGGTTGCGGCCGGTGTGGATTTCCCTGCGCGAACGGTCATCATAAGCAACGCCGACACCCGCGGCAACGACGGCTGGCGTCCGTTTCATGCGAGCGAGTTGCAGCAGATGACGGGCCGTGCAGGGCGTCGCGGCAAGGACAATGTCGGTTTCGTGGTACTCGTGCCTGGTCAGTTTCAGAATCCGAAAAAGATCGCGGATCTACTGCGATCTAACCCCGATCAACTCGAAAGCCGGTTCCGGGCGACGTACACGAGCTTGCTAAACTTGCTCGACGCATTCGGCGATTTTGAGCAGGTCCGGGAGATCGCGCAAAAAAGCTTCGCGTACCGGACGACCGCTAGAAAGATCGACGAGCTCAAACGGCTCCGCGACGAGCGCCAAAATCGGCTCACGGATCGGCTCCGGGGAAATGAATTCGGGATTACCGAATCGGACGTCCGGGGATTTGAACGCCTCATCAGCGCGAAAAATCGACTTGAAGAAAAACTGCCGGCGACGCGGGCCGAGCTTCGACAAAACTGGCTGCGCGAAAATGTACAGTCCGGCCGGGTCGTAACTCAAGGCCGAAGCGGCAAACGCCTCTTTCTCGTTTTCAATGTTTTCGGAGACAAGGTCTCGGCAATGCGCGACGATGGCCAGGGCACCACGTTCGCGCTCGACCGCGTGAATCGGGTTTACGCGGAAACGTACAGCACGCGCTCGAAACAGATCGAGCAGGCCTTCTTCGACACCTTCGAGGGCAAGAACAAGCCGCTCGATGAGCCAAAGCTGTCTTTCAAGAAACAAGCTTCTGACGATGCCTCGTCGCTTATAAACGATCTGCTGGGCAACTTGGGTACGTCCCAAAATCCGCGATCCGCGATTCGCAGCCCGCAATCTGAAACTCTGCTTTGGGAAAGTTACGAGGACGCGGAACGGATCGAGCGGTACACGCGCGACATTGATTTTCTTTACAGCGACATCTGGCTGCCCTTCGAGCGACGCGCGAAGGTCCTCGATCATTTCGGATATATCGATTTCGATTCCGAGGTCGTTACCGAGTCGGGCAAGTGGCTCGCGGACGTCCGCGTGGATCGCCCCCTCCTTGTAGGCGAAGCGATCCGGCATGGCATCTTCGACGATCTGGCGCCGCAGACCGCGGCCGGCTTGATGGCCGCACTCGCCGCGGATTCAGACAGAAATTACGGCGAGCTTTATCTTTCGGACGACCTGCTCGACGTAATCACGCGTCTGGAAGAAATTATCCTTGAGGTGTCGAACAAGGAATGGAACTCGGGGATCGAACCAACGGAGGAGATAAATCTTTCGGCAGCGGCGGCGGCGGAACGATGGGCCGGTGGGATGTCGTGGGACCAGCTTGCAAAGAAAACGGGAGCTGAAGAGGGCGATCTATTTCGCCTACTCGCGCGAACGGGAGAGGCGCTTCTGCAGATCGCTAACCTGCGAGATTCAAACTCGAAAGCGGCCTCGGTCGCACGCGGGACCGCCGAGGTTATATTGCGCGAGCCGGTTAGGTAGGGTCAGAGGCGAAGCGCTTTTGGCGAAGCGGATTTCGGGTCGCCGAAGGCGACAAACATTAAAGCCTAGGGTGGAAGGAGCAAAGCGAATGGAACCCTAGGTGTGCTCGCAAAGATTCATCCGACCCTGAAGAGGTCGAACAAAACACGGATGCTGCTCGCCTTCAGCGAGCGAATTCGGCGTGATCCTTGCCCTACGGTTACGCTCACTTCGTTCGCTCCACCCTAGGGTTTAATGTTCGTCGCCTTTGGCGACAAAGAACGACCCGGCTTGGTGATTCTCCGGCTGCGTCGACTTGGGACCCGCGCCGTACTCACAACTCCCGCAACATCTCGAACTGCGCTAAAACTTTTCTGAAACCTAAATTCTGAAAAAACACGACCGATTCCGTCATTCCTTCGTCGAGGTTTATGACGTGCAGTTTTTGCCCTGGTGCGTCTTTCTGCATCTCGCGCATCAACCGCGTCGCGATTCCTTTCCGCCGGTGGTCCCGATGAACGGCAAGTTGCGCCAGGCGGCCGACTCCCGCCGCAAAGACGATGTAGCCGACGCACGTGTCACCGATAAATGCTCCGATCAACCGCTTCATTCGAACGCTTCGCTGGATGGCGTCCGGCGAATTTTGCCACGACGGCTTTCCATCCCAGAACGAAGTGTAAGGAATATTTTCGTGTCGATGGATCTCTCGGATCTCGACATCGGCCGGGGCCGGACGCTCGAGCGAGATCTCAGGTTCGCACTCCAACAGCAGCAGCTCCCGCGTCTTCCGAAAACCCAGCAGCTCATACAAACGAACTGCGGGATCGTTGTTCGTGATCACCTCGAGCAGGAATTGCTTGTAACCCTCGGCGGTGAACGCCGGTATCATCCAGTCGAACATCGTGCGGCTAATCCCGCGGCGGCGATACTCCGGAATGACCGTCGTGCCCGCGTCGTACACTGTGCTTTTGCCTTCCCACATTCCAAAGCCGTTAAGTGAAAGCCCGACCGGGCGCTCAGCATCAAAGCACCCGGCGGATCGGTCGAGATCGACGTTGTTGAGCGTTATGTGATTTTGGAACTGCCGTTCGCTCAGCTCGAATTGGATAATGTAATCCGCAAAACCCGCGACGAACGTTTTGTGTATGACACTGAACTCGTCCGCGCGGAGCAACCGGTAATCAAAGGGGGAGTTTTTGTTTGTCGGACGCATTTGTTAAAATTCGGGGCGTTGGCTGTTTGGGAAAAAGGTAGTAAGAAAATAGACAGTCACGGCGGAAAATGCAAGTTTTACTGGCAGATGAATACGGATTTTGCTTTGGCGTCGAGCGTGCGGTCGACATGGTCGAGGACGCACTCGGCGAGGGCGAAATTGTTCGCAGTCTCGGCCCGCTGATTCACAATGAACAGGAGATGGCACGCCTCGGCGGCCAGGGCGTGACGACGATCAGCGACCCGGTGCAGATCAAGCGCGGCGAGACGGCGGTCATCCGGGCCCACGGCGTCACTCCGGAGATCCAAAGAGAGTTAGAGGAAAAAGCTTCGAAGGTCGTCGATGCGACGTGCCCCTTCGTAACTCGCGTTCAGAAGCTCGCAGCACGCGCCGCGGAACAGGACCGCCACGTGATCATCGTGGGCAGCCCCGATCATCCGGAGATGATCGGCGTGAAGGGCTACGCTCCGAACCACGCATTTGTTGTTCGCGACGAGTCCGAAGTCGCCGGGCTTCCCCGCCTTCGAAATCCTCTTGTAGTTTCGCAGACGACGATCAAGGCGAAGACTTTTTTCGATACGGCAGAGGCCATCAAAACCAAAACCGACGACGAAGTTCAGGTCGTAAACACGATATGCTCCGCCACGCGCGACCGCCAGGATGCGGCACGTGCTCTTGCGGGAATGGTCGACGCCTTCTACATCATCGGCGGCCGGCATTCATCCAACAGCGTCAAGCTTCTCGCGGT
>DATLCA010000471.1:0-21547 GCA_035526605.1 Pyrinomonadaceae bacterium | reverse complement strand
CAAGAAACCCGAGGCCGCCCCGGACAAAGTGAAGGTCCCGAAATCATTTTGGGGAATCGCTCTCCAAGGCGTCAGCTTCGGGCTCGTATGGGCCCTGCATCGAACGCCGGTTTTCTCGCCTTTCGTCGCGAGTGACGCGGTCAACGTCGTGTTGCAGGTGTTCGCGGTTCTGCTGTCAATCAATTCGGTCTGGCTCTCGATGTCAGCTATTCGGGAGCTTGGGAAACAATGGAGCTTTCAAGCACGCCTTATCGAAGATCATCAACTCGTGACGTCCGGCGTCTACGGACTTGTCCGTCACCCGATCTATACAGCAATGCTTGGCAAGCTGATCGCGACCGGCATCGTTTTGAGTCATTGGGCCGTGGTGCTCGGCGCGGTTGTAATTTTTCTTATAGGAACGACGATCAGAACCAGGCTCGAAGAACATTTGCTGGCCGGCGCGTTCGGCGCGAGTTTTGAAAAGTGGAAGGCGAGAGTTCCCGCGCTGATACCAGGGTTGAAGTTTTAATTGTTCAGTTGAGCTCCCAGGGAGTTTGCCCAGGATGATTCGAGAGCGAGGATGGGAGATGCGAGCGTGGCGGAATCATCGATACTGATCCTTAAATCGGTTCCCGTCGCGCGACCCAGAATTACAAAAGGACAACTCGACACAAGTCCTTTTACCTCGTCAAGTTTTTCAGGAGCGAAGCTGATCACGATCCGAGAAGGGGACTCGCCGAACAGTAGCGCTTCGTGAGAAAGTCCGCCCGATGTAATATCGATTTCCGCGCCGATTGCTTCGCGGCCGAGCGAAGAGAAGCAACTCTCCGAAATCGCTACGGCGAGTCCCCCGTCCGCACAGTCGTGGGCCGACTTGAGCAGCCCCGCCTCGACAAGTTCCAGGCAAGTATCGTGAACCATCTTTTCAAGCGCGAGATCCAGCTGCGGAACGCGACCGGATGCTTTCATGTCGTCGACGGTTTTCCCGGCAATCGTCCGTGCATACTCACTCACCGACAGATCGTCGTTTGTCACGCCGAGCAGTGCGATGATGTCGCCTTCGTTTTTGAAACCGTGCGTGACGATCTTGCGCGTGTCTTCGATGAGGCCGACCATCCCGATCGTCGGGGTCGGCAAAATGCCGCGGCCTTCCGTTTCGTTATAAAAGGAAACGTTTCCGGAAACGATCGGGGTCTCGAACATCTCGCAAGCTTCGGTGATCCCGTCGATCACGTCCGAGAACGACCGCATAACGTCGGGCCGCTCGGGCGAGGCGAAGTTCAAACAGTTCGTAACTGCGATCGGTTTCGCCCCGACGCAGACGACATTCCGAGCCGCTTCGGCAACCGCAAGCTTTGCGCCTTCCGTCGCGTCGATCGCAACATAACGCGCCGGCCCGTCAAGGCACATCGCGATCGCCCGTCGCGTTTCTTTCACGCGAATGACCGCCGCATCCGACCCTGGCAGCACGGCCGTGTTCGTCCGGACCATCGTGTCGTACTGCTCATAGACCCAATGCTTCGAGCAAATGTTTGGAGCTGCGAGCAAGGCTCGCAAGCTCTGTTCGGAGTTTAGGGTTCGGAGTTCAGAGTTTAAGATCAGGTTGTCGCCCGACTCTGAACTCCGAACTTTGAACTCTGAATTTATCGGAGCCATCGGCCGCTCATACTTCGGTGCTTCATCAGTCAAAGCTTGAACCGGAAGATCGGCTTCGAGCTTGCCGTTGTGGACGATCTTCAAACGATCGCCTTCGACGACTTTCCCTATGACGACCGCGTCGAGGTCCCATTTGTTGAAGATCTCAACGACCTCTTTTTCGCGTCCCGTGCGTGCGACGATCAGCATCCGCTCCTGCGATTCCGACAGCAGCATCTCGTACGCGGTCATGGCCGTTTCGCGTTGCGGGACCAGCGTGAGATCGAGCTCGAGACCGGTTCCGGCCCGAGCCGCCATCTCGACCGAAGACGAAGTTAGCCCAGCCGCGCCCATGTCCTGGATCCCGGCGATCGCGCCGCTCCGCATAGCTTCGAGACAGGCCTCGAGCAAAAGTTTTTCGAGGAACGGATCGCCGACCTGGACTGTCGGGCGTTTTTCTAAAGCCTCGTCGTCGAACTCCGCGGACGCCATCGTCGCGCCGTGGATTCCATCACGTCCGGTTTTTGCGCCGGCGTAAAGAACCGGATTTCCGATACCTTCGGCCTTCCCGAAAAATATCTGGTCCTTGCGAACGATGCCGAGCGCAAACGCGTTCACGAGCGGATTGAGATTATAGGCTTCGTCGAAAACAACTTCGCCCCCGACAGTGGGCACGCCAAAACAATTTCCGTAGTGACCGATGCCCTGGACGCAGCCTTTCAATATCGCCTTGTTTCGGTTTCCGTGTTTGGGATCGTCGAGGGGCCCGAAGCGGAGCGAGTTCATCGCCGCGATCGGGCGGGCACCCATCGTAAAAACATCACGCAGAATCCCACCGACGCCGGTCGCGGCGCCCTGGAATGGTTCTATAAAGCTCGGGTGATTGTGCGATTCGACCTTGAAGGCGACGCACCAGTCGTCCCCGATATCGACCACGCCGGCATTTTCACCGGGCGGCACGATGACGCGTGGACCGGTTACCGGCAGCCGTTTGAGGTGAACGCGCGAAGATTTATACGAGCAGTGCTCCGACCACATAACGCTGAAAACCCCGAGCTCCGTAAAGTTCGGCTCGCGTCCCATGATCGTTTTTATTTTTTCGTATTCTTCGGGTGTGAGGTTGTGCTGCGCGACGATTTCCGGCGTGATCTCTGTCATGTGAGTTCAGTGTTCAGAGCTCGGGATTCGGAGTTTGGAAATAAATCTCGGGACGCAAACTCTGAACTCTGAACCCCGAACGCTAAACTCTCCCGGTGCAAAACAAAAGAGTTTATGCGGTGGAGAGGTATTTTTCAAATCCCGCCCGCATAAACCCTTTGTAAATCGAAAGGACGATTCTCAAGGCCTAATCTCTTTGCGTCTTTGCACCGTCGCAGAAGCCCGCACGAAGTAAAGGCCTCCGTCCGGGACGTAAGTTGCTTCGCCCTTACTCCGTGCGGGCTTCTGCAACGGAGCACCGTTAAGGCATTGTCGGGGCGCCCATCGCCGCCCAATCTTCTTTCGCCGGACCGTAAATTCCCGGCACACGCAGTCCCGCCTGCCGCATCAAGACGGTCATTTGCCCGCGATGGTGAGCCTGATGCGCGATCAGCGCAAACAGCGTAACGCCGCGCGCCCATGTCTCGCCGTACATGCTGTCCTTCTCGAGAAGCGTTTCGTCATTCCAGTTCGCCGTCACTTCTTGCGTCACCGACTTGGCCGCCCGTCCATAAGCCGATGCGATTTCCGAGGCGCTCGTGGGACATTCCTCTTCATGACCCGGACCTTCGACTTTCAACCCAGCATGCCCGAGCATCTCAGGCAGCGTTTGGGTCAGGTGCCACGCCATAAACCCCAGGCTGCGGCCGTCCTCGGTCACTTTCTGTGACAGAGATTCATCCGTCAGTGCGTTCAGTACCTTGCCGGTCGCGTCGGCTTCGTATTCCCAGTCCTTTTTAAAGTCTTCGATCCTTCGTAGCATGGGTTCACTCCTTCTTGAAAAGTAAATTAAATTTGCCGTAATAATTTAGTTTGAATTTCCCGACCGAACTCTAATAGCCGCCATCGCTGGGTGCAACGCATCCACGGTACCTTTCGTGTCTCCGTATTGTTCGTGTGATTTCGTGTGGGTTAGGGGTTCCAGGTCCTCAGCATGGAAGACTGGAACCACTAACCCACACGAAATCACACTAACAAAACGAAGACACGAACGAAGAGTCGTTTCAGAATCCTACAGGAACTTTGTTTGCTCCGCGTTTGACGCTCTTAAGCCGGAACGACCCAACACGGAATACTTCGAACGACGCGGAAAAGACTTCGCTCTCTTTCAAAATAAAGCACTACTACTTTACGGGTGTTAATAATTTATCGAGCTCGGCCCGGACGGTATCGAGCTTTACTTTTCCCTGGCGGTAATAGATCTGCTTCCCTACCGGGTCGTAAAGGATCGTGAGCGGCAAGGCCCCAGACCACTCCTTCGAGACGAACGCGATAGCCGCATCGTCGTCGACCGCCTTCAACAGGTAAGCAGGCATTCCCGCCTTCATCTCGACCAGGAACTTCGGCACGTCACGATCGATCTCCGAAAGCTCGTCGAGTGAGATCGTGATGAAATCGATCCTGCCTTTGTATTCCGCGTCGAGCTTTACCAGATCCGGAAACTCCTCGCGGCACGGGTCGCACCACGTCGCCCAAAAATTAACCAGCAGCGGTTTGTCCGAGGGGGTGAGAGCTTTACGCAGTCCGGCAAAATCGATCCGTTTGACGAGCGCCGAGCTCTTCGCCGTCGAAGCCAAAGCCGCTTTAGGCGCGGCTTTCGCCTGGCCGGAGACGGAGAGCGAAACGCACAAAGTTAGAATGATACCGGCGAGTGCGGCTGCCAGGTGGCGAGACAAGGGATTCATGGTTCGATTCTTTTATTACTCGCCGACGCGTTTGATCGAACAGCCGAACGCGTTCGCTCTTGTTTTTTCTATCGGTTTGCCGGAGAGAGCCGAGTCGAACGCGACGCGCAGGTAATTGTCCGAAACCGCTTTTCCGCTTCGGTCGTTGTCGATCGCCCCGTGATACAGCAAGACATTTTTTCCATCGAAGTAATAAGCTTCGGGCGTCACGGTAGCGCCGAGTTTATCGGCCAAAACATTTCCTTTGTCGATTAGGACCGGGAATTTGTAGTTTTCCGCCGCATGCGACTTTACCCAGTCGAGCGACTCGGTGTGATTCGAGTTGATCCCGATGAAACTGATCCCCTTCGACTGATACTCCGCCGCGAGTTGGTTGATCCGTTCGTTGTAACCCTTCACGACCGGGCACTGCGCCGAAAGAAAAACCACGACCGCTCCATTCTTCCCTTTCAGATCGTTAAGCGATTGCACTTTGCCATTGGTGTCTGGAAGTGAAAAATTCTCCACCGCCGTGCCGATCGCGAAATCGCCGGCCGAAGCGACGGTCGAACCGAGCACAAAGACGAAGAGGGCCAAAACCGCAAATAAAACAGCGCTTTTTCGGAACATGATCGATACTCCTTTTTGGTCTAAATTGGGGTTGTATTCTAACACAAGCGAAGGTTCGATTCCGTGTGTTATCCGTGCATCAGGTGCATTCCGTGGTTGTGTCCTAAAGCGGGGCCACGGAATACACGCGGCACACGGAACAAAGCGGAAAGGAAGCTTCGCACATATTTTCGTTCACGTCAGCCGGAGGTGGATGGGTAATGTGCCAGACCGCATCGCTTCAATGACTAGTGGTATAATTCTCGCGTTTTCCCGTGTCAAAAGTCGGCCAACAACATTCACAATTTCGGATAGTCTCCCTGCTGGGATCGGGCGGTATGGGCGAGGTCTATCTTGCCGAGGACGTCCAACTTCAACGCAAGGCGGCGCTAAAATTTCTGACCGCGGACGTGAAGTTGAACCCGGACCACCTCGAACGTTTTCTCCGCGAAGCACGAGCCGCGTCCGCGCTAAATCATCCGAACATTTGCACGATCTACGAGATCAATTCGCAGGGCGAAACTCCGTTTATCGCGATGGAGTTCATCGAGGGCGAAACGGTTTCGGCGATGATCCGGAGGCGGCGACGCAATGTCCGGCAGACGCTCGAAGTCGCCGCCCAAGTTAGCGCCGCGCTCGCCGAAGCTCACGCCGCCGGGATAGTTCATCGCGACATCAAACCCGCCAATATCATTGTCACGAAGCGCGACCAGGCGAAGATACTGGATTTCGGATTGGTGAAGTTGGTGGAGACCGAGAATGTCGCCGTCGGGTCAAATCAGTTTCTGACAAAAGCCGGCATGATCGTCGGGACCGCGTCGTACATGTCGCCCGAGCAGGCGCGCGGGCTCGACGTTGACGGGCGGACCGACATCTGGAGTCTTGGCGTCGTGCTCTACGAAATGCTCACCGGGTCGCTTCCGTTTACCGGCGAAACATCGACCGATACTCTTGCGGCGATCCTTACCAAGACGCCGATCCCGCCGTCACAACTGGTGGCGGAAATTCCCGCCGATCTGGAAAGGATCGTGCTGAAGGCGCTCCACTCGAACCGCGACGAGCGATATCTAACCGCCACCGCCCTGCTCAAAGATCTTAGGAATATGAGCCGGCGGATCGAGCTCGATACCGAATCGCAATCGTCTTCGCAGAGCCGGTCCGGCGAGGATGACACTTATATTTTCGATAATGCGCCGACCGAGGTCGTCGTCCGGAACACGGTCGGGGCGGAAGCGGGCAGCACGGGCCGCCGCACGAGTAATCTGCGGCAATACTTTGCGCCGATAATTGGAAGACGAAGCGAGATCTCCGACGTGACCCAGATGCTCCGCGAGAAGAGTGTTCGTTTGGTAACGATGACGGGCATCGGCGGCACGGGTAAGACCCGGCTCGCGCATGCCGTCGGCGAAACGATGCTGGGGGAATTCACCGATGGCGTTTTCATGATCGAGCTTTCGTCGGTGTCCCTGCCCGAGCTCGTTCCGGCGAGTATCGCGCAGCCGCTTGGCGTCAAGGACGCCGGCGGGCGTCCCGTGCTCGACATCTTGAAAGACTATCTGTCCGACAAGCAGATGTTGCTGGTGCTGGACAACTTCGAACAGATAGTCGACGCGGCTCCGCAGATCGCGGAGCTTCTCACCGCGGCTGAAGGCCTGAAAGTCCTCGTCACCAGCCGCTTTCTGCTTCACATCACCGCGGAGCGCGAGTTTGTGGTTCCGCCGCTCTCCACTCCGACGGGGGATTTGCTTTCTTCATTCGAGAACATCAGGCGGAATGACGCCGTGCAACTATTCGTTGAGCGGGCCCGGGCCGTGGACGCGAATTTCGATCTGACGGCCGAGAACGCAAGAAGCGTCGCGGAGATCTGTGGCCGGCTTGAGGGCCTCCCTCTGGCCATCGAGCTTGCCGCCGCGAGGACGAAAATCCTTTCCCCGTCCGCGATCTTGTCGAAGCTCGAGAGCCGACTAAAGTTTCTTACCGGGGGGCCGCGGGATCTCCCCGAGCGCCAGCGCACAATGCAGGGTGCGATCGACTGGAGTTACGACTTACTGAATGAAAACGAAAAGGCCGTCTTCCGGCGCCTTTCGGTTTTTTCCGGAAGTTTCTCGGTCGAGGCCGCGGAGTCGGTTTGCGAATGGGAGAAACCAAAAGACAGCGTAGAGGTCGTCGACGCGATCACGTCGCTTCTCGATAAAAGCCTGCTCATCCGAGTCGACGGCAAAGGCGGCGAATATCGTTTCGGGATGCTCGAAGTAGTTCGGGAGTACGCCGAACAGGCATTGCAGACGGCGGGCGAAAGCGAAGCAGCGACGCACGCTCACGCGGAGTATTTTGTGTCCCTCGGTGAAAAGGCAGAGCCGTTCCTGCAGGCTGCGCAATCTGCCGAGTGGCTCGACCGGCTCGAAGACGAACACGACAATCTGCGAGCCGCGATGCAGTGGTCATTGACTAATGATCCGCCGCTGGCCGTCAGGCTCGCGGTCGCGGTTCGAAATTTTTGGCTCCTGCACAGTCACCTGAGCGAAGGCTACAAGTGGCTAAAAGCCGCGCTCGAGCGCGGAGGCGAGCCGGCGGCATCGCTCAGATTTAAGTTGATGAACGGCTTGGGTCTCGCGGCGCGGTTTCGCGGCGATTACGAAACGGCGCGGAAGGCTTATACGGACGGACTTGCCGCCGGAAAAGAAGCGGGGGACAAACAAGGCGTGGCTCTTTCAAGCCGCGGCTTGGGTCTTGTCGCGATGCAGCAGGGGGACGCCGGAGCGGCGCGCGAGTTTTTCGAATCCGGGCTCGCGATCAGCCGCGAGCTTGATGACAAATTCGGGGTCGCGATAAGCCTCAGCTTCCTCGGCGACCTCGCACGCACCGAAAGAGACTTCTCGCGGGCGAGGCCTTTGTTTGAGGAATCGCTGGCCCTGTTCCGTGATCTGGATAACAAGAGCGCGGTCAGCGACGCGCTAAACAACCTCGGGGCCGCATGCTTTGGCGAAGGCGACCTTGGGCTTTCCAAAAAACATTTCGCTGAGGCCGCGAATCTCGCGTTCGACCTCGGCAACAAAATGACCATTTCCTATTCGCTGGATGGTTTTGCCGCACTGGCGGTCGAGAAGGGCGATCTGGAACGGGCAGCCCAGTTGTGCGGCGCCGCCGAGGCGTTGCGCGAATCGATCGGCTACAAGATCGAACCGGCTGAAGCGGTTTTTCGGGATGTGTATCTGGAACGGCTGCGAACGCGTTTGCCCGAAGCCGGATTCAATAAAGCATTCGATCGCGGGCACGCGGTCTCACCCGAAGGCGCCGTCGCCATCGCGTTCGAAGAGCAATCGGCCGCAGTGCTGCGCGGAGATTAAATTCCCGGAAAGGATCGCTGAATCTCAGCCAAACAAGCGCGGTAGTCTTCTCTGAACATTTTTCGGCAGCAAAATCTCCATCGCGTCATCCACCGTAACGATTCCCGCGATATCGCCTTCGTCGTCGACGACCGGTAGTGCCAGCAAATTGTATTCAGCTATTGTTTGAGCAACTTCCTCCGCGGAGTCGGCCGGATGCGCCGCGCGAAATTCACTCCGCATCACTTCGGACAGTGGCCGCGTCGGGTCCGCGAGGATCAGGCTGCGAAGACTGATCAGCCCGCGGAGCTTCCAGGAATCCTCTTCTTCGACAACGTACAGGTAATAGATCATGCCGGGAGTTTCGGCCATCTCGCGAAGCCGCGCGATCGCCTCGCCCGCCGTGAGTGTTTTTGGAAAAACGATGAACTCCGTCGTCATGAGACCGCCCGCCGTATCGTGCTCGAAATGCATGAGCTCAGCGACGTCCGCCTTCTCGTCTTCTTCCATCAGGTCGAAGAGTTCCTGCGCTTTGTCCTCGTCCATCTCGTCCAGAACGTCGACGGCGTCGTCGGGGGACATCTCTTCGAGGATGTCGGCGGCGCGTTCTTCGTCCATGTCCTCTAGAATGCGAGCCTGCGCCTCTGTCGACATTTCCTCGAGAGTGTCGGCAGCAGTTTCGTTATCGAGACTCTCCACGACTTCCGTTCGATGGATCGGGGAAAGCGTCTCGGCGAGTTGGGCGATCTCTACGGGATGGAGGCGCGACAATTTGTCTTTCGAAGATTTCAACTGCACCGTCACGGTCGCGGTATCGGTTGCGAGATAGCCCACGTCGGCCCAGTCGAGAACCTCGACCGGCCGCCTGCTTCCGTAAAAGCCCTTCGGCATCAACCGGCGCACGAATCCCTGCAAACTCACATCGGCCCCGGTGACGCGCCAGAAAGGTCCGACGTCGATCAGCTGCACGTCGTTCACACGGACGACGCGCTTCCCGTCGACGTCGATGAGCTGATTGTCGAGCACGTCTTTCGCGAGCAGCACTTCACCTTCGCGTCGCTCGAATGGCGTGAGATCGAGCTTCACCGAGCTAAGCCTTGCTCCATGTTCGTTCAGGGTCGCAATGCTCCGCCGAGGAATAAAAAAATTTCTGCGTCTGAAGCGGGCGATGACGCCGATAACGGGCGGGTAGTCGTCCTTCCCGTAGCGAACGAGGACGTCGCTGATCGCGGCGATCTTCTCATTCCGGGCATCGAATATCGGCTGCCCGATCATTTGCGAAACGTACAACATTACGCCTTAAGATAGCCCAAGTGAATGCGGAATGGGGAATGCGGAACGCGGAATGCGCAGCCGCGGACGTCGCCAAGTCATGACGCATAGGATGTAGCGGAAGAATCCCGCCTCGAATTCCGCATTGCCGTTCCGCGTCAAGGACAGAGAATTTCCTTTACGAACTCACGCGCCCAATGCTATCCTGACTATCCGCTGTGACAAACAGCGTTAACCATTTGCCAAACTTCGGAAACGCACTCCTTTTAGGCGTTTTTAAATATAGGCAGCCGGCCAAAATTGCCGGAACAGCCTGAAACACCTCACCCGATCCGCAATTTAAGAGACTCGAACGCGTTCGCAAACGCGGTTTCCAGTTGTTTCACCCAATGAAGAGAATTTTCCTGCTCGCATTAATTTCGCTTTGTCTCAGCGCGTTGACTCACGCCCAGCAGCCGGGCCTTCGGACTTTTGATAATTTCGACCGCTCCCAGGGGGTCCAGGTTTATTCGCCGGCCGCGCCGATGTTAATGTCGTCGGTCGCAAAAAAAGGAAAGCGGGGCCGGGGCGCCAAATATCAGGTCGTCGTCCAAGACAAGCTCGTCCAGAAAACCGCGATGAGCGCGCGGACCGCCTCCGTTACCGACGGCCTCGCTCAGCGAGACGCTCTGACAACCTTCAGCGGCGGTAAATTGGCGATGGGTCCGAGCTCCGGGCTTAAAGGCTTTACGACCGGAAACGAACTCCACGATTCTTACATCGTCGAATCGAGCCGCAAGTACAACATCGATCCGCTGCTTATCTATTCGCAGATGCATCAGGAGTCTTCGTTTCACATCCGTGCGACTTCGAATAAAGGAGCGAGCGGCCTTATGCAGTTGATGCCCGCAACTGCGAGGCGTTTCGGCGTGACAAGCATTTATGACCCGAAGCAGAACATCGACGCCGGCATTCGATATATGCGTTGGCTGCTCGACACCTTCAACGGCGATGTCGTTCTCGCACTCGCCGGGTATAACGCGGGCGAGGGTGCCGTCATGAAGTACGGCTGGAACGTTCCGCCGTACCGCGAAACGCAGGAATATGTTCGCCGGATCACTTCGCGCTATAGCTCGATCACCGACGGCCGATACGTTCACACCGCACGTCCCATAGGAAGTCAGTCCGCGAGACTCATTCAAAAAGAATCACGTCCGCTCGCGGTCTATGAACCAGGCGTCCTGCCGGTGCGCACTGCGGACGGTAAAATGATGCTAATGAATCAATAGACTTTTTAAGATGCTGACGTGAGTTCCTCTCTTCTCAGTTCTCTTTCAAAGACTTGCGGCCGGGCCTAACCGGCCGCTTTTTTTGTTTGACGCAGTTGTTCCTGTATCATTCCCCCGAGACACTCTTATGTTTTGCAGCAAATGCGGAAAAGAAAATTCCGACGATGCGGTTTATTGTCAAAAATGCGGGCGAGCGCTCGAGCCGGAGGAGGAGACCCGCGTAGCGGTAAAGGAAAGGCTTGTGCCTGATGCACGTACCGGCGCGGCCGCGAATCCTGAACGGATCTTTTCAATATCGCCGACGCTGAAGTTCGTATATGTCGGGTACGGTCTCGCGGTCATCGGCGCCTTTCTGCTGGTCGGAATTGTAAGCATCTTTCTACCGACAACGGTTCCCGTCGTCGCAAGCGTGATCCTCGGCATGGCTATGCTTTTGATTCCGCTTTATTACCATCTCCGAAAGAAATTAGTGCGGTACACGCTGACGGACACAACCATCGAGATCGATCGCGGCTGGATCTCGCAAACTACGCAGAATATTCCGCTGCGAAGGATACAGGATGTAACAGTGTCGGCGACCATGGCACAGCGGATGTTTGGGTTCGGAGATGTCATAATCGACAACGCGAGCGAAGATGGCGGGAAGGTCATCCTTGGTGGCATCGACGCACCGAAGAAACATGCCGAGCTGATGCTGAGGCAAATGCGGCAGATTGAGAGGTGATTGGGAGAAGGAGACACGGAGAAGAAGATATTTGAAATTTCAAATTTGAAATTTCAAATCTGAAGAGAGATCTGAAGAGACATTTAAGAAATGCGTTAATCCCGAGACTCGCCCATACTGCTCTTCTCCCTTTCTCACCCCTCCCTTCTCTTCCGAAGGAATTATGAAGACCATATTTGTCACCGGCGGCGCGGGATTTATAGGCTCCGCGTTTGTCCGGCTGGTTCTTGAAGAAAACGACGACGTGCAGATCGTCGATATCGATTCACTTACCTACGCGGGTAATCTCGAGAATCTCGATGGTGTGGACGGAACGCGCCACAAATTCATCAAAGGTGATATTTGCGACCGTGACGCGGTTCTTGCGGCGATGCCGGACGGATGCGACGCCGTCTTTAATTTCGCCGCGGAGTCGCACGTCGATCGAAGCATCCATTCCGCGGACGAATTCCTTAGAACCAACATCATCGGCACACAAGTCCTGCTCGATGCCGCCCGCGCGAGAAGCGTCCGCAGGTTTATACAGATTTCGACCGACGAAGTCATGGGAAGTTTGCCTGACGAAAGCGAAGAATATTTCACCGAGGATTCTCCTCTCCAGCCAAACTCGCCGTACGCCGCCTCGAAAGCGTCGGCCGAATTTGTTGTGCGGGCGGCTCGCGAAACATTCGGCGTCGACACCGTCGTTACCCGGTGCGGAAATAATTACGGGCCGCGTCAATTTCCGGAGAAGTTGATTCCGCTGATGATCTCAAATGCGATCAACGACGATCCGCTGCCGGTTTATGGCGACGGCAAAAACGTGCGCGATTGGATCTTCGTCGACGACCATTGCCGTGCGATCTGGAAGGCTTACGAAAAAGGGCGTTCGGGCGAGGTTTATAACATCGGTGCCCGAAACGAAAAGTACAACGTCGATGTAGTGAGATCCCTTCTCGACGAGCTGGGGAAACCTCACACCCTGATCACATACGTCACCGACCGCCTCGGACACGACCGTCGTTACGCGATCGACGCGGCGAAAAGCGAATCCGAGTTGGAATGGAATCCGATGGTGACGTGGGACGAAGGTCTGAAGATCACTATCGATTGGTACCGAAACAATCAGGCCTGGGTAGACCGGATCCGCAACGGCGAATATCGAAATTATTACAAAACGATGTACGGCTCGGAACTCAAGGCAAGTTAGGGTTCAGAGTTCGGAGTTCAGGGTTCAGGGTTCGAAGGTTAGAGTTCGGAGTTTAGAGTTCACAGGTAAAACTCCGCCGTCAACATTCACCCGCGCAACTCCGAACTTCAAACTCTAAACTCTAAACTCTAAACTCTGAACTCTGAACTCTGAGACCTCAGAGCTGAAAAATGAAAATTCTTATCACCGGAGCAAACGGAATGGTCGCGCGGGCGGCCGTTGAACATTGCGTGCAGATCGGCGACGAAGTCGTCGCGATGACGCGCCAGGAATTGGACATTGCGGACGGAAGCGCCGTTGCCGAATGTTTAGGATCGCAAGAACCCGGGGCAGTTCTCAACTGCGCGGCGTTCACCGACGTCGACGGGGCCGAGGCGAATCCGGAGGCCGCGCGCGACGCAAATACGATCGGGGTTCGCAATCTTGCGGAAGCGGCGAATAGAACCGGTGCGCGATTCGTGACGATCTCGACCGATTATGTTTTCGACGGATCGAACACCGGCTTTTATACGGAGAACGATTCACCAAATCCACGCGGCGTCTACGCCGAGACGAAATACGAAGGGGAACTCGCGGCCGCTGAAGCAAATCCGGGCTCGGTAATAGTCCGGTCGGGATGGATCTACGGGCGCGGCGGTACGAATTTCCTGAGCGTCATGCACCGGCTGCTCGGCGAAGGGAAAAACATTAAAGCCATCGCCGACGCCTACGGCACCCCAACGTTCGCGAATGACCTGGCTATGCGTCTTCGCGAACTCGCCGGGCGGAGCGAGTCAGGCATTTTTCACATTACGAATTCGGGCGCGGGTACCAGCTATCTTGGCTTTGCCGAAAAAGTTTGCGAGCTCGGTGGATTTGATAAAGGCCTCATCGAGCCAGTGTCGAATGGTGATCTCAAACGCCCTGCTCCGCGGCCCGTGAGCTCGAAGCTTGCAAGTAGCAGGATCGAGAAGATCGGCCTCGCCCCGCTCCAGAACTGGGAAGCAGCATTGGCGAAATTTCTAAGAGCGGAAGGGGGAAATTAGTTGTCGGTTGTCAGTTGTCAGTTGTCGATCGTCAGTTGTCAGTTTTGAGTCTTTAGAGCAAAAAGCAGAAGGCAGAACGGCCTCAAGATGCCTTCTGCCTTCCGCGTTTTGCTTTCCGCCTTCTGCCTTCTACTCCGACAACTGACAACCGACTACCGACAACTTCTCACGGCTTCGTACTGTGAACCGCCGGTTCCACTTCTTCCATGATCGGCGTCGACAGGTCGCCGTCCGCCTTGGCGTAGTATTCGTAGTAACCGGTACCGTAGTAATCGTATTCCATCGAGCCCGCCTTAATTCCATTCAACACTACGCCGTAAATCCTCGCGCCGATGTTGCCCAGCCGGTGCTTGAACCTTCGCATCAGATGTATCGAGCTCTTTCCGGCCATCGCGACGATCACAACCCCGTCGACAAGTGTCGACAAGATCGCGGCATCCGTGAATGAGATCGCCGGCGGTGAGTCGATGATGATGTGCTTGTAGCGGCCGCGCAGAAACTGCAGGAGATTCTTCATCTCGTTCGAGCTGAGCAGCTCGGCCGGATTCGGCGGTATCGGTCCGCTGGTGATCACTTTCAAACGCGGGAGCTCGCGGCATGTTTTGATCAAGTGCTCGGTGTTACGCTCGCCGGAAAGATAATTTGTCAGGCCCTGAGTATTTTCAAGATCAAAATAACTATGCAGTCGCGGGCGGCGAAGATCGCAGTCCACGATGACGACGTCCGCGTCCGCCTGGGCAAGCGTAACGGCGGTATTGATCGCCGTAGTGGTCTTGCCTTCGGAAGGCTGGGACGACGTGACAAGAATCGACTGCGGCGGTTTCCCGGCGGACGAGAACAAAAGAGAAGTCCGCAAATGGCGATAAGCTTCGGCCATCGGCGAGTGCCTTTCTTCCAGGGTTATCAGACCGGTCGACACCGGCGGCCCACCGTTGCCATTGCCGTTGGCAGCAGCAAGTCGGAGACGACGTTTTTCCGATCCGAAGTGATGCGGTATGAGCGCGAGCGTCGGCAAACCGAGATGGCGGCCAATGTCGTCCGACGTCTTCACCGAATCGTCGAGGTAATCGAGCAGGAACGCGAGGCCGATTCCCATCGCGAAAGAAACGAGAAACGCGACAAGGATATTCCGCGTCCTCGCGGGGCCGATGGGACCGCCCGGGGTAACGGCGTGAGCTTCTATCCTGATGTTTTCCGGACGGCCGCTGGCGATCGCCAGCTCCTGTTCCTTCTGCCGCTGCGTGTATGTGTCGAGAAGATTTCGGTTTGTCTCGATTCCCCGCTTCTTCGTCGTCAATTCGGTTTGTGCCTGGCCCTGCACGTTGGCCTGCGCGGCTTCCTGTTCGTACGACGCGAGTGCCTGGGCCTCCTGTCTTTGAGCTGCCGAAAGCTGCGACCTTAAAGCGACAAGGGCTCCACCGACGGCGTCTCTCTCAATTTTCTTCTGGTCCTGGTCAATGATCGAGCTGACTTCACGCTCCGTTTTTACCTTTGTCGCCTGCAGCGATCCGATCCTTTCTTCAACGGATTTTACCTTCGAGTATTCCGGCGTGTATTTGACCAGAAGCTCGGCCTTTTCCGCGTCGGCTTCCTGTATCTTTTTCTCAATGTCTCGTATCTGATCCTGAAGCTTTGCCTTCCGCTCCGTGTTCAGGCGCATCGTGTCCTGAAAGATCTTGTTCTCATACAGGTCGGGAATATTCATCCCCTCGCCGCGGCTGCTTGCCTGAACCGCTGCGTTATACCGCGCTTCGAGCTGCCGTCTACCTTCCATTGCCTTGAGCCACGTTTCGCTCATCGTTTGTAGACGCGACGCTGAAAGTTCCTGTCCCTTCTCCTGAAGCGGCAGGCCGCTCGAACGCATGTAGCCGATCAAGTCGGCTTCCTGTTCGGCAATAGTTTTTTCAAGCTCGACGATCGACTTTGTCAGGTCGTCATAAGCACGGCGGGAGCCGAGGGTCTCGCTTTGTGCGTCTCTCTCGATGAAAACTTCCGCTACCATGTCCGCGACCCGGGCAGAGAGCTCGGGCTTCGGCGTGGTGACGCTGATGTTTACCAAATTGGTACGGTCTTTTGGCTGGACGGTCACGCGTCCCGCTAGAATCCCGGCATACGACTCGGCACGCACCTTCTCCTCATTCGTCAGTTGAATGGTCTGAGGCGCCTCACCGCTGCCGGGAACGGTGGCGACGACGGGCAGCGAGTTTTCGGAACCCGCCGGTTGTTTGCTGCTTGAGAAGATCGAACGGATGCCCGAAAGTACACCTCGTTCCTCGTTTCCGAACAGGTCGGTTTCCTTGTACAGCGCCAAACGGATGACGACTTCCTTCATCAAATCGGTGCTCTGTAAGAGCTCGAGCTGCGTGTTGTAGTAGTTCGCGTCGTTACCGAAGTTGATGTTGATCGATTCTTTCGATTGGACCTTAGGTTTCCTAGGCTCGATCACCATCTCCGTGGTCGCCTGGTACTGCGACGGCATCCCGTACATGTAGAATGCGGCCGCTGCGGTCGCGAGTGCGGTCAAGGCGAAGATTATCGGGAGCCTTTTCTTAACGACGTTAAAATATTGCTGGAGCGAGCGTCGTCCCTCACTTACCTCGTCGTCGTAAAACCCCGCATAGGACGCGGGGTACTCGGTCTTCGGCGCACGAAGGTCGAGCGATTTCGGCAAGGGGGTTAGCCTTTGATCTTGTTCCATACCTCTAAATACTGCTAAATCTGCAAACGTACCCGATTATTGTGGACGAACTTGTGTTTATAACATATCCAAAATCATTTTTCACGAAAATATAGAGGTCGGTAAGGTCGCATACGTTGCCGCGGATATCCGCTATCGCCTACGAAATCGGGCCTTTGTTTGGCCCGGGAGCCCAGTGTTATACTCATTGTTTGCCATCATGGCTGGATTTTAGACCTTATAGTTTTGCAATGAATTTAGCGTCAGAAAAGCTCGAAAGCACGAATGATTTCAGTTTGGGAATCCCCGGGTTCACATACTCCGATCTGTTCGAACCCACGAGGCTGGCTGCACTTGCCGAAGCCTTTTATGCCGAGGTCGAGGAAAAGGAGCCGGTCCTCCACGACGCGCTGAGGAGGTACATCGATAACCGCGGCGAAGGATTCGAGAAACGGGCCGCTTCAAAGATCCTTACGGACTCCGCGCCGTTCCTATCGGACTTTATCGGGCGAATGTTCGGCATCACCGCGCAGCGAGCGGATCTTGAAAAAGAGATCCTGCGGCAAGATCCCATCTGGAGTTATAAATTTTTTGTTCAAAGGCGCGCGGCAAAGGCTTTCACCCCCGAACAGCTCGCAGCCCTCGATCATCACGAGGTCTCACAGGCCCTCACCGAATTGCGAAATTCCGCGTTTGACGAAACCCTGGTTTGGGATGACGAGCTCGGGATGGCTCAGATCGCGACTCAGCTTCTCGATGCGGAAGAAAGTCTTGGAAAGGACCCGGCCGACGTCGCGCCCCGTGCTGCCGAAACGGTTGCGAAGCTCCACTCCGCGTTCAACAGGCTGAAAGACAAGATATACGGAAAGTTGTTTTCGCAGTTCGTGCTTGAAATGGACGCGACCGGTGACCTGCTTCAGGTTAAGGCCGCTCTGCGTTTGGTTGAGGCCTGGTCGGCCGCGGAATTTTATAAGAAAGAAAAGCGCTGGAAAGCATTTAGGACGCCGCACGCGCTCGACTACCAAAATCTGGTTCATCTTATTCACCCGATCGAGAAAAATCTCAACGTCATGCGCGGGCGCGATGAAGAAATGCGCCGTCGCGACGGATTCGCCCTGACGGACCAGCGCGGCACGATGCGCGACTCGCTCTACGAGGTCGACTACTGTTTGATCTGCCACGAGCGAGATAAGGATTCATGCTCGACCGGCCTGCACGAAAAGGATGGTTCCACAAAACGAAATCCTCTCGGAATCAAAGCGACAGGCTGCCCGCTCGACGAAAAGATTTCCGAGATGCACCTGCTGAAAAAGCAGGGAGATTCGATCGGGTCTCTCGCGCTTGTCACCATCGACAATCCGATGTGCGCCGGCACCGGCCACCGCATCTGCAACGACTGCATGAAGGGCTGCATTTTTCAGAAGCAAGAGCCGGTCAACATCCCGCTTGCCGAAACGCACACGCTGACTGACGTGCTGAACTTGCCGTACGGTTTCGAGATTTACAGCCTGCTTACGCGTTGGAATCCGCTCAATGCTCAGCGTCCATACGCACTCCCTTACAACGGCAAAAATGTCCTCGTCGTCGGTCTCGGCCCGGCGGGTTACACACTGGCGCAATACCTTCTCAACGAGGGGTTCGGTGTCGTAGGAGTGGACGGATTAAAAATAGAGCCGCTCCCGACCGAATGGACCGGCGACCTTCAGGACGTTTCGCCGAAACCGATTCGAGATATTTCCGAGATCACCGATCAACTGGACGAACGAATTGTTTCTGGCTTTGGCGGCGTGATGGAATACGGTATCACCGTTCGTTGGGACAAGAATTTTCTGGCGCTGATCCAGTTGATGCTTGTCCGCCGGAAGCGATTTCGAGCGTACGGGGGCATTCGGTTCGGCGGAACTATGACGATCGAGGACGCGTGGAACTTTGGGTTCGATCACATCGCGATCGCGACCGGCGCCGGCCGTCCAACCATCGTTCCGATGAAGAACAACCTCATCCGCGGCATCCGCCAGGCGTCGGATTTCCTGATGTCACTGCAGCTCAACGGTGCGTTTAAGAAAGATACTTTGTCGAATCTCCAGGTCCGCCTGCCGGCGGTCGTCATCGGCGGCGGCTTGACCGGCGTCGATACCGCGACGGAGTTGTTCGCGTATTACCCGGTGCAGGTCGAGAAGATGCTCGAAAAATACGAGCAGATCGTCGAGGAATTCGGCGAGACGGAAGTGATGAAGAAGTTCGAGCCGGAAGAGCTGATGACGCTGCCGGAGTTTCTCGAGCACGGGCGAGCGGTCCGGGCCGAACGCGAACGAGCGGCGGCAGCCGGCGAGGAGCCGGACTTTGTCCCGCTGATCCACTCGTGGGGCGGCGTGTCGCTGATCTATCGAAAACGTCTCCAGGATTCCCCCGCTTACCGTCTCAACCACGAGGAAGTCCAAAAGGCGCTCGAGGAAGGCATCAACTTTATCGAATGCATGAACCCGGCGGAAGCGGTGCCTGATGAATTCAACGCCGTCAAAGCGCTTGTCTTCGAGCGTCTCAATTACGACGCGGATACGGGCAAGTTCGACAAGACCGGCGAGATGGTAGAGTTCCCGGCACGAACCGTTTGCGTGGCAGCGGGCACGTCACCGAACGTAATTTACGAGAAGGAAAAGCCGGGCACCTTCAAGCTCGACGAGTGGCGTCAGTTCTTTCAGCCCTACCGGCTCGAGAAAAACGGCGACGGGAAATTCCACGCGGTCGAATGTCAGAAAGACGAGGTCGGATTTTTCACTTCGTACGAAAACGACGGAAAGTTTATTTCCTACTACGGCGACAACCATCCGCAATACGCAGGCAATGTGGTGAAGGCGATGGCCTCGGCGAAGCACGGATACAAACGAGTTGTTGAATTGTTCGAAGGGACGACAAGCTTCAGTTTGTCGGAAAACTCAGCGGCGAACTCAAATTTGTCGTCCGTCTTTGACGACCTCATCTCCACCCTCGACGAACAACTCCGTGCCTACGTCGTTCGCGTCGAGCGCCTAACACCAACGATCGTCGACGTCGTCGTAAAGGCGCCTTTACAAGCGCGAAAATTTGAGCCGGGTCAGTTTTATCGCCTACAAAACTTTGAAACGTCCGCGCCAGTCGTCGACGGCGTAAGGCTCATGATGGAGGGACTCGCGCTCACAGGTGCATGGGTCGACGAAGAAAAAGGATTGCTGTCGATGATCGTTCTCGAGATGGGAACGTCGTCGCGTTTGTGCTCCTTGCTGCGCGAGGGTGAAGAAGTTCTGGTTATGGGGCCGACGGGCACGCCAACCGAGATTCCCGAAAACGAGACCGTGCTTCTTGCGGGCGGCGGTCTCGGCAACGCCGTGCTTTTCTCGATCGCACGCGAGCTTCGCGAAAAGAAAAATCACGTACTCTATTTCGCCGGTTACAAGAACGGCGAAGATCTATTCAAACGCGAAGAGATCGAGAACGCGACCGACCAGGTTATCTGGGCGACGGACTTCGGTGATGAAATTTCGCCGCAGCGTCCCCAGGATGCGCATCATCGCGGCAATATAGTTCAGGCGATGGTCGCGTATGCGGAAGGAAAGCTCGGTGACACGAAGGTCGAGCTGAAAGATGTCGACCGGATAATCGCGATCGGCTCCGACCGGATGATGAACGGCGTGCGCGAAGCTCGACACTCGACGCTACAGCCTTTCCTCAAGCCTGATCATGTCGCGATCGGATCCATCAACTCCCCAATGCAATGCATGATGAAGGAAGTCTGCGCTCAATGCCTGCAGCGCCACGTCAACCCGCACACCGGTGAAGAGTTCTTCGTCTTCTCATGCTTCAACCAGGACCAGCATCTCGACTTCGTAGATTTCAAAAATCTTAACGAGCGCCTCAAGGCAAACAGCATCCAGGAGAAGCTCACGAACATGTGGTTGGATCGTGCGTTTGGGAGAGACGAGTTTAAGAGATTGTACGGGCAGGGCACATAAAAACCGGGGAAGCGAGTAAGAACTAGTTCACGAGCTGCGCAGCTACGGCAGCAACGCAATTTCAGTAATTGTCTCGTATAGCACTAGAGAATGAGAAGAATTTCTTGCCCGGCATGCAATTCTTCTTGTTGATGCTTTTGCAGCGGCGCGGCACTCGGGTTCGAGCTGTATAGAAAATTGTAGTTCTGTCATTAAGCTTGATGTCGTCCGGGTCGGGGTGTATAACAGACGGGTCTTCGTACTCATCATAATCGCCGTCTATGAAATATTTACTGCTTTTTACAATCTGCGTTTTAGTTTTCGAAACACCAGTTCTTGCACAAACGAAGGCCAGCGAGAAAGCAGTGATCGACGCGGTAAAGGCGTTTTATGCGGGATTCAGTGACGGAAGATTCGCGGACGCGCAGACCTATACCACGGACGATTGGAACCATATCAATCCGTTCGGCGGTCGCACCGTGGGACGCGAGGCCGTACTTAAGGAAGTTAGGGCCGTACATTCGACTTTTCTTAAGGGTGTCACCGATACGCCGGAGATGTTCGAGGTAAACTTTCCCAGTGCCACCGTTGCGAGCGTCGTCGTTCCCAGCCGACTCAGCGCGTTCACTACTCCGGACGGCGTGAAACACGAGAATGATCGTAATATCAGGACATTCATCTTAGTAAAACGAAATGGCCGCTGGCTTATCAAGCTCGATCACAACACCTTCATACAAGCGCAACCCTGACGCCGTAGCCCCGCCGGGAAGAAAACACTTCGAACCTTTCGTGCTCCCCGCGACTTACCCGTGATCGTGAACGACGGGACCCCAGCCCCTAAACCATAGCCGACTTTTTTATTGAATGGTTGGGACTACTCTTCCCACCAGGTCGCCCCGACGGTTGCTGATCGGCATCGGCGAGATGTCCGGCAGATCTTCACCTGACAAAATTCCCAACTTCCGCAGTAATTCAACCGCAACCACGGGACGGGCGCGGCGGTCGTCTCCA
>DATLCA010000470.1:0-1546 GCA_035526605.1 Pyrinomonadaceae bacterium | reverse complement strand
GAAGGTTTGATAAACGAGTACGTCGAAGTCGCCCGCGTGATCCGCGACGGGAAGATCGCCGAAGTCGAGTCGATGACGGAGATCGAAGAACTTTCGTTCGATGGCTTTCCGGCGCTCGAAGCATTTCAGACATCAGGCGGCACGTCGACCCTACCGGATACATTCTTAGGAAAGATCCGCGAGCTTGATTACAAGACGATCCGTTACGCCGGGCATTGCGAGAAATTCAAAACGATGATCGACCTCGGTCTTTGTTCGAGCGACGAGGTGGTCATAGATTTCGCGACAGTGACTCCGCGAAAAGTGTTCGGCGATCTGCTGCAAAGACATCTGCCCGCGGACGGACCTGACTATGTTTTGGTACGGCTTGATTTTGTTGGAAGCCGGGGCGGCCAGATCGAACGCCTCCGTTACGACATCGTCGACACGCAGGATGACGCGACCGGACTTTCAGCGATGATGCGGACGACCGCCTTTCCCGCATCGATCATCGCCCAGATGATGGCGCGGGGTGACGTTTTGGAAAGAGGTGCGACTCCACAGGAAAAGGCGATCGATCCGAACCGCTTTGTTGACGAACTGGCACGCCGCAATATAGTTATTAAGAAGTCCGAATCTTGATCATTCAGGAGAAGCAATGAATAGACTCATATTAGTTCTAGCCGCTGTCGGTGCGCTCGCTCTCACCACCCTTGGCCAGATGCAGCCGATCGCCAATCGCCAGGCCGAAATGAAGAAGCTGGAAAGTCTGGTGGGGACCTGGAAAGGTTCGGGTTGGTATATCGCACAAGGCGGAAAACGTGAAACCTTTACCAGTTCCGAGACGGTCCAAAACAAAATCGATGGTCTTGCGCTGCTTGTGGAAGGAAAGCACACAAACCCCGAAGGTAAGGTGGTCCATGAAACTCTCGCTGTGCTCAACTATGACGAGGCGGCGAAGATCTACAAATTCGCGACGTTCCTCGCGACTGGGCCGACGGGCACCTACGACTGGAAAGTAGTCCCGACCGGATACGAGTGGGGTTTCCGGACGCCCAACGGCGGCACTCTCAAATATCTGATAAAAACCGACGCGAATGTGTGGCTGGAGACGGGCGAATTTTCGATGGACGGAAAGACCTGGGCGAAGATCTTCGAAATGAAGCTCGACCGCGTGAAATAAAAAATTACTCTTATGAATTGCCTCCGGCTTTGGCCGAGGGCCAGTGGGATCGCGGGCTTTAGCCGAAAAATAAAAAAGCGGCTTCGATCAAAATAGTTTTAGCTGAAGCGCCGCGGAATTTTGCATTTTTATTTGTTCGGCTAAAGCCTTCCTTCTAAGCTCAGCACCTTCGTCTAAAGACGGGGGCAATCGATAAGAGGAAGCGCGGGCGGTCAATCACGAGAGGAAAGAAAGTGAGCAAATTCATAGCAGGTAAGCTTCGAACGAAATTCACAAAGCTGACGAAATCGAATCGGCTCCATCTGTTCCTCACAACTGAAGGACCCAAAAAAAGGCCGCCCCTTTCGAGACAGCCCCCTTATTCTATTAGTCCAAAATTATTTC
>DATLCA010000469.1:0-3009 GCA_035526605.1 Pyrinomonadaceae bacterium | reverse complement strand
TGAAGTAAAGGAAGGCGGAAGAGGGAAGGCAAGACGGCTGAGGGCAGAAGGCGGAAAGCACCTCGAGTGCGAAACTGGTACTGCACTTCCAGACGTTTTACGTCTGGCTATTCCTTCGAACGGCTTCGCCGCCGGATAGCTTTTACGCGACCTCTGAAGCCGGAGGCAATTCATAAGATTTATAAGACATCAGACAAAGCAATTATGAAAAAACTTATCTTTCTCGCATACATCTTTATCTTTCCGCTCCTGGCTCTTTCGCAAACGCTGGACGAGAGATTGAAGGAGATCGACGACTACGCCAATACGGTGATCGCGACGCACAAAGGTTCCGGCGCCGGTATGGCGATCGCGGTCGTGAAAGACGACAAAGTCGCGCTCGCGAAAGGTTACGGCCTGCGCGAGATCGGCAAGACCCCGCCGGTCAACGAGAACACTCTGTTCGCCATCGCGTCGAACTCGAAGGCGTTCACCGCGGCCGCGCTTGCAATCCTCGTCGACGAAAAGAAAGTTGCGTGGGACGACAAGGTCACGAAGTATCTGCCGAACTTTCAAATGTACGATCCCTGGGTGACGAGCGAACTTACGGTTCGCGACTTGGTCTCACATCGGGTCGGGCTCGACACATTCAGCGGCGATCTGCTCTGGTACGACACGACCTACACATCGGATGAGATTCTTTCGCGTGTTAAATATTTGAAACCCGTTTCGAGCTTTCGCACGCGTTATGGGTATCAGAACCTGATGTTCATCGCCGCGGGCAAGGTCGTGGAAAAAGTCTCCGGTAAACCCTGGTGTGCGTTCGTTCGGGAACGGATCCTTGACCCGCTCGGGATGAAAGGAACGACCTGCGGGTTCGGCCCGCTCGGAGAGAATGCCGCCATCCCCCACAACGAATCCGGTGGAACACTTCGCGCTCTGCCGCATGGAAACGTTAACGGCGGTTATGGTGCGGTGGCAATCAACTCCTCGGTCGCCGATCTCTCGAAATGGATTCGCCTGCAGCTCGGTCGCGGAAAATTTGAAGGTAAACAGATCTTCAGCGAACAGCAGTCGTGGAACATGTGGCAGCCGAACATCATGCTGCCAATCTCGGAAGCCGCGTCGAAGAACAATCCGACACGTCACTTCAACGCGTACGGCATGGGTTGGTTTCTTTACGATTACTACGGACGAAAGATCATCAATCACAGCGGCGGGCTCGACGGAATGCTTTCGTATACCGTCTTGATTCCGGAAGAGAATGTCGGCTTCGTCGTTCTTACGAACAGTGAATCGCCGGCCTTCGCCGTGATGATGAATAAGATCCGCGACGTCTTCGTGAATGCGCCGAAGCGGGACTGGAACGCCGAAGCGGTCGAACAGGTGAAGGCGAACAAAGCGGCGGCCGACGCGGAGCGGCAGAAAGTAGACACGGCCCGCATCGCCAATACGAAGCCTTCGCTCGCGGTCGCGAATTATGCCGGGACCTACGCGGACAAGCTTTACGGTGATGTCGTGATCGCCGAGGAGAACGGGAAGCTCGTAATGCGTTTCGGTGCGTCACCGAACTTCGTCGCAGATCTGGAACACTGGAACTACGATACATTTCAGATCAAATGGCGTCCCTCTGTTTCGTACAACTTCCCGCGGGGGTTTGTTACTTTTACGATCGACAAAAACGGCAAGACGGACGAGCTAAAGATCGATCAGCCAAACAACGACTTTTGGTTCTACGAGCTGGCGCCGAAGCGGGTTAAGTGACAAGCTTTCGCGCTCTCTCTTGTTCTGTGTATTCCGTTTTTTCCGTGAATTCGGTGGCTGCTCTGAAGAGTTTTTCGAATCTATATAGCGGGCATTTCTCATTAAACGCTGACTCCGCTCTGGATTCGCATTGGGAAACGACGGAATACACGGAACGGACTGAATAAGAACGAGAAGAAATGCTCGACAAGATTCGGTCGCGTGTGTAGAATCTATGGCTTACTTCCGATTTTATTAAGTCTAGTGCCCAACGGAGGATAGCCCATGCCAGATGATGACGCCACGCTCGTCGCCGAAGGCGGAAAAAAAGTTACCATTACGATTGCCGAAAAGACGGGCAGTGCAACTGCCCAAGCGTCAGACTCGGTCGACGCGATCGAATCGGACACGTTTGTGATCGACAACGGCAAGAAGATCCTGACGATCACCATCGCAGAGTAAACCCCAAGGCAAAACCAAGTATTTGAAGGAGAACAAAAATGCCCGACGAAACAGAAGACAGAGACGAGACCAACGAAGTTGAATCGAAGCCGACGATCACGATCGCGGAAAAGCAGGGCTCGCAGCCCGCTGACGCGAAGCCGACGATCACGATCGCCGAAAAAGACGGCGGCAACTAATTTTTAATATTCAGGAGATTTTGTTTTAAATGTCAGAAGAAGCAGCACAAGCGGTTGAAGCACAAGCAGCCGACCAGTCAGCGGCCGAGTCCGAAGATGTTCATTATCAGGCCGTCGAGAAGGAAGGCGTCGTAACCGCGATTTGGGAGATGCAGGGCCAGAAGCATATTCGAACGATCGACCCGCGGTCGAACGAAGGCAAGCAGATTCTCGCATTGTTCGAGACTGCGGCTTAGCAGGCCGGACAAACCATCACACGAAACCGTGCGGAATCGGATTCCACTGGTTTCGTGTATTTTTGTGTCTTGAAGACTGGCTGAGGATCGCTTGCGAAGCGCTATTTTCTTCCGCGTGGATACTAGACTTTAACTATTCTTTGTTTGACCGCGGCCACGTGCTTCGGCACGTGGTCTCTGTTACGCGCCTGGCAATTGATACGGACTAGAACGGAAGCAAGCTCATAATCGGGTGAGCCTCGCCTTTTAATCTCCGCCGTTCGAATTCCGCTACTTGTATGATCCCCAGTCCCGCCGAAGTCAGGAATATTTCGTCAGCCAATCGCAGTTCCTCCAGTCCAATCTCCACTTCTCTGCATTCAAAATTTTCCAGCACGAACTCGCGCGTCGTACCGGCGAGGCATCCGCTT
>DATLCA010000468.1:0-6900 GCA_035526605.1 Pyrinomonadaceae bacterium | reverse complement strand
CATACGTTGGTGGAATTGCCCGGCAGCATGATCTAACGGCGCTTCAAGTGGGTGGTATCGAAGATCATCTTCATGCTCTTGTAATGGCGAGGCCGGTGATTAAACCATGTGAGATTCCGCTTTGGCTGAAAGCGGAGTCCTCAAAGTGGATGCATGTCAAATTTCCGGCTTTATCACAATTCGCATGGCAGGACGGGTACGGGATATTTTCAGTGAGTCAGTCGAGCGTGCCGGCCGTCATCAATTACATCGAAAACCAACGTGTACATCATACAAATCAGACCTTTGAAGAAGAATATCTCACGTTGTTGAAGCTTCACGCGGTGGATTACGACGAACGGTATTTATTCGGCTGATTCACCACGTCTAAATTCATCTGCCGCTGACGCGGCAGGTTCCTTTGGACGCCTACCGTGGGTTTCACCCACGGCTAAATTCACTGGGCCGCTGACGCGGCGTCGCTGTAATTCCCACTTCTTTACGTTTACTTCTTGGTTCCTTCACCCTTTCTCCCTCTTCGTCAAATACAACACATAACTAACCACCGTTATCGCGACGAAATAACCGAGTGCGAGAAGATGAATATCGACATCCGGTATCACGGCTTTTGTCTGAACACCCGCTTTTAGATAGTTGTACATCGGGTACGTGTATGGAATTACGTAGCCGAATTTCCATGACAGTGCCGCAAGAGATCCGACCCAGAAGACGAAACCCAACCCGACTGGCACCAGGAAGTTCTTGAATCGCAGCGCGATCAGATATTGGAGTGCGACGATCGGCAACACGTCTAGAAAATAGAGTGCGTCCTCGTGGAGAAAATGTTCGTACGGCAAAGGCTGCCGCGGGTAAGGCGTGCCGCTAACAAGCAAGTACGGAACGATCCCGGCGAGATAGATCCCTAGATTAAAGAGCACGAAGAACTGCAGCATCAGCACGAGTATCACGACGAGCTTGGAAAAAAAGATCGTCGTGTATGAAAGCGGCAGCGTGTGCAATTGCTTCCATGTGTTGTTCTTGTATTCGAGCTGCGCGATGAGGCTGGTCGAGAGTATCGCACCCAGCGGCAGAAAAAATATCGCCACCGATTCCCACGAGTTTTTCCAAAGCAGATCCCAAAAGTTCTCGGCCGAATAGATTTCCGGCAGCTTCGCGTGATTTATCAAACGAGCGACGATGATGATCAACGGCGTAAAGAAGCCTCCGATGACGACCATCCAAAACGCCAGACTGCGTTTCGTCTTCATCCATTCGCTTTGAAAGCTGTTTAGGAAGGTCATGAGTAGTCCAGGAAGTCTCGGCAGTCTCGGCAGTCTCGGCAGTCCGGGAAGTCTCAGGGGTTCTCTAGCCGACCTTGGCACGACGGACTTCCTAGACTTCCCAGACTTCGAGGCTGCAGACACTCAACGGATCAGATCCATGAAGATCCTCTCGAGGTCGTTCTTTACAACATTCACCTCGAACACGTCGATTCCGTTTAGAACCAATTCCCGATTGATTGCGGCGATCTTTTCTTTGCCTAACGCAGGCAACGTGCATCGACCGTTTTGAACTTCGGCGTCGATCCCGATCCGCGCCATCACTTCCCGGGCTTTCGCGCTGTCGCTTGTTTCGAACACGACCGAGATCGACTGCTGCTGCTTGTCTTTCAATTCTTCCAGCGTTCCCTGGAACATCATCCTGCCTTTGTTGATGATGCCGATGTGCGAGACAAGCTTGTCGATCTCCGAGAGCAAGTGGCTCGAAATTACGATCGTGATTCCGTTCTCTTCATTCAACCGCCGAAGTAATTCGCGTATCTCGATAATGCCGTTAGGATCGAGGCCGTTCGTTGGCTCATCTAAAATTAACAGCGACGGCGAATTCAGCAACGCAATCGCGATGCTGAGGCGCTGCTTCATCCCAAGCGAAAATTCGCCTGCTTTCTTTTTCCCCGTTTTCGCCAGTCCGACAAGCTCGAGCACTTCCCCGATCCGTGCCTTCGGACACTGATAGATTTTTTGTAGCAGGTTTAGGTTTTCGACCGCCGTTAGATGTGAGTAGATGGACGGGCTCTCGATCATCGATCCGATCTTTCGCAACGCACTCACCCGATTCTTTTCGAAGTCCTCGCCAAAAACCGTTATCGAACCCTTCTGTTTCTTGAGAAGTCCAAGTATCAACCGCAAAGTAGTTGTCTTGCCGGCGCCGTTCGGTCCGAGGAAACCGTAGATGCTTCCTTCTTCAACGCGCAAGCTTACGGCGTTCAGCACGATCTCATCGTTCGAGAACGAGTGGACCAAATCACGAGTTTCCAGAATGTGCATGATGAAGAAGTCGGGACGAACAGCGAACCTTACGACGGCGGGACCGCAAAGGTTTCTGCAATTCTTTTTCCCACGGAAACAAATTAATATGTTCGTGATCGCGAAGCTATGGAACACATCGATGTCGTAATTGTCGGGGCCGGCCTTTCGGGTATCGGTGCGGCTTGCCAGCTCAGCATGGCGTGTCCGCGGAAAAGTTTTGCGATCTTCGAGGGACGTGAAGCCATGGGTGGGACGTGGGATCTTTTTCGATACCCGGGCGTTCGCTCCGATTCGGACATGTACACGCTCGGGTACCGGTTTCGCCCATGGCGGAACGCAAAGGCGATCGCTGACGGCCCGGCAATTCTCAGCTATATTCGCGATACGGCCAGTGAGTTTCAGGTCGACAAAAATATACGGTACGGCCACCGCGTCACCGAAGCCTCGTGGTCATCAGATGATTCGCTCTGGACTGTTCTGACGCAGACGAAGGACGGTCCGATGCGACTTACCTGCAGCTTCCTTTTTCTCTGCACAGGTTATTACGATTACGAAAATGGTTACACGCCCGACTGGAGCGGCGTGGAAAAGTTCGGCGGTCAGATCGTTCACCCACAAAAGTGGCCTCAAGGCTTGGATTACTCAGACAAGCGAGTGGTCGTCATCGGGAGCGGAGCGACAGCAGTTACCCTCGTACCGGCAATGGCCGCAAAAGCCGGCCATGTCACGATGCTCCAGCGCTCGCCGACGTACGTCATGACCCTTCCATCTGAAGATAAGATCGCGAACTTCTTTCGCCTTTTGTTTCCCGACCGAGCGGCTTACGTTCTGACGCGGTGGAAGAACGTGATGCTGCAAATGTTCTTCTATGTCCTGTCGCGGAAGCGCCCGCAGACAATGAAACGCCTGCTCGACAAAGGCGTGAAGCGCGAGCTGGGAGATTCATACGACCCGAAGCATTTCGCTCCGTCGTACAATCCCTGGGACCAGCGACTGTGTCTCGTGCCCGACTCGGATCTTTTTAATGTGATAAGGGAAGGAAGTGCATCGATCGTCACCGACGAGATCGAAACGTTTACCGAATCCGGCCTGCAATTAAAATCCGGCGTGATGCTCGATGCGGATATCATCGTCACGGCGACGGGATTAAATCTAAAATTGATGGCGGGACTGCGACTGATCGTCGACGATAAGCCGGTGGATATGTCGCAGACGATCGCCTACAAGGGAATGATGTACAGCGATGTGCCCAATCTCGCATCGGCATTCGGCTATACGAATGCGTCCTGGACGCTGAAGTGCGACCTAACGTCGGAGTACGTCTGCCGGCTGCTGAACTACATGGACGAGCACGGTTTTTCTCAGTGCACGGCACGGCTAAAGGATCCCTCGGTGGAAAGAGAACCCGTGCTGGATTTCAGTTCGGGTTACGTGCAACGCGCCCTTCACACATTGCCGAGCCAGGGTTCGAAAACGCCGTGGCGGCTTCACCAGAATTACATCAAGGACTTGTCGATGTTGAGGTATGGACGGGTGGATGATGGGACGATGGAGTTTAAGTAAGGAATTTCAGCGGAAGCAGCGCGCGGGGTTTTCTTTTCGAGGCTCCCCTGGCGGGCGGTAAGTTCAGAAAGAATCTGATTCTTCTTCCAAAAAACACCACGGGTGCGGCGGTAATCTACCTAGGGGCATCGCCCCTCGAACGCGGCAATTGACGAGGGATCGCAACGCCGTGAAGTAGTGTGCGAGAGCAAGATCGATTGCCCACGCACCTTTGGTGCTCCGAAACGACCTTTCCAGGGGCGTCGCCCTTGGCTAAATTACCGCCGCACCGTTAGTGCTGAGTCCCAAGAACAAGATTCTTCTCAAATCCGCATTCCCGAATCCCACTTCCAAAATCGCAATTACTTCTTCTTCATCAATTCCCGCACCGCCGCCTCAATCTGCTGGTCGCGTCCGCTCGCCATCACATCCGGCTCGTTGGCGACGCGGATGTCGGGTTCCATTTGATTGTTCTCACCGCACTTTCCATCCGCCGTCCGCCAGCAGCCCATGGGTATACCAAAGCGGATCGTCGGATCGATCTGATTCTCCCACCAGACAAATGTCCCTGTTCCGGGTACGGGCATGCCGAGCACCTGACCGATCCCCTTCAGCTTGTACGCCAGCGGAAAAAGATGAGCGTCGGAATAATTACTTTCGCCCATCAGTACGATCGAAGGCTTGACCCATTTGTCGAACGGCTCGCTGCCGATGTACTGGCCATGCGGGACAACGTCGAAATATTTTTTACCGCTCAGAAAATCGCTCAACTGCTCATGGATGCTTCCGCCGCCGTTGAATCGCGTATCGACGATTACGGCATCCTTACTAATGTTCAGCCCGAGCAATTCGTCAACGACGGTCCGCATACTGGCATCGTTCATCGAACGCACGTGAACGTATCCGATGCGCCCGCCAGACAGACGATCGACTTCCGCCCGGCGACCCCGCACCCAGCGCTTGTACAACAGCTCACCTTCTTCGCCTCGGCTGACCGGCTTCACGGTTTCGTCCCACCGTTTGTTCGCGGCGGGGTCGTAGACCGACAGCAGCGTGTACTTCCCTGCTTTGCGATTTAGAAGTCTGTAAAAATCCATCGAGGCATCGATGGCGTTTCCGTCGATCTGCTCGATGATGTGTCCGGCCTTGATGGAGGACGCTGCCAAATCGACCGGCCCGCCCTGGACCACCTCGGCGATCTTTATTCCGTCGCCGGAATACGAATAGTCGTAAAGCAATCCGATCGATGCCGTCTGATCCCCGGTGGGAAAACTCGGGCTGTAATATGCGCCGGTGTGCGACACGTTCATCTCGCCGAGCATCTCGCTAAGCATCTCGGCGAAGTCGTAGTTGTTATTAATGTACGGGAGGAATTTCCTGTACGAAGTGTGGTAAGAATCCCAGTCGAGACCCCCCAGATCCGGGAAGATCAGCTTCTCTTTGAACTGCCGCCAGCTGTGATCGAAAATGTAGGCCTTTTCGGCGGAATAGTTCAGCACCATCTCTGTGTTGACGCCGATCGGCTCCGACTTTCCGCTTTCGGTATCGACCTTCATCGCTTTGCCGTCACCGACGACAAGCAGGAACTTCCCGTCGGGAGAGATCTCCATCGAGGCGTTGTTCGCACCAAGTTTTGCAAACAGCTTTGTGTCGCGCGTGCGGATCTCCGTAACCCAGAGATCGTTACCTTTTTCGAAGTTCGTCAGGTAGAAAAGTTTTTCCCCGTCTTTCGACAGTGCCCAGTCGGAGATGGCCGACGTGTGGACGGTCAATCGCGACTTTCTTTCCGTCAGTCCGTCCCAGTCGAAGGCGAGCAGCTTCTTGTCGTCGGCTGTCGGCGAAGGAGACGGAGTCGAACCTGTGCCCGCGGCCTTCGCTTTTTCCTCCGCTTCCTTCTTGTCCTTGTCTTCCTGTTCTTTCAGCAGAGCAAATTCTTCTTTGGAAAGTCGCGAGCGATCGTAAGCCGCCTTTGTGAAGTACATCGCAAACACGTCACCCGAATTCGACCCGCCGCCTTGGGCGAGCGAGCCCTCCCGGGTGGAGCCCCAAATCATCATCTTCCCGTCCATCACCCATTTCGGGGTAAAGTCGTCGTACCCGCTCTGCGTCAAGTTGCGAAGCTCGCCAGTGCCGTCCGCCGACACGAGCCCGACCTCCGGCGTGAACATGCGCTCGGTCTGCCCAAACTGAACCAGCAACCATTTCGAATCCGGTGACCAGTCGTAATACTGATCGCCGTCGGCGTAAGAATAATTTCTAGTGGCCGGAAGAACGGTTCGGGATTGCTTCGCGGCGAGGTTGTAAACCTTCAGCGTGTTTCGGTCTTCGAGGTAAGCGATCTCTTTACCGTTGGGTGAAAAGGCCGGCTGGAACTCTTCGGCTCCGGTCGCCACCACTGGGTCTTCCTTCGATACGGTCGAGACAAAAAAGTATGGCTCCTGCTTCCGCGTCAGGGACACGGTGTAAATATTCCAGTTGTTATTTTTCTCCGCGGCATAGACGAGCGAGCGGCCGTCCGGGCTAAAGCTCACCGATCGCTCCTGCTCGGGGGTGTTAGTGATCCGCTTCACGATCTTGCCGTCGATGCTGCTGACAAATATCTCTCCGCGAAAACCGAACGCGAATTCTTTCCCGTTCGGGGAAAGCTTCACTTCGGTGAATCCGCCGTTGACCGGAACGATCTTCTCGATCTGATCCCGCCCGTCGGCCCCAACTCTTACGTTCAATTTCGTGGGCTCCCCGCCGGAGCTCATGGTGTAAAGCTCACCGTCGTAGCTGAACGCCATCGTGCCGGTTTTCGAACGCGTTAGAAATCGAACCGGATTCTTCGTGAACTTGGTTACGGCGACGGTCTTGTCCGGATGCGCCAAGCTGCTTTTCCAAACGTTGAATGATCCGCTCTGCTCGCTCAGGTAGTAAAAGTCGTTATCGTTCGAATCGAAAACCGGATTGCGGTCCTCACCCTTGAATTGCGATACCTGCGTGTATTTCTTCGAGCCCGTGTCGTACACCCAAACATCGCGCGTGACCGACGACGTGTGATGCTTTCGCCAATCGCTTTCGTATCCTT